>DATMBA010000740.1:0-14481 GCA_035559635.1 Roseiflexaceae bacterium
TACGTGTCGCGCATGGTTGGCCTCCCTTCGAGTCGTTGGTAGCGAACCTCGTTGGGAATCCTATCAGCTGCGGCACGTACTCGTTTCAGGACCGCAAGGCGAACAGGTTTTCTGTACGGTAGTCAATCCCTGAAACCCACCCGACTGTAGAAGTCACTGATGATGGATCTCCGCACCGCTCTGCGCAACATACACGCCGACCCGCGTTGGTGGCGCAAGATTATGATCGGCGGCGCTTTGATGTTCACCATCATCGGGTACCCGTTCGCGGCCGGGATGGTGGTGGAGAACATGGACAACGCGCGCAAGGGCTACCCCACCCCGCTGCCACCGTGGGGCGACTGGTCGAGCCGCTACCTGATCGGCCTGTTTGCCGGGTTGGTGGACTTCCTGTTCTTCGTGCTGCCGATGCTGCTGGCCGCCTTCCTGTTCTTCTGCGTCGGTATCGGCAGCCTGGTGGCCGGCGCCGAGGAGGTGACGCAGCGCGTGACGCCGCTGATCGTCGGCACAGTGGTGGTGTTCCTGGCGGTGATGTTCCTGGTGGGCGTCTCGCCGGTGGCCCGCCTGATCTTCGTGGAGGAGGGATCGCCGGAGCGGGCGATGAGCGCGGCGTCGCTGCACGAGGCGCTGCGGCCGGGCGCGCGCCGGGTCTACCTGCGGGCGCGTCTGGCCTCGCTGCCGGCCTACCTGCCGACCCTGGCGCTCGGTGGCACCACGCTGCTGGTGGCGCAGGCCCCCTTCGCCTACGCGCTCCCGGCGGTCATTGTCCTGTGCTGGCTTATGCTCTGCGCGCTGCTCTACGCGCACCTCGCGGTGGGGCAGATCTACGCCGCCGCCGCTAAACTGCTTGAGGCGCAGGGTCTGAGCCGCCTCGAGAGCCAGACCGGGCTGTAGGTTCGCAGGGTGGGAGGATGACGGGGAGGCTTGGTTCTCCCCGCCATCCCCACCCTGGGGAGATTGTACGATACGGGAGGTCCAGCGAGGTCGGGCCTCCCTGAAACGTCCTTCTCCCATATGACTCAGAGCCTGTCTGAAAAGGGGAGCACGAGGGGTTTCACTCCTCACCCATCCCCCGCCCACCACGCGGCGGCGGGCGGAGGAGGTGCGGGAGCCTGCGGCCCCCGCGCCCCGGGCCGGGAGGCGTTTCAACCAAGCTCTCAGACGTTGGCCACAAGCATGCATGCAGAAGGAGCGCGTATGGACATCGGTAGGGCGTTCAGCTTCGTGACCAAGGACGAGAGTTGGGTCACCAAGGTGCTTCTCGGAGGGCTGATCACTCTCATCCCGATCCTCGGTACGCTCGCGACCTATGGCTACAGCTACAAGCTCGCCAGGAACGTGGCGCGCGGCCAGGAGCGCCCGCTGCCGGATTGGAACGAGTTCGGCGACATCCTGACGCGCGGGCTGATGGGAATCGTGATCCAGATCGTCTACACGCTGCCGGTGATCCTGCTGTACTTCATCGTCATCTTCGCCACCGCCGGCGCCGCCGCGGCGACGATGGACGCCGAGGGGGAGGGCGGTGCCGGCGCGCTGATCGGACTGTGCCTCTTCCCGCTGCTGTTCCTGGCGGCGATCGCTTGTGGGCTGGCGGCGCTTGCGGCGATCGCCCGCTACCTGGCGACAGACGAGTTCGGCGAGGCGTTCAAGTTCGGCGAGGTGTTCGCCAGCCTGCGCAACAACATCGGCCCGTTCGTCATGCTGATCGTCACGGCCATCGCGGCCGGGATCGTCGCCAGCCTGGGCATCTTCGCCTGCGGTATCGGCGTGCTGTTCACCGCCTTCTACGCGCAGCTGGTGATCGGCCACGCACTCGGCCAACTCATCGCACAGCTCTACCCGGCGCGGGACATCCAGGCCCCACTAGGCTACACCCCGCCGCCGTCGTATTGAACGCTGACGCGCTGCCGGGTGTGTGGCCGCTGACGCTGAGCACGGCGACCGCGAGCCATGTGCAGCGGCCGCACCCCGTCAGCGCCGCAGCGGTTCGTGGGAGGAGGGTGATCAGTGCGCGCCAGGCTCCGCCACGCCTTCAAGCTGCGGGAGTTCATCTACCCCGCCAACCTGCTCACCATCGCGCGGCTGCTGATGCTGCCGGCGGCGGTGCGCGCCATGCTGCACCCCGAGCAGCGCTGGCGGGCGCTCGGCATCCTGGGCGCCGCCATGGCCACTGACGCCGTCGACGGCGCGCTGGCCCGCCGGCGCCACGAGGTCTCGCCGCTCGGCAAACTGCTGGACCCGCTGGCCGACAAGCTGATGATCAACGCCACCGCGCTGGCCCTCACCCGCGCCCGCGGCTTCCCCTGGTGGGCCGCTGCGCTGCTGATCGGGCGAGACGTGGCGATCATCCTGGGCGGCGCGCTGATCTACCGCCGCCGCGCGGAGTTGGCCGAAGCGCACCTGGCCGGCAAGGCCACCACCCTCTCGCTCACGCTCGCTATGCTGCTGTACATCGCGGACGGGGAGCGCAGCGGGAGGCCGGCGCTCTACGCCTCGCTCGCGCCGTTCCTGCTCTCGTTCGTCGTCTACGCCCGTAAGTTCTGGCGAGCTACGCGCGGCTAAAGCACATGACGTACGCAGCCGGCGTCCCGCGTGGGTGCGGGCGCGGGCCGCGTAACCCCTGTACAGAAGGGGCCTGGGAGATCTTTGCCCGCCCAACAGCGCTCCAGCTTCAGGCGCGGGAGAAGGGGGAGGGCGAAGCCCTCCCACGCTGTGAGCACGGGAGGGCCTGGGAGGGCTTCGCCCTCCCCGAACCCCTCCCTCGAGGGACTCATTGTATGCCACTGGCACTGATCGTCCATGGCGGCGCGTGGGACATCCCGGATGACGAGGTGGCGCCGCACCAGCAGGGGTGTCTGGCCGCGCTGCGGGCCGGCTGGCAGGCGCTGGAGGGTGGCGGCGCGGCGCTCGATGCGGTGGAGGCCGCGGTGCGCGCGCTGGAGGACCACCCGATCTTCGACGCTGGCGTCGGCTCGGTGCTCAACCGTGACGGCGTGGCGGAGCTGGATGCGGCCATCCAGGACGGGGCGACGCTGCGCTCGGGCGCGGTGGCGGCGGTGCGGCGGGTGCGCAACCCGATCACGCTGGCCCGCCGCGTCCTGGAGAGCGAGGTGGTGCTGCTGGTGGCCGAGGGCGCCGAGCGCTTCGCCGCCGCCCGCGGCGTGCCGCTCTGCGACCCGGCGGAGCTGGTGGTGGAGCGCGAGCGTGCCCGCTGGGAGGCGCTGCTGCGCCGGGAGTCCTACCGTACCGAGCACGGCTTCCAACGACCGCCCGGCGCGGTGGCCGGCACTCGCGGCCTCGTCTCGGGCGGCACCGACCGAGAGCTGAGAGCTGAGAGCCGAGAGCTGAGAACAGGCAGCGAACCTCAACGCTCATCCGGCCCCTGGGACACCGTCGGCTGCGTGGCGCTGGACGCGCACGGCAACCTGGCGGCCGGCACCTCCACCGGCGGCACCTCGCTCAAGCTGCCCGGCCGGGTGGGCGACTCGCCGCTGATCGGGGCCGGCCTGTACGCCGACAACTTCACCGCCGGCGCGTCCTCCACCGGCTGGGGCGAGTCGATCATCAAGGTGCTGCTGGCCAAGACGGCCACCGACCTGGTGGGCGCCGGGCATCACCCGGCCGAGGCCGCCCGGCGCGCCATCGAGGTGCTGGCGCAGCGGGTGGGCGGGCTAGGCGGCCTGATCCTGCTGGACGGTGCCGGCCGCGCGGGCTTCGCCTTCAACACCCCGCGCATGGCCTACGCCTACCGGGTCCAGGGCGGGGAGGAGGTGGTGGGGATCTAAACCCCCGCGCATGTTGCCGGCGGCTATCGCCTGCCCGTGTTCGGCGGAGCCTACGCCCCGCCGGCCAGCGCCATGTCCCGGCGCTTCTGCTCGCGCTGGCGCTCGTGCAGCGTCAGCAGCCGCTTGCGCAGCCGGAAGCTCTTGGGCGTCACCTCCACCAACTCGTCGTCGCTAATGTACTCGATCGCATCGTCCAGGCTCAACACCCGCGGCGCCTCTAGCCGCAGCGCCTCCTCGGCGGTGGAGGAGCGGATGTTCGTCAGGTGCTTGCGCCGGCAGACATTCACCTCCAGGTCGCGGTCGCGGATGTGCTGGCCGACGATCATGCCCTCGTACACCTCGGTGCCGGGGGTGATGAACAGCGTGCCGCGCTCCTGGGCGCCGTGCAGGCCGAAGGTGGTGGCCACACCGGTCTCGGTGGCGATCAGGCTGCCGTTGGCGCGCGTGCTGATCTCGCCGGCCAGCGGCTCGTAGCCCATGAAGAGGGTGTTGATCACACCCTCGCCGCGTGTGGCGGTGAGGAACGTCTGCCGGAAGCCGAGCAGGCCGCGGGTGGGCACGTGGAAGATCATGTGCACCAGCCCGTCGTCGCGGATGTGCATGTCCCGCATCTGGCCGCGCCGCTGGCCCATCAATTCGATCACCGTGCCCTGATACTGGCTGGCGACCTCGATCTCGACCTGCTCGATTGGCTCGTGCTTAACGCCGCCCACGTCCTTGAAGATCACCTCGGGGCGCGAGACCTGGAACTCATACCCCTCGCGGCGCATAGTCTCGATCAGGATCGTGAGGTGCAGCTCGCCGCGCCCGCTCACCGCGAAGGCGTCCGGCGCGTCGGTGTCCTGCACGCGCAGCGCCACGTCGCGCTGGATCTCCTGGTAGAGGCGCTCGCGCAGCTTGCGGCTGGTCACATGCATGCCCTCGCGGCCGGCGAAGGGGCTGTTGTTGACGCTGAAGGTCATACGCACCGTCGGCTCCTCGACGGCGATCGGCGGCAGCTGCTCGGGCTGCTGCGCGTCGGCGATCGTGTCGCCGATGCCGGCGTCGCCGATGCCCGCCACGGCGATGATGTCGCCGGCGCTGGCCTCCTCCACCTCGCGGCGCTCCAGGCCGCTGAACACGAACAGTTGGCTGATTTTGGCGAGCGTGATGCTCCCGTCGTGCGCGATTCGTGCCACCGGCTGCCCCTTGCGCAGCGTGCCGCGGCGCAGCCGGCCGATCAGGATCTTGCCCTTGTAGTCGTCATAGACGGTGTTGGTCACCAGCAACTGGGCTGGCCCCTGTGGGTCCACTTCCGGCGGCGGGATCTGGTCGACGATCGCGTCGAAGAGCGGCTCGAGCGAGTCGTGGATCTTGAGCGGTGAGCGCCCGGCCACGCCGGTGAGCGCGTTGGTGAAGATCGTGGCGAACTCGGCCTGCTCGTCCGACGCACCCAGATCGATGAACAGGTCGAAGGTCTCGTTCACCACGTGATTCGGGCGGGCGTTGGGCCGGTCGATCTTGTTCACCACCACGATGGCGCGGTGGCCGGCCTGCAGCGCCTTGCGCAGCACGAAGCGCGTCTGCGGCATGGGGCCGTCCACCGCGTCCACCAGCAGCAGCACACCGTCCACCATGTTCATCACCCGCTCCACTTCCCCGCCGAAGTCCGCGTGGCCGGGGGTGTCCACGATGTTGATCTTGACCCCCTTGTAGCTGACGGCGGTGTTCTTAGCGAGGATGGTGATACCGCGCTCGCGCTCCAGGGCGTTCGAGTCCAGCACGCGCTCGGCCACCTGCTGGTTGTCGCGGAAGATGTGCGACTGGCGCAGCAGCGCGTCCACCAGCGTGGTCTTGCCGTGGTCAACATGGGCGATGATGGCGATGTTCCGAATATCGTGGCGCTTCATGGGTTCCTATCGCTGTCATGGGAGGGTTTCAGGGAGGGCGTTGACCTCCCTGACCCACATAAAACGCCCCGACCGCAAGCGGGCCGAGGCGAGGCAGGCCGGTAGCTTCTCCCCGCAGTGTACCACAGAGCAACGGCGGGGGCAACTTCAGCCGCGTCATTTCTGCTGCGCAAAGGGGCGCCCGTTGCTGCTGGCCGCTTTCCTGCCAGCGCCGCGCCCGTTCAGCGTGTGCGACTCGTGTGCACGCGCCGGCCCACGAACGGTACCCCCCGTACCATTTGGATAGGTGTGAGAGAGATCAGGAACACCCGTAGGCGCTGTGGATAGGTGGACAACCGCTGTGCGGGGCGCTGGTGCTGCGGATCGCGGCGCGGGGATAACCGGTGGGCGGCTCTGCACATGTTGTGCGGCTGCCGTCTGCGCGTGGCGCCCGGGCTGGCGCTGTACACGATCATCCCCACGTCGTACGACAACTTATCCACAATCGCCTGTGGTTATCCACAGAAACATGGTAGTTATCCACATCTTAGAGCTTGGTTGAAACGCCTCCCGGCCCGGGGCGCGGGGGCATGCGGCCCCCGCACCTCCCCCACCCCCACCGCCGCGCGGCGGGCGGGCGGAGGATGGGGGTGGGGTTTTACCCCTCACGCTCCTCGTTTCAAACAGGCTCTCAGACGTGGGCTCGCTGGGCGGGCGCCCGCCTCACTTCTTGTCTTTGCGCCCCTCGTCGTCCTCGAGGTCCAGCGTGTTGATGAAGTCGCGGAAGAGCGAGAGCCCCTCGTCCGAGGACGGCTCGGTGTCCGTCTCCTCGGCGGCGGCGGGAGCCTCGGCGGGCGCGGCGCTCTCCTCCTCCTCGAACAGCACGCCGGCCTGCTCGAACACATGCGTCTCGACGTAGATCGGCACATCGCTGCGGACCGCCAGCGCGATCGCGTCGCTCGGGCGGGCATCGATCTCGACGGTGTGGCCGCGCTGCTCGACGACGATGCGGGCGAAGAAGGTGCTGTCCTGAATATCGTTGACCAGGATGTAGCTGATGGTGGCGCCCAACTCGGCGAACACGGACTTCAGCAGGTCGTGGGTCATAGGCCGCTGCGGCTCATGCCCCTGCAGCGCGAGCGCGATCGCGTCGGCCTCGAAGGCGCCGATCCAGATCGGGAGGTACCGGCGGTTATCAGCCTCTCGTAGGACAACGACTCGATGCTGTGTCAGCAAGCTCACGCGGATGCTGTCAACCGTTACACGTATCATCGGTCGGCCTTTCCGGAGGGCTACGCGCGGGGGTCAGCCTGTGCGTTTCCCTGCTATTGGGAGCATAACGAGTTGGGGGCATAGTACCATGCCGCTAGAACGTCCGTCAAGAATTATGCCGCCGCCGGATGTGGCGACGAGTCGTGCACGCGCCGGGCGTGGTACGAAGTCAGGGGTGTTGATGGCGCCCTACCGCCGCTATAGCGACGTGGAGCATGGGTGATCGCTGGGAGCGCGCGCATGCGGGCGAGACGCCCGCGCTCCCAGCAGGTGGATGGTTCGATGATGCTGCACGTCGCTGTAGGGCGCTGTCAACATCCTCTCCTCGCCGCCGGGCGACGACACGGCGCTGAGGCTGGTGGAGCAGCCCTCGCCGGCGCCGCCGACAGCAGCCCGGCCTCGGGCGCCCAGTAGCCGTCGCGGTAGCGCCACAGGCCGGTGTTGCTCACCTCCTCCGCTCCTGCCTCCGGCGCCACCCTTCGCTCCAGCTCGGGGCGTCGGGTGGCACGGCGCCGGGCCGGGCGGGAAGGCGTGTGGGGCGCTGGCAGGGCCCCTTTGCGTGAGCATCATCCCCTACGGGGCGGGGTAGGGCGGCAGCGTTGGGGTCGGCCGCTCCGGCTCGGGGGGCGCGACCTTGAAGATCCGCCAGAAGCCGCCGTCCCGCCGGGAGAGTTGGAAGATGCGCACGTAGCCGGGGCCGGGGCCGTAGTAGAGCGTGGCCTTGACGTAGGCGTTGTCCGGGTCGGTGGCCACCAGGCCGTCCACCACGAAGGACTGGAAGGCGCTCGGCTCGAGCAGGATCGTGCCCACGTCCGTGATCTGGCCCAACTCCACCAGTTCACGCAGGCGCCCGCCGAGGTAGAAGCGCGCCCTGGTCATGGCGCGGTCGGCACGGGAGGCGTCCAGGAAGCGGTAGACCGCGTCCACTTCGTCCGACGGCAGGGGCATGGTGGGCGGGGGCTGCGGCTGGTCCAGCGCGGTGCCGGCCACGCGCCAGCGGCCGGCCTCGGCCACCATGCTGAAGGTGCGCAACTCGGCGAACGTGCCGTAGTCCAGGTAGAACGTGGCGAGCAGTGTACCGTCCGGCCCGTCCCACCAGGTGTCGGCCATGAAGTTGACGAGCGCGATGGGGTGCAGGCCGAGCAATTGGTCGGCGGGGACGCCAGCGTCGTACTGGGCGCGGAGGCGGGCTGCCAGGAAGGGGCGCACGTCGTCGCCGCGCTGCCAAGTGCGCAGCAACTCGGCCACGGTGGGCGCGCCCTGCGATCGGTCCGGCTCCGGCGGGGGCGGCACGAAGCCGAAGGGCGCGCTGGCGAGGGCTTGGTTGCGGTCGTTCATTGCCACCAGGTACATAGTGGCGGTGGTGATCGGCTCGCCGGAGGGCAGGCGGTCCGGGATGATGAGCGTAGCGGACCAGCGCCCGTCGGCGCTAGCGAAGGCGCTGGCGAGAGCCTCGCCGGTGGGCGCGGGAAGGCCGAGGCGCACCACGACCACCTGGCCGGGGGCGTAGCCGGAGCCGAAGACGCTGACTTGGGTGCCAGCCGGGCCGCCTTTGGGGTTGAAGCCGATGATCGGCTGCGGCGCCGGCGCCATCGTCGGGAGCGGCGGCGTGGCGGTGGGTGCGCCGCTGGCCGGAGTGGGGTAGGTGGCGGCGGTGGGCTGGGCCGTGGCGGTGGGTGGCAGCGGGAGCACCGTGACAGCCGGCGCGGTGGGCAGCACGGTGGGCAGCACGGTGGGCAGCACGGTGGGCAGGGCGGTGGGCAGCGCGGTGGGCAGGGCGGTCGGCTGGGTAGCCTGGCCGCCGAGGCCGCAGGCAGCGAGCAGCGACGCAAGCAGCGCGAGCGCGAGGCCGCGCTGGAGAAGGGGCGGGATGCGGGTGAACATGGTTCTGCTTTCTCACTTAACGACCGGGACCGCTGAGGCGCTGCGGTAGGGTGAGGCCGCTGAGTCGCCTGGGCAGCGCCCGCGCCTGCCATCTGTCCTGTAGCTGGAAGGGTACGCTGAGTCTCCTACGCGGCGCCCTCACCCTTCAGTTGCCCTTGCAGCGTTCCCGTAGCCGCTGGTCCTCAATCTTCAACGACGGGGAGGTTTCAGGGGAGGGCGAAGCCCTCCCCTGAAACCCACCCTATCCGGATAGGCACTTATGAGACGTGCCGCGTTGGGGCCACGTTCCAGGGTGCGGGTGGGGCGGAGGTGAGAGGCCGCTTATGGCGCGGTGAGAGTGGAGGAGATTTCCCCCTTGACAACGCAGGAGCGCTCTGTTATTTTATGACTGACTGATTAGTCATTAATCTAACCATGAAGGCACGCTGCCCTCATGCGGACAGGGTTGGAGGCGCGGCCATGCCGCGAAGCAAAGCGCAGAACGAGCAGATCCGGGCCGAGCGGCGGCGGCAGATCGTGCAGGCCGCCACGCCGCTGTTCGCCCACCACGGCTTCTCGCAGACCAGCATCTCGGATGTGGCGGCGGCGGCGGGGCTGAGCCACGGCAGCGTGTTCCTGCACTTCGCCTCGAAGGAGGAGCTGTTCCGCGCGGCGGTGCTGGAGCCGCTGGCGGAGTTCGAGCCGCTGTTCGACCCCGCGCGCCACCCGCAGGGCACCCCGCTGGAGCGCCTACGCCGCATGGTGGACGAGCAACTGGCCGCGGTGGCGCGCCGCGAGGCCTACCTGGTGCTGGTGCAGTACGTCATCCACCAGCGCGACCGCTTCGGTGAGCTGGCGGGCCAGATCTTCGCCTTCAGTGAGCGCATCTGCGCGGCGATGGTGCCGCTGATCCAGGCAGCGCAGGAGGCCGGCGAGCTGGTGCCCGGCCCACCGGACCGCATCTTCTGGTCATACTTCGCGTACATGAACGGGCTGGCGCTGACGATCCTGGAATGCGATCCGGAGAGCGAATTCTGGCGTGGGCTGTGCGCGAACGCCATGCGGCTGTTCGGGCCGACCGCAGCAGGTGATGGGTGATAGGCGACAGGCAACAGGCAATAGGGACCACTGAAGCCTCGTGCCTATCGTCTATCGTCTAGCGCCTATATGGAACGCGCAGCAAGGAGCAATCACAGTGTCCCCTGTGTACGAGATCGAGAACCTTACCAAAATCTACCGCGGGTCCGAGCGCCGGGCGAACGACGGCCTGACGTTCGACATTCGCGCCGGCGAGATCTTCGGCCTGCTGGGACCGAACGGCGCTGGCAAGTCCACCCTGGTGAACCAGCTCGCCGGGCTGCTGCGCCCCACCTCTGGCGCGGTGCGGCTCTTCGGGCAGGACGTGGTGCGCCGCGCGGAGTTGGTGGCCGAGTACGTGGCGTTGCAGCCGCAGCACTCCGGCGCGCTGCAGGATCTCTACCCCGAGGAGGCCATCCTGCACACCGCCCGCTTCCGCGGCCTGGGGGTGAAGGAGGCCCGCCGCCAGACCGACGACCTGATGGCCGAGCTGGGGCTGGATGGCGTGCGCCGCAGGCAGATCCGCTCCCTCTCCGGCGGCCAGCGCAAGCTCGTCACCCTGGCGGTGGCCTTCGTGGGCGACCGGCCGGTGCAGATCTTCGACGAGCCGACCAATGAGTTGGACCCAGAGGTGCGCCGCATGGTCTGGCAGAAGCTGCTGCGCCAGAACCAGCGCGGCGCGACAATCATCCTGGTGACACACAACGTCCTGGAGGCCGAGCGGGTGATCCAGCGGGTGGGGATCATCAACCACGGGCGGCTGATGGCGCTTGGCACCCCCGGCGAACTGAAGGCGCGCGTGGACCAGCGGGTGCGGCTGGACCTGCTCTTCAAGGCCGAGGCCAATGGCCACGCGGCGCTGCTGGAGGAGTTGGGTGAGGCCCATCCACTGAGCCGCCAGCACTGGACGGTGCTGTGCCGTCGGGACACGGTGCGCGCATCGATCGACCAGGTGCTGGCGCGGATCGGGCTGGAGCAGTTGGACGACTTCCGCATCCTGACGCCCTCGCTCGAGGACGTCTACCTTCAGCTGGGAGGAGGCACGACCCTTGGCTGACACCGCGCTTCCAACAGCGGCGCCGCCCTACGCGCCGCCGCGCCGCACGCTGGCCCGCGCCGCCGGGCAATACATCGAGTTGGTGAAGGTGGTGCTGACCGAGTACCGCACCAACTGGTTCTTCCACACCTTCTTCGGCATGGTGCTGCCGCTCGGGCTGATCTTCATCTACACCACCACCGGCATGGCGATCGACACCGGGCGAGCGATCTTCCTGCTGGGCGGCAACATGGCCACCTCGATCGCCTACGGGCCGACGATGATGCTGGTAGGCAAGCTCGGCTGGATGCGCCAGAACCGCGAGCTAGACTACTGGGCGGCGCTACCCATCCCAAAGCTGGTGATGGTGCTGGCCTTGGTGACGGTCTACATGCTCTTCGCGCTGCCGGGGGTGGCGACGAGCTATCTGGCGGGGAGCCTGATGCTGGGGCTGCCGCTGGCGGCCAGCCCGCTGCTGCTGGTGCTGGTGCCGCTCGGCGCGCTCTCGCTCGCCGGCATGGGGGCGTTCCTGGGGGCCTACGCGAAGGACGGGCAGACGGCCAACGTGATCGGCAACGCGCTGATCGCCTTCTTCACCTTCCTCTCGCCGCTTATGATTCCGGCCGAGTTGATGCCGGCGCCCCTGCGGGTGGTGGCGCTGTTCGTGCCCACCACCTACGCCGCGGATGCCTTCCGCGCGGCGCTGGCCGGCGAGGTGGGGCCGCGCATCCTGCTGGACGCGCTGGCGCTGGCGGGGTTCAGCGCCGCCTTTCTGTGGCTTGTGCAGCGCAAGCTGGACTGGCGCGGGGCGTGACCGATTGAATATTGATCGGGGTTGGAGCGAAGCTGGACGGCATCGGTTCACTCTGAACAAGCTTCAAGCTTCAATCTTTAGACATGGGTTCGCTGCGCGGCCGCCAGCGTTCCCGTCTGGGGAGGCGCGGCGGGGCGCAGCCCCGCCGCAAAAGCATCGCGGTGGGGGCCGCAGGCCCCCCACACCCCCATGCGCGTGCGCGCCGATGGTCACGGACGCGCGCACCTTGTCTTAATCTTCAACGTCCGGTGAGGCCGTGGCGCGCGGCGACGATCTCGGCGATGATGCTGACGGCGATCTCCTCGGGGGTGCGCCCGCCGATCTTCAGGCCGATCGGGGCGTGCAGGCGGGCCAGCTGCTCCTCTGGCACGCCCTCGGCCCGCAGCCGCTCCAGCCGCCTGGCGTGCGTCCTGGGGCTGCCGAGTGCGCCGACGTAGCGGGCCGGGCTGGGGAGCGCCACCTTGAGCGCCGGGTCGTCCAGCTTGGGGTCGTGTGTGAGCAGGACCACCATGCTGTTGGAGTTGAGCCGGCCGGGCAGCACCTCGTCCGGCCAGGCGTGGATCAACTCGTCGGCGTGGGCGAAGCGCTCAGGGGTTGCGAAGGCGCCGCGAGCGTCCACCACCACCGTGCGGAAGCCGAGGGTCTTGCCGAAGGTCACGAGCGGGATGGCGATGTGGACCGCGCCGACGATGAAGAGGGTGGGCGGGGGCGGGTAGGTCTCCAGGAACACCTGGACCTCGCCAGCGGGCGTGGTGTAGGCGCGCACCTCGCTCTCGGCGCGCGCGAGCAACTCCATGGCGTCGCGCGCCACCGCCTCATCCAGCGTCGCGTCTCCAAGGCCGCCGAGCGCGGGGGCATCCGGCCGCACCAGCAGCTTGGCGCCAACCGGCCCCTCGCCCGCCACCAGCGTCGCCACCGCGACGGGTTTCTCCGCGGCAAGACACTCTTTCAGAGTCTCGTAGATTGTTACCATCGCTGTGTTTACAGAGTAGTCAGTAGTCAGAGCTTGGTTGAAACGTCTCCCGGCCGGGGGCGCGGAGGCCTGCGGCCCCCGCATCCGCTGAAAGAAGGGGGAGGGCGAGGGAGGGCGCAGCCCTCCCTCATACCCACCCTTCCGGCAGGTGTGTGTCAACACACCTGGCGGATGCACCACTACACATCCAGCGGCTCCACGAACACATCGATCACACCGCCGCAAGCCAGGCCCACATCCCAGGCGTCGTCGTCGGCCACGCCGAAGTGCAGCAGGCGCGCCCGGCCGGTCCTGATGGCCTCCTGGCAGGCGTCGAACACCGCGCCCTCGATGCAGCCGCCGCTCACTGAGCCGGCCATGCTGCCGGAGGAGGAGACCGCCATCTTGGCGCCCACACCGCGCGGCGCGGAGCCGAGCGTTTTGACCACTGTGGCCACCGCCACGCGCTCGCCGCGCGCCCGCCACTGCTCGATCGATGGGATCACATCGTGCATCGCTTGCTCTCCGCGAAACTCAACCCCTGGTGCTCCTCCACCGTTGGCAGGTGGGTTTTCAAGGGAGGGCGAATGCCTCCCCTGGACTCGCTTCATGCTGGCGACATGGTAGCACATTCGCGCCGCGTCTTGATCACCATCCGCGCCAGGGTGTATGATGGCGCTGACGAGCGAGGAGATGCCGGCGCGCCCCGCACGCAGCCGCGCACCCAGCGCTAAGCGAAACGCCCACCCGCCCTCCACCGCCCGACATGCCAGCCCGCCTCTCCCCGCTCGCACCGCCTGATCGGCCGTCGATCGGCGGGAACCGGCTATTCCAAAGAAGGAGGGCTCGTATGGCGGTCTGTGAAGTGTGTGGCAATGACTACTACCTCGCCTTCGAGGTGATCACGGCCGGCCAGCGCCACGTGTTCGACAGCTTCGAGTGCGCCATCCACAAGCTGGCGCCGATCTGCGACCACTGCGGCTGCAAGATCGTCGGGCACGGGATCGAGGCCAACGGCACGTTCTACTGCTGTGCCCACTGCGCGCACCAGAAGGGCGTGAAGGAGGCCGTGGACCACGTCGGCGGGCGGGCGGCGGCGCGGTAGACTCGTGTGCCTGCCGCGGACACTTGCCGGAGGAAGGGGTGGGTTGCGGGGAGGGCTACACCCTCCCTGACCTTCCCATGCCGTATGATAAAGAGGTAGGGTTTCAGGGGAGGGTCAGCCCTCCCCTGTCCCTCCCGCAGCGCGGTTCACATTAGTGGCCGCGCTCAATCGCCCGCCAGGCCCACTCAGCCGCATCGGCGTCTGCCGCGCCGGTGGCCTCGGGGTGGTAGCGGGCGCGCTCGTAGGCGGCGGTGAGCGCGGCGATCGGCTCGCGGGCGGCGGGCAGGGCCTCGGCCGCCTCCGGCTCGTACTCACGGGGGGTCTGATGAGGCGCGCGGGGCCGCTCACGCGCCTCGCCGGCCAGCAGCAGCCGGATGTAGCTGCGCCGCACCCGGCTCACCGGGTCCGCGCCGCGCAGCCGGGCCAGCGCCGCACGCAGCCCGCTCTCCTCCCCGCGCCGCCCCAGGCCGGCCAGCAACGCGCGCAGGTCGGCGGCGACCCCCTCCAGGCTGAAGAGCGAGACGCGCTCCTCGTCCCCGGCCCGGCGCTGGCGCGGCCGCCTACGGCGCAGCAGGTAGAGCATCAGCAGCGCGACCAGCGGGAGCAGCGCCAGCGCAACCTGGACGGCTAACGCCAGCCACCCCGGTAGGAACGCCAGCAGGCCGGCGGCCGCGCGGCGCCGCCCCTCGCCCAGCCGCTGCAGTTCCTC
>DATMBA010000741.1:0-26739 GCA_035559635.1 Roseiflexaceae bacterium
GAAGCGCTCGCCATCCGGCGCCGGGCCGCGGTCCGGGTCGGCGAAGAACGCCTGGCCCGGCGTGAGTACTAGCCCGATCTCCTTCGCGCGCGCCACCAGGTCCCGTGTGTTGGCCTCCGGCGGGAGCGTGACGCTGAAGAAGAAGCCGCCGTCCGGCTCGGACGCCTCGCAGCCCTCCAGGTGGGTGCGGACGGCGTGGCGCATGGCCTCCCAACGCGGCGCGTACAGCTCCTTGAGCCGCTCGATGTTCGGCCCCAGCCAGCCGCGGCGGATGAACTCGGCCACAGCGGCCTGGGTGGGCAGCACCGGCGAGAGGTAGGTGCTCTCGCCCTCCTTCGTCACCGCCTCCACCAACTCCGCCGGGGCCACCATGTAGCCGACGCGCATGCCGGGGCTGAGCAACTTGCTGAACGAGCTCATCGTGACGACGCGCGTCGGGTCGATCTGGCGCAGCATCGGCGCGTCCTGCCCGCGGTAGCGCAGCTTGCGGTAGGGTACGTCCTCCACCACCCAGAAGCCGTAGCGCGCGGCAAGCTCCAGCACAGCGCGGCGCTTCCCCGCCGAGGTGGTGACGCCGGCCGGGTTCTGAAAGTCCGGCACCATGTAGAGGAAGGCCGGGACCTGGCGCCTCACCTCGGCCTCGAGGCGCGCGATGTCCAGGCCGTCGCGCTCGAGCGGGATGCCGACCGTGCGCGCGCCGCGGCGGCGGAAGGTGGCGATGGCGCGGTCGTAGCTGGGCTGCTCGGTGAGCACGGTGGCGCCGGGGCGCACCAGGTGGGCGGCGAGCAGGTCCTGCAGTTGCAGCGAGCCGTTGGCGACGAGCACTTCGCGCTCGCTGACGCCGAACTCCGCAGCGAGCAGCCGGCGCAGCGGCGGGTAGCCGGGCTGCTGGCCGTACTGCAGCACCACCGCCGGGTCGGCGCTGACGGCGGTGGCCAGGCACTCGGCGATCTGCGCCGTGGGGAAGGCCTCGGGCGGCGGGACGCCGCGGGTGAAGACGATCGTATCGCTGGTCATGGTTGGTGCTCCTGGGTGTTCATACGCTCCTGAACCGCTGACGGCGTGAGGGCGCGGAGGGCGCTGAGATGGGTAGACCGCCCTCCGCGCACCTGCAGCCACCACAGCGGCCTCAGCCACTCAGCGCTTCAGCGATCCGCCATTATGCCCCGTGAACGCGGCAACCACGGCGTTGAAGCTCGCCATGCCCTCCGGCGCGGCGTCCGGGTCGGGGCACTCCTCGGCGAGCCAGCGCTCCAGCCGGCGCGCGGCCTCGGCGTGGACCTCCTCGGGCGTGTGCCAGTCGCTACTATAGATCCGGTTGCGGAAGTGGTCCACTGCCTCGCGCGCCGAGGAGCCTGGCCGCCGATACTCCAGCAGCGTCACCAACTCGGCCGTGGCGCCCATGGCGCGTAGCTCCGCCAGCACCTCCTGGTCGTCCATCCACTGGCCGCGCGGGCGGGCGCTGCGGTCCACGCCCAACTCCTTGAGGATGGCGTTCCAGCGCTCACCCACCAGCCTGGATGGGTCGGGGGGCTCGCCGGCGCGACTGTTCCAGCCGCTCTGCGAGAAGATCATATGGCCGACGGGCCGGAGCACGCGGCGGGCCTCGCGCAGCCCCTGGCGCCAGTCGTCCAGCAGGTGCAACACGTGCACGCCGATCACCACGTCGAAGGACGCGTCCGCCAGCGGCAGGTGCATCACATCGCCGCGGACCAGGGCGGGCGCGGTGGGTGCGTCTGTGAGCTTGCGCCGCACCTCAGCCATCATCGCCAATGAGAGGTCGACGCCCATGTAGTGGTAGCCGGCGCGGATGAAGGGCAGCGCGATGCGGCCGGTGCCGACGCCGACCTCGAGGAAATGCGTCTCGGGGCCGGCGCCCACCGCGCGGACGATCGCGTCGCGGATCTGCTCGGGCACGCCCTCCGGGAAGCCGCGGGTGGCGTCGTAGTAGCTCGCGGCGCGATCGAAGCTCTCCCCTGGCATGGCTTGCGCCTTTCGGTGGAGTTCGGGGGCCTGCGGCCCCCGAAGAGAATCCTCGAGGGATCTTTGGGAGGGCTACGCCCCTCCATACCTCCCCATTGAGGCGGTGGCGGGCCACCACGGAACTCTGTTCGTGTGGAGAGGCGACGCCTCCCCACACCCCTCCAATAGCAGCCCTACGAGACCACGCCGGAGGCGACGAGCAACTCGGCGTTGAGGATCGCGCCGCCAGCCGCGCCGCGGATCGTGTTGTGTGCCAGCACCACCAGCCGCAGGTCCAGCAGCGGGCAGGGGCGCACCCGCCCCACCGAAGCGCTCATCCCGGCGCCCGCGTCCCGGTCGCGCCGCGGCTGCGGGCGGTCCGGCATGGTGTGAACGACGAGCGGGCGCTCGGGGGCCGAGGGCAGGCCGCGCACCGGCTCCGGGGCGCGCCAGGACTCGAGCGCCGCCAGCGCCTCCGCGACGGCCGGCTTGCGCTCGAAGCCGATCGCCAGCAGCGCGGTGTGACCGTCGATCACCGGCACGCGCGTCACCTGCGCGCTGATGGCGATCGGCGCCTCGACGATGCGGCCATCCTGCAGCACACCAAGCAGCTTGCGCGGCTCGCTCTCTACCTTGGCCTCCTCGCCGCCGTCGGCGATGTTCGGGATGATGTTGTCGATGATATCGAGCGACGGCACGCCGGGGTAGCCAGCGCCAGAGACCGACTGCAGCGTGGCGGCGTGGACCTTGCGCACCCCGAAGGCGTCGTGCAGCGGCTTGAGCGCCATCACCACCGCGATCGCCGCGCAGTTCGGATTGGTCACCAGGCACCCCCGCCAGCCGCGCTCGGCCCGCTGGCGCTCGATCAGGCCCACATGGTCCGGGTTGACCTCCGGGATGATCAGCGGCACGTCGGCCGCCATGCGGTAGGTGGAGGCGTTGGAGCAGACCGCCACGCGCGCCGCCCAGCGTGGCTCCACCTCGCGTGCCACGTCGGTGGGCAGGCCGGAGAGGGCGAGCGCCACGTCGAGCACCGTGTCGCTCGGCTGAACCACCATGCGCGCCACCTCGGGCGGCGGTGCGCCATCCAGCGTCCAGCGCACTAACTCGCCGTACGGCCGGCCGACGGTGCGGTCCGAGCCGGTGAGCGCGGCGATCTCGAACCAGGGATGGCCGGTGAGCAACTGAATCATCCGCTGGCCGACGGTGCCGGTGGCGCCGAGGATGGCGACCGGGAGCTTACGAGTGGGCATGGCTTACTCCAGTCCTTAGTAGCGGAAAAGCGGGTGGGTGGCAGGGAGGGCTTTGCTCTCCCTGCCTCTCCCATGGCATCGTCCAGGGCACACGAAGGCCACAGGGAGGCGGACGCCCGCACCACCACCCTGTGGCCTTCACGAGTGCGTTTCGGCAGTTGTACCACAGAACGTGTGGCGGCGCAAGCGCCACCACACGTTCAGGCAGGGCCATGCGTGCTGGGCGGGGCACCAGGCCCGGCCCGTGAACGGGCGGACTCGCTGTCGCACAGGCCGCCGGCGCGCCCGGCAGCCCGCGGCGGCGGGCTTGGCAGGGCGTGGTCGGCGCCCGCACGACTCGGCGCCACACCCCACACATTCGCCTTCGACGGGAGGGCGCGCTAAACCACCGCCTCACGCACGAAGGGCACCGTCTGCGGCCCCTCCGGCAGCACCGCCACGCGCGCGCCGGGGCCGTAGCGCTCCAGCAGCGCAGCAAGCGCCCCCTCGATCGAGTCGACCGGCGTGAGCATCGCACCGCGCACCGTCTCCGGGTCGAGCGATGAGTACAGGTAGACCTCGGCCTTACGCTGCACCAGCGCCTGGGACTGCGCCTGCCACTGGTCGTAGAGCGCGAAGCCGGGCGCCTCGATCATCGCCAGCAACTCCTGCGGCGTCTGGCGCATCCGCAGCAGGTCCTTGAAGTTGCCGTGGTCCGGCAGACCGTCCGAGCACTCGGCGGCGCACAGGATGGCCCCACCCGGCCGCACAATGCGCGCGGCGGCGCTCATCCCCTTCACCGCCTGGTACAGATTCTGGTCCAGCGGGTAGCCGGAGTTGGTGGTGATGACGATGTCGAACGGCTCGTCCACGGGGCGCGTCGCATGCTCGGCGACGAACCGGCAACCGACCTCGTGAGCCTGGATGTAGTGGCCGGCCCAGACCGCAGTGATCTGCCGCTTCGCGTTGACGGCCACGTTCACCATGAAGTGGGGCGGGGCCATGGCCACCGCCTCGCGGATCTCACCCTGCACCGGATTGCCCTCGAGCTGCGCCCAGGTGGCGAGCGGGTGGCCGATCATCTGCGCGTTGTGCAGGTGCATAATCGTCTTGATCCCGGCCACGCCCGGCACCACGCCCTTCGGCCCGCCGCTGAAGCCGGCGAAGAAGTGCGGCTCGACGAAGCCGGTGACGATCCGCATGTCGGCGCGCAGGTAGTCGTTGTTGACCCAGACCTCGCCGCCGTAGCTAGTGCGCCCGAGGCACGTGAGGGTCGCGTCGTCGAAGGCATTGTGGTTGACGATCCGCACCGTCTCGACCACCTCGGCGCCGAGCATCTGGACAAGCTCGGCACGGGTGTTGGCGCGGTGCGAGCCGGTGCCGTTGACGATGACGAACTGCTCGCGCGGCACATGTGCCAGCTCGTCCATGATCCACGGCACCAGCCGCTCGCTTGGCGAGGGCCGGGTGATGTCGGCGATCACGATCGCCACCCGGTCGCCCGGCTGCGCCAGGCCACGCAGCGGCGGCGCGCCGAGCGGCGCGCGCACGGCGGCTTCGAACGCTGCCCACTCATCCGGCAGCCCCGGCAGTTCCTCGGGCAGGATCACCGCCGCACCATCCGGCACCTCCACCGGCAGGTGGCCGCGGCCATAGGCAAGCTCGACACGCATAAGGCACCTCTTTGGTGCGAGGAGCTTCCCCTGCGGATGGGAAGGGAAAGCGCCGGCTTGACGAGGGACTGCTGCTCACACCCCTATTCTACCACGCACGTACGGGCCACCTCCCGGGAACGCTGAAACGCTGATAGGGTGCGACCACTGCGGGGGGCGTGTGTAAGACACCCCGCAGCGCCCTCACTCCCTCAGCGCCTCAGCGATCCCGCTGCCGCCCCACCTCGTACAAGATGATGCTCCCGGCCACCGCCACGTTGAGCGAGCTAGCGTCCCCACCGATCGGGATGCGCACCAGCGCGTCGGCGAGTTGGCGATAGGCCTGGCTAAGGCCCCAGGTCTCGTTGCCGAGCAGCAGCACCGTGGGCCGGGTGAAGTCGTGCGCGGCGATGGCGCGCTCGCCGCGCTCGTCGGCACCCACCACCTGCAGATCTGGATGCGCCGCCCGCAGTGCGTCGAGCCACGGCAACAGCACGGCGTGCGAGGGCAGGCGCACGCTGGGCAGCGCGAACAGCGAGCCAGTGGAGGCGCGGATCGTCTCGGGGTCGTACAGATCGCAGGCGTGGCCGGTGACAACCAGCCCATCGGCGCCGAGCGCGTCGCAGCTACGGATGAGTGTGCCGAGGTTGCCGGGGCTGCCGGGGCGGTCGAACACCACCACCAGCGGGTTCGCGCTCACGGGGATGCGCTCGAGCCGGTCCTCGGGCATGGCCAGCACCGCCAGCAACTCCGAGGGCTCGTCCTTCAGGCTGAGCTGCTCCAACAGGCGCGCCGGCAACTCGACGTGCGCGCGGGCGGAGGAGCGGCGCAGGATCCCCGCGGCCCAGTCCGAGAGCGGGCGCTCGGGCGCGTAGACGAAAGCGTTCACCTGCCAGCCGTGGCGCAGCGCCAGGTTGATCGGCCGCACCCCCTCCACGAACAGCTCGCGGTGCCGCTGGCGTTTGGCGCGGTTGCGGCGCAGCGTCTCGATATGCTGGTAGTCGCTGTTCTCGCTGTAGATGCGGATGACCCGCGGCGGCACTGGCAGCCCTTTCATGATCCACGAAGGACACGAAGGACACGAAGACGGATGCAGGAGGAGGGTCCACGCGAGGGCGAATCCCTCCTGTGAACACCCACCCATCACCATCAGGTGGAGGACCACTACGAAAGCTTGGTGCCCTTCTGGATCGACGCTCACTCCCCGGCTTCGCTGAGCAGGTGCTCGGCGTGGATGCGGCGCCGGGTGCCGGTCTCGCAGCGCAGGATGATCGACTCGCTCTCGGCGCGGTCGGCGGTGTAGCGCACCCCGGTCAACAGCGGCCCGTCGGTGATACCCGTGGCGGTGAAGAAGATCTGGTTTCCGGAGACCAGCGTGTCACAGGTCATCACGCGCCGGGTGTCGAGGCCCGCGGCGGTCACCGCGGCCCGCTCGGCGGCGCTCTGGGGCGCCAGGCGCCCGAGCATGGCGCCGCCAAGCGACTTGATGGCGCAGGCGGCGATCAGTCCCTCGGGCACGCCGCCGATGCCCATCAGCAGGTCCACCTGCGCGGTGTGGGTGGCGGCCATCAGCGCCCCGGCGATGTCGCCGTCGGCCTTGAGCATCACCCGCGCGCCGGCGGCGCGGATCTCGGCCACCAGGTCGTGGTGGCGCGGCCGCTCCAGCACGAACACCACCAGGTCGCGCACCGCCTTACCCTTGGCGCGCGCCACCAGCGCCAGCGTCCAGGCGGCCGGCGCGCCCATGCACTCCTCCACCAGCACCGGGGCCACCTCACGGTCCACCACGATCTTCTCCATATAGACCGCCGGGGTGGGGGGCCACATCGAGCCGCGCGGGGCCACCGCGGCTACGGCGATCGCGCCCGAGCGTCCGGTGGCCAGCAGGTTGCGCCCGTCGATCGGGTCGGCCACCACATCCATCGGTGGGCCGTCGCCAGTGCCCACCCGCTGCCCGCTGCGCAGCGGCGCCTCGGCCTCGCGCGCCTCCTCGCCCACCACCAGCCGGCCGTCCATGTCCAGCGTGTTGAGCGCGCGCAGCATCGCGGCGCCGGCTGCGTCATCGGCCTCGTCCCGCTTACCAAGCCCCATCCAGCGCCCGGCCGCCAGCGCGGCGGCCTCGGTGGCGCGCACCAGGTCCAGCCCCAGGTTGCGCGGAGAAGTGGTGGTCATAACACGTCCTTTAGCGTCTGGGGAGGCTCGGAGGGACGAATCCCCTCCGAAAAAGATGTTCTGTGGGGGCCTTTGGCCCCACCCCCCCATGCGCGTACCCTTCGGGAACGCCTGCGGCGTGCGCGCGGACTGCCACGTACGCGCGCACCTTGTCTAAGGGCGCTTGCCAGCTTCGTGCCTTCGTGGCTTCGTGGCTTCGTATTTAATCGACCGCCTGCAGCAGGTTGGCCGCCTCCCAGGCCAGCATGCCCCCACGCAGGATCGCCACATTCTCGAAGCCGTAGGAGCGCAGGGCGGCTGCGGCCCGGGCGCTGCGCCGGCCGCTGCGGCATACCAGAACCACCGTCGGGCCGTGTGGCAGGTCCTTAGGTGGTCCCGCCAGCAGCGTCGACAGGGGCATCAACCGGGCCCGCGGGATGTGGCCGCGGGCGTACTCGCGCGGCTCACGCACGTCCACCACCAGCGGCGCCTCCGGCTCGCGCAGCCGCTCCCACAGCCAGCGCGGCGCGATCTCGCGCAGGTCAGCCGGGTTCACCGGCGTGAGCGGGATGCTCACCACGTAATCGGGCCGCGGCAGGTTCTGGCACTCGCGGAAGACGCGCACACCGCTCTCGTAGATGCACACCGCCGGGTCTAGTACCTTGTGGAACAGATACTCGATCGCGTAGTCCTCGTGCAGCACGTGCCCCTCGCCCAGCCGCTGGAGGAAGCCGGTGGCGCGCATCACACGCAGCACCGGCTCGTTCACCCGCGTCAGGTACACGTCGCCGCCCACCTCGTAATAGAGGCGCAGCACACTCTCCAGCATGCGGATGCCGCTGATGTCGATCAGGTCGACGCTCTGCATGCGCAGCAGCAGGAAGCGCTGCGTGGGGTGCTCGGCACGGTAGCGCCGGATGGCGTCCTCCACATGCCCCACCGCGCCGAAGTACAGGTCACCGTGGACGTCCAGGATGCCGAGCTGCGGGCAGTGCGGCCTCTCCGGGCGGTGCACCAGGTGGCGGAAGTCGTCGTCCGGCAGCACCGGGCGCACCTGCGGCGTGCTGGTCTTCATAATGTAATAGGCGAACGACATCAGAATGCCGGCCAGCACGGCGAACTGCAGCGGCAGGAAGAGCGTGGCGAACAGCGTGACGAGCATGATGAGCGCCTCGCCGCGGGCGCCGCGCCAGATCCGGCGCATCTGCCGCCGGTCCACCATACCCCAGGCAGCCAGCACGAGCATGCCGGCCAGGGAGGCGCGCGGCAGGAAGGCAGTGAGCGGGCCGAGAAACAGCATCGCCAGCAGCACCACCAGGCCAGAGAAGGCGGCCGCCAGCGGGGTGCGCGCGCCGGCCTCATAGTTCAGCGCCGAGCGGTTGAACGAGCCGGAGCAGGGGTAGCCGGAGAAGAGGCCGGCGGCGATGTTGGCCACCCCCTGGCCGACGAACTCCTGGTTGGTGTCGAGCCGCTGGCCAGACTGCACCGCGATCGAGCGGGCGATCGAGGTGGCCTCCACCAACCCGATCGCCGCCACCGCCAGCGCGCCGGTGGCGATCTCGCGCACCAGCCCCATGTCCAGCGCCTCCAGGCTGATGAGCGGCGGCAGGCCGGTGGGCAGCGGCCCGAGCGTGTGCACGTCGAGCCGCTGCGCGCCGACGAGGGCCACCAGCGCCGAGGCGACCACCACGGCGATCAGCGGGCCGGGCAGGCGGCGGTCCACCCGCCGCAGCAGCACGATCAACGCCAGCGTGCCCAACCCCAGCGCCAGGCTCGGCAGGTGGGCCTGCGGCAGATTCGCACCGATGTTACGCAGCGTCTCGACGATCCCGGGCGCGCTCAGCGCGCCGATCCGCAGCAGATGGCGCAGCTCGCCGATGAAGATCAGCACCCCGGCGCCGGCGGTGAAGCCGACGATCACCGAGTCGGAGACGAAGTTGACCAGGATACCCAGCCGCGCCGCGCCAAGCGCCACCCGCACCAGGCCGGCCATGATCGCCAGCAGCGCGGCGGCGGCGGCGTACTCGCCCGAGCCTGGCTGCACCACCGGCGCCAGGGTGGAGAGCACCAGCACCGAGGCGGTGTTGGTGGGGCCGGTGTGCAGGTGGTTGGATGCGCCCCAGAGCGCGCCGGCTATGGCGGCGGCCACGGCGGCGTACAGGCCGCGCTCGGGGGGCAGACCGGCGAGCAGCGAAAACACCAGCGCCTGCGGCAGCAGCACTACCGCCACCGTCAGGCCACTCACCAGGTCCGGCCCCAGGTTCGCACCGCGGTAGCTGCGCAGGACCCACGCGGGGCGGGCCAGCAGGGCGGGGGTGCGCTTGAGTGCGGCCAGCATGGCCTGCGGCTCCTCGGAATCGCTCGCTCCGATCTCCATTATACGCTAACCCGCCCGTTCACGGGCCGGGCGTGGTGCCGCGCCCGCACGACGGTTCGCCACACCCAGTTGGAACCCTCCTTGACAAATCGCCTAACCTGGCATAAACTACAATTATTCTGTAGTATTCCAGAAAGCGCCGCCGTCAATGATCCGGATTGAACCAGGTAATCTGGGCCGATCTGCACCGACTTCGGAACCGACCAGCATCCGGCGCGTCCTGACGCTGGACAGCGCCAGCGACGACACGCTGGTGGAGCGGGTGCTGAAGGCGCTCGACTCGGTCAACCGGATGCGCATCCTGCGCTACCTGACGACGCGCAACGCCAGCGTGAACGAGATCGCCACCGCGCTGGACCTGCCGCTCTCGACGGCCGCGCTGCATGTGGAGACGCTGGAGGAAGCCGGGCTGATCCAGACCGAGCTGGAGCCGGCGAGCCGCGGGCTGCGCAAGATGTGCGCGCGCATGTACGACACAATCGTGCTGGACCTGCCGCGCGCCGGCCCGGCCGCGCGCCCCCCGGCGATCGAGTTGGCGATGCCGATCGGCGCGTTCTCGGACTGCCGGGTGGCTCCCACGTGCGGCCTGGCCAGCGGCGACGGGCTGATCGGCATGGTGGATGACCCGGCGTCGTTCTATGAGCCGGCGCGGGTGGACGCGCAGTTGATCTGGTTTCGCTCCGGCTGGGTCGAGTATCACTTCCCGAACCGCCTGCCGGCTGGCTCCCAGCCGGTGGCGCTCACGTTGAGCATGGAGATCTGCTCCGAGGCGCCCCACCACCACCCCGACTGGCCGTCCGACATCACGATCTGGATCAACGGCGTGGAGGTGGGCACCTGGACCTCGCCGGCGGACTTCGGCGGCGAGGCGGGCATGCTCACCCCGGCCTGGTGGTACGTCCACGACACGCAGTACGGCCTGC
Source organism: Roseiflexaceae bacterium (assembly GCA_035559635.1). Taxonomy (GTDB): domain Bacteria; phylum Chloroflexota; class Chloroflexia; order Chloroflexales; family Roseiflexaceae; genus CALJIC01. The sequence continues at coordinate 10,298 of DATMBA010000741.1, forward strand.
TGAAGTTCTGGCATGTGGATGGGGAGGGGTCGAAGATCGACGGCCTGCGTATCTCGGACGTGACGATCGCGGATCTGCACCTGACCGAGGCGCCCTACATCGCGGTGCGCATCGGCGTGAAGCCGGACGCGCAGCACGTGGGCGGGATCAACCTCTTCGGCAGCAAGTTCGGCAACTACCCGCAGGACCTGGTGCTGCGCCTGAGCTACCAGCGGAACGGAGACCGGCCGGCATGACATACCGCGGGCAGCGGCCTGCCCGCACATCGCTCCCGCGCATCCTTATCTCATCGCTCGCCATGGTGGCGCATGCTCCACGGACGAGGGCACCCACCGCGAGCGCATCATACTGCGGCCCGCGAGTCATCAGACTCTCTAGCCCAATGGGAGGCACCGGTCATGGACGACACTCGCAAGAAGGTTCTCCTCTCGCGCCGCGATTTCCTCAGGCTCGGCGGCGGCCTGACGCTGACGGCCATGCTGGCCGCCTGCGGCGCACCCGCCGGCGGCACACCCACCCAGGCGCCGGCGGAGCCGGCGGCGCCCACCGCGGCGCCCGAGCCAACCCCCGTGCCGGCCGAGCCGGCCGAACCTACCGTGGCGGTGGCCGAGTTTGGCTCGAGCGACAAGCCCACCGTCTTCTGGCACGGTCTCGGCGGCGCCGACGGCAAGACCATGGTCACGATGCTCGAGACCTACGCCGGCCAGGGCCAGGCGGTGCGCTCGGAGACCTACGACTGGAACGTCTTCTACCAGAAGCTGCCCACCTCGGTGGTGGCCGGCACCCCGCCGGACCTGGCGATCATGCACGAGTGGGCCATCCAGCAGTTCGCCACCCAGGGCCTGCTCCAGCCGGTGGACGAGATCTTCTTCACCTCCGGCCTCATCCCCAAGGACGACTTCAACCAGAGCCTGCTGGAGACGGTCAGCTACGACGGCAAGGTGATGGGCGTGCCGTTCGACAACCACGGCTGGGGCCTGTTCTACAACACCAAGCTGATCACGGACGCCGGCCTGGACCCCAACAACCTGCCCAAGAACCAGGCCGAGTTCCTCACCTGGGCGGACAAGCTCACGGTGGACGAGGCCGGCAAGCACCCGAGCGAGGACGGCTTCAACCCGGATAAGGTCAAGGTCTGGGCCATCCACGCCTCGTGGCAGCGCTTCACCATGCCCTCAACGATGTGGCAGTTCGGCGGCGGCATCATCACCGAGGACCGCACCAAGTCGCTGCTGGACAGCGAGGGGACCATCGCCGCCATCCAGTTCTGGCACGATCTGATGTACAAGTACCGCGTCTGCCCGCCGGCCGTGCCCGGCACGCCCCCCGGCGGTGACCTGTACAAGACCAACTCGCTGGTCTTCTGGTGGGACGGCAGCTGGTCGCTCAACTTCTTCAAGGACAACCCGGACGTGGAGGCGGTGACCAAGGCCGGCTTCCTCAACTCGCTCGCGCCGGACGGCAAGCAGGCGGCGAAGATGGCCTCGCACCTGCTGGTGGTGCCGGTGGGCGTGAAGGACGACGCCCTGGAGCGCGCCAAGAACCTGATCAAGTGGCTCTCGGACAACGGCAAGACCTGGGCGACCTCCGGGCAGGTGCCGGCGCGCCTCTCCGTTCAGCAGGACCCGGAGGTGCAGAGCATTTGGTCGGTCAAGGTGTTCGCCGAGGAGTTCAAGGCGATCGGCCGCACCGACGTGCCACACAAGGCGGCCACCGAGATCCAGACGACCTGGGAGGCGGCGGTGAGCGGCGCGCTCGCCAACACCACCTCGGTGAAGGACGCCCTCGCCGAGGGGAGCAAGCAGATCCAGGCCATCCTGGACCGCGGCTAGGATCTCCACTGGAGCGGGGGGGTTAGGGGGCCGCAGGCCCTCGAGATCAGCACGGGGATCTTCGGCGGCGGGGCCTGGCCCCGCCGCGCCTCCCCGAAGGGGGAAACCTTATGAGCACGTCATCGCAGACGCTGGTACGTGATGATGCGGCCGCGGCGCGCCGAGACCAGCTGCGCCGGCTGCGCAAACAGCTCCCCAACTACCTCTTTATTCTGCCGCACCTGCTTTTCTTCGTCGTGTTCCTTGTCTGGCCGATCTTCCAGGGCCTGCGCATGAGCTTCTACGACTGGAAGATCCTCGCGCCCGAGCAGCAGTGGGTGGGCGCGGCCAACTATGTGGCGCTCTGGAAGGATCCGCTGTGGTGGAAGGTGGTGGCCAACACCGTCTACTTCACCATCCTCACCGTGGCGCTCAACATCCTGGTGGCGCTGCTGGCAGCGGTGGCGCTCAAGCGCCCCTTCTTCGGGCGGGACATCTTCCGGGTGCTGTTCTACACGCCGGTGATCCTCTCGGTGGCGGTGGCCGGCGTGGTGGCCCTGCGCGCATGGGACGCGCAGCGCGGCCTGGTGAACTACTACCTGGTGGAGTGGTTCAATCTGCCGCGCATTATCTGGCTCGGCGATAAGAACCTGGTGATCCCGACGATCGCGATCACCACGGTGTGGTGGACCTTCGGCGGCGCGATGCTGGTGTTCCTGGCCGGCCTGCAGAACATCCCCGAGCCGCTCTACGAGGCGGCCAAGATCGACGGCGCCGGCCCGTTCAGCACGTTCTTCCGCATCACGCTGCCGCTGCTCACACCCACCATGCTGTTTGTACTGGTAACGCAGTTCATCGCCCACATGCAGGTGTTCGGCCAGCCGTTCTTCATGACCGGCGGCGGGCCAGGCCACGAGTCGCGCTCGATCGTCCTCTACCTGTACCAGACGGCCTGGTCGTTCTTCCGCATGGGGTACGCCTCCGCAATGGCGGTGATGCTCGCGCTGATCATGATCGTCGTGACGCTGATCCAGTTCGCGCTGCTGCGCACCCAGACCGAGTACTAGGAGGCGCCTGTGGCTGCAACGACACTCGCCGCGCCTAGACGGCGCCGCATCCCCTGGGGGACGATCGGGCTGTGGCTGGCGCTCCTGCCGCTGACGTTCATCACGCTGGTGCCGATCGCCTACATGCTCTCGCAGGCCTTCACCCCCGAGCAGGACACGATGGTCTGGCCGATCCGCTGGATCCCCGAGCGCCCGACGGTGGACAACTTCGTGCGGATCTTCAACGATCCGACGCTGCCGGTGTTGCGCTGGTTCATGAACAGCATGATCGTCGCCAGCTCGGTCACCGCGCTGGTGCTGTTCCTCTCCTCACTCAGCGCCTACGCCTACGCGCGCCTGGAGTTCCCCGGCCGCGACGCGATCTTCTTCCTGCTGCTCACCAGCCTGATGATCCCCGGCGCGGTGACACTCATCCCGGTGTTCCTGCTGCTGCGCGACGTGAAGTTCCTGGACTCGTACCACGCAGTGATCTGGCCGGCCGGCGCGGGGGTGTTCGGCGTCTTCCTGCTGCGCCAGCAGTTCACCACCATCCCGCAGGAGTTGGAGGAGGCCGGGGTGATGGACGGCGCGAACCGCTTCCGCATCTACTGGCAGATCTGTCTGCCGCTGGTGCGCTCGGCGATGGTGGCGCTGGGCATCCTGACCTTCCTCGGCTCCTGGAACGACCTGTTCTGGCCGCTGATCGTCCTTAGCGACCGCATCAACCTGACGCTGCCGGTTGGCCTGGCGGTGCTCGGCCAGGGCAACTATGTGCAGCGCGGCCTCACCATGGCGGCGGCGGTGATCGCCTCGGCACCGCCGCTGATCCTGTACGCGATCTTCCAACGCCGCATCATCGCCGGGGTGTCTACCAGCGGCCTCGCCGGGCGGTAGATGTGGACAGCGGATAGGGCGCGGATATCACTGGAGGATGGATGGCGAGTAGGGAGCGGATGGACTGCTCCGCTGCCCACTATCCGCTTATCCGTTTCCTATCCGCTGTCCACTATCCGCTTATCCATTTCCTATCCGCTGTCCACGTTCTCTCTTTCTACCACGGAGCACCACTGATGACGTCGACCTTCATCCAGCGCCAGCGCCGCTCGCTCGACGGCAACTGGCGCTTCCGCACCGACCCTGACGGTACATGCGACCTCGCCGCAGTGGCGCACGGCCCCTGGCGCACCATCACTGTCCCGGCCCCCTGGCAGTCACAGGCGCCCGAGCTGCGCACCTATCAGGGGGTGGCCTGGTACCGCCGCAGCTTCGAGGTGCCGGCCTCCTGGAGCGGCAGCGCGGTGGTGCTGCACTTCGGCGCGGTGGATTACCACGCCGAGGTGTGGGTCAACGGGGCGCGCGCCGGCGAGCACACCGGCGGCTATCTGCCATTCGACCTGGACGTGAGCGCGCTGGTGCGCTACGGCGCCGAGAACGACGTGCTGGTGCGCGTGCTCGACCCCTCCAACGACCGCGCGCGCTTCCCCGAGGCGCCCTTCGACGAGATCCCGCACGGCAAGCAGAGCTGGTACGGCCCGCTCAGCGGCATCTGGCAGAGCGTGTGGGTCGAGGCCCGCGCCGCCGTCCACCTGACGCGCCTGAAGATCACGCCGGACGCGCGTTCTGGCCGGGTGGAGGTGGAGGCCGCGCTCAATACGGACGCGCCCGCCGGCGCGACGCTGGCGCTGGATGTACTGGCGCCCGGCGGCGAGCGGGTGGCCACCACGCTGCTGGAGCTGCGCGGCGCCGCAGCCCAGGCCACGCTGGTCGTCTCAAGCCCGGCGCTCTGGGAGCCGGACAGCCCGGCGCTCTACACCCTGGCGGCGACGCTGCAGAGCGCCGGGCGGGCCGACCGGCTGGAGACGCGCTTCGGCTTCCGCACGATCGAGGCGCGCGATGGCGCGCTCTACCTCAACGACAAGCCGCTCATGCTGCGTGGCGCGCTGGACCAGGACTACTACCCCGGCACGATCGCCACGCCGCCCTCCTACGAGTACCTGCTGCACCAGGCGCAGCTGGCGAAGCGCATGGGGCTGAACTGCCTGCGCTGCCACATCAAGGTGGCCGACCCGCGCTACCTCCAGGCGGCCGACGAGGCCGGCATCCTGGTGTGGGCCGAGCTGCCCAACTGGCACCGCTGGACGCCCGAGGGCGCCGAGCGCGGCATGCAGACACTGCTCGGCGCGATCGAGCGCGACTGGAACCATCCCTCACTGGTGATCTGGACGGTGATCAACGAGAGCTGGGGCGTGGACCTGGTGGGCAATCCCGAGCACCGCGCCTGGCTGCGCCAGGCCTTCGACACCGTCAAGGCCGCCGCCCCCGGCCGCCTGGTGGTGGATAACTCGGCCTGCTTCCCAAACTTCCACCTCAAGAGCGACATCGACGACTACCACATCTACGCGGCGATGCCGGACGAGCGCGAGCGCTGGCGCCGCCTGATCGCCCAGTTCGCAGCACGCGCGAAGTGGAGCTACGGCACCTACGCCTTCGCGAAGCGTCTCAAGCCGCGCCACGAGCGCACCCCCGCCGACTGGGACTGGCCGTTCGGCGGCGACGCCGACGCGCCGCCGCTGCCGGAGGTGGAGCGCCGCGGTGATGAGCCGCTCATCCTCTCGGAGTTCGGCAACTGGGGCCTGCCCTCGCTCGAGTCGCTGCGCGCCGAGAGTGGCGCCGACCCGTGGTGGTTCGAGACCGGCGATGACTGGGGCGACGGGGTGGTGTACCCGCACGGCGTGGAGCAGCGCTTCGCCCGCCTCGGGCTGGACCGGATCTTCGGCGACTACGAGCGCTTCGCGGAGGCTACCCGCCGCGCCGAGCTGGACGCGTTGCGTTTCGAGATCGAGGAGCTGCGCCGCCACCCGAGCATCGGCGGCTACGTGATCACCGAGTTCACCGACGTGCACTGGGAGTGCAACGGCCTGCTGGACATGCGCCGCCAGCCGAAGATGCCGCTCAACGCGCTGGCCGACCTGAACGCCGATACACTGCTGATCCCGGATCGCACCCAGGGCGCGCTGTGGGCCGGCGATGAGCAGCGGATCGCGGTGAGCGCCTCGCACTGGGGGGCCACGCCGCTCCAGGCGCCTGAGCTGCGCTGGGCGGTGACGAACGACGCCAGGCGCGACCCGTTGGTCGTCGGTCGTTCGCCGTCGGCCGGCCCCATCGAGCCGCGCTCCACCGTGGAGTTGGGCGTCGTGCCCGTGGCGGCGCCGCAGGTGGAGCGCGCCACCACGCTCACGCTGCGCCTGGAGCTGTGGGACGGCGGGCGGCGCGTCGCGGCCACCGACCACCGCGTGGCGGTCTTCCCGCGCCCGGGGGGCGCGCTGCCGCCGCTGTACGTGGACGGCGCGCCGGAGCTGGCGGCGCGGCTGCGGCAGCTCGGCTACCCGCTGCAGGACCGGCCGGGCGACTATGTGACGGTGGCGCGGCAATGGACCGACGAACTGCGCGCGCAGGTGATCGCCGGCGGCCACGCGCTGCTGCTGGCCGAGGACGAGGCCGGGCTGGACTGGTCTCCGGGCCACAGCCTGGAGCGCGTCTCTATCGAGCCGCGCCTCGGCACGGTGCGCCAGGGGAGCTGGGCCTCCAGCTTCTGCTGGCTGCACGGCGAGTGGCCGGGGGATGGGGTGCTGGACGACACCTTCGCCAAGGTCATGCCGGAGCACGTGATCCTCGGCATCCCGCAGCGGGACTACCCGAACGACGTGCTGGCCGGCCTGTGCGTGGGGTGGATCCAGGAGCCGGCGGCGCTGGCGGGCGTGCGCCGGCCGGGCCGCGGCAAGGTGCTGGTCACCACCTTCCGCCTGGCGCGCCACCTGGGCGCCGACCCGGCGGCAACGCACCTGTTCGCCCACCTGGTGCGTGAGGCGGGGAAGCGTTAGACATCGTTGCGCTGCGCGGCTTCCAGCTTGGCAGCATGGGGCGGCTCGGAGGGGCTTCGCCCCTCCGAACACTACAGGTGTGGGGGCCTGCGGCCCCCACACCCCCTCGCTACGCCCACGCCTCCGGGTCGTAGGGGGGCAGCTCTTTGCGCAGCGGCTTGTTCTCCCGGTAGCCGAGCGCGAAGTCGGCCTGCAGCAACTCCTGCAGCTCGCGGGTGCCCTCGTAGATAATCGCGCCGCGTGCGTTGCGCAGGTAGCGCTCCACCGGGTACTCGTCCGCGTAGCCGTAGGCCCCGTGGATCTGGATAGCGTCGTCCGCCGCCTCGAAGCTGCTCACGGTAGCGTGCCACTTGGCCAGGGTCGTCTCGCGGGTGTTGCGACGGCCCTGGTTCTTCATCCACCCCGCGCGGTACACCAGCAGCCGGCTGGTATCCAGCTTGCGCACCATGTGGCTGATCATGCGCTTGACGAGCTGGTGCTCGGCTATTGGCACGCCGAAGGTGTGGCGCTCCTTCGCGTAGCGCAGGCTGGCCTCCAGGCTGGCCTGGATGAGGCCGGTGGCGCCGGCAGCCACCGTGTAACGCCCGTTGTCCAGCGCCGTCATGGCGATCTTGAACCCCTCGCCCTCCTCGCCGACCCGGTTGGCCGCCGGCACGCGCACGTCTTGCAGCACCACGCTGCCGGTGTCGCCGGCGCGCACGCCGAGCTTACCGTGGATGGGGTGGCTGCTGAAGCCCGGCATGCTGCGCTCGACAATGAAGCAGGAGATGCCGCGGTTGCCCTTCGCCGGGTCCGTCTTGGCGAAGACCAGGAAGTGGTCGGCGATGTCCGCCAGGCTGATCCAGGTCTTCTCGCCATTCAGGATGTAGCTGTCGCCGTCGCGGCGGGCGGTGGCGCGCATAGCTCCGGCGTCGGTACCGCTGTCCGGCTCGGTGAGGCAATAGGCCGCCAGCCGGGCGCCCGTGGCCTGCGGCACAAGGTACTGCTGCTTCTGCTCCTCGCTGCCCCACTGGAACAGCGTGAGCGAGTTGAGGCCGGTGTGCACGCTCATCACCACGCGCAGGAAGCTGTCCACCCGCTCGAGCTCCTCGCACACCACCGCCAGCGCCAGGTAGTCCATGCCGGCGCCGCCGTACCTGGCGGGCAGGCAGATGCCGAGCAGGCCCAGCTCCCCCATGCGCTTCAGGACCGGCCGGATGTGCGGGCGGGTCTCCGGCCCCTCGGCGGCGGCGCCGCTGCGGTCCCAGGCGCGGATGTGCGGCGCCACCTCCCGCTCCGCGAAGTCCCGCACCGTCCGGCGCAGGATCTCGTGCTCCTCCGAGAGGAACATGTCGTAGTTGGCAGTGAAGTCCATCGGTGTCTCCTCATCGAGTCCAGGGGCGCTCCGCCCCGCGCCCATCTTACCGCATGTGGCGCCTGCTCAGGCGCGGGGATGGGGTGGGGCACAGCATCAACGCGGACCGCGGCGTCGCTCAGGAATCATCATCGCCATCGACGAAGCCTTCGCCGATCACAGCGTGGGGATTACGGTAGTTATAGATGCTGCGGAGTCGCAGGAAGTACGCCCTCTCGGTCAGTTCGTCTCGGCTGATGGCGTCGAACAGCCTAACGTAGGGTGACTCGCCCTCTGAGCCGACCGGCTGGAACAGCATCATCGTTACGTCCTCGAACTTCTCGCCGGGGTCGGTGTATTCTCGGCGCCCGCTGATGGTAGCGAACAAGCGTGTAGCTCGCTGAAACGTGGACATGGGGCGACCGGCGGTGATGTCTTCGTCGGCATCGACTGGGAACGCGAACAGCGCACAGACAACAGAGTACGGGAACCGCATATGCAGCGTGATCGCTTCCGTACAGAGGTCTGCGAAGCGGTTTTTCAGGTTCTTGCCGTACGGGACAGCGGTAATCGTCTTGATCGAGACAGCGAGGAGGAGGCCGTGCTGCTCATCCGAGTAGCTGACGTCGACCTTCTTCGGCCCCAGTCCGCCCTGAAACGCCCGCTCCCCTGGCCCGCCGCGTACAGGCCGCACGCGAGGGAAGCTGACGCGCTGCAGCCCTTCCGCAACCTCGACGGCCAGGTGGGCGGAGAGCAGCTCGGAGTAGCGCTTCTTGAGGCTCTGGGCCGCGTCGATGTGTGGGATCGATCCGGCGGCAGTGACGGCATCACGTAGGCTCATCGAGAGCTCACCTGTGGTACCTACGATCACGGAGCATATCCGCCGCCGTCGAAAGCAGTTGGCAATCCTGCTTGCTCAGACCCACTACCTCACGCAACACCATGTGATCCGCTCGCTCTCGCGCCTGCTCGTCACTACCGTTGCGAAGCAGCAGATCAAGCTCGTGAGCGGCAGCTCCTACGCGCACTGTGCTGGCCTGGAATAGCGGTACGACGACGCGTTCGGCCTCGGTGGGTTCCAGCTTGAGCATCCCGCCGCCGAGCGCATGCCCCTCCAACTCGACGCTCAGGCGTGTGAGCGATGTCTGCCAGCCGACCGCAAGCGCCTCCCGGCCTACAGGTGCGAGCGGATGCATCCGTACGACGTGGAGATTGTTCGGCGTCACCGCTGCTGCGTCGTTGATCACGAGCCGGGGCTTGAGACCGCTCATGTACGACAGCAAGATGTCTGGCATGTAGACGTGCGGCACGCGAAACCACGGCGACCGGGTGCGACACTTATAAGTGGCTGCCACTCCGATCTGCTCACCGTGTGCGAGGTAGCACCGCACCTGTTCCGACTCAACGCGCTCGTCGGTGATGTGCAGAAGGTAGGCGGCGTCGCCGGTGTCGAGCGCAGCCGTCCAATCGTCATGCGTGAATCGCAGGCCCGCAAAGGCCCGTGCACGACGTACCGCTGGTCGCAGGACATCCCGCGGGATGTTCCAACGTTGAATCGCAACCTCGTCGAGGTGGAAGAAGTCATTTGCCCCTGTGACATAGCCGATCCCGACATCGGCCAGCATGCCGAGGCGCCTGACATGCCCGCTGGCACACAACTCAGCATACAGCGCGCGCGCACGCTTAGGGACGAAGTACTCGATCAGCCGCTCGCGCCCGGACGACACGGCTTCGGCGTTGACGCGCGTTGGGCTCTGTAGGTCAAGCATCTGAGAGGAGCGCATGCCGCGGAGCGCCTGCGCACTGCCGACATCCTGCCAGAGAAACTCCGCAGGCTGCTCGCCCCGCCCCTCGCCGAGCACCAGGATGGTGTCTTCGCTCAGGTCGGCGAATAGTTTCTCACGGAAGGTGAGGAATGTCACACGCGCGAACGATCGCCTCAGGTGCTCGATTACCGGGAGCGCGTAGGCCGCGTGAAAGATCTCGAAGGGAACAACCATCGCCAGCCGGCCGCCCGGCCTGATCATTGCAATGCTATGTACCAGGAACGGGGCCCACGAGCTTGTAAGCTCGCTGAGCCGCACTCCCTGCTCGGCCGCTCGCCGGAGTGCAAACTTACGCGAAGCACCTCCGAACCGCTGATAGCGGACGAAGGGGGGGTTGCCGACCACGGCATCGAACGTGCAACTCGTCGCAGCATCGATCTCAAAAAAATCGCCCAGCGTCAGATTGTGATGGCCAAGCCCAAACTCGCTTGCGAGCGTACGTGTGATGTCTCTATGGGCCTCCGGGTGAATCTCGGCGCCGAAGACGTGTTCGGCTGGTCGGCCGCCAAGCGCGATCACCCGTTGGCAGGCGGCGCGCAAGAAGACCCCGCCGCCGAACGATGGGTCCAGCACGGTGTCCGACGGTGCACGGATAGCCCATCGGACGAGGAAGTCGGCGACCTCATCGGCGGTGTAGAAGGCGCCTCGCGACTTGGCATCCTGGTCGAAGCCGCTCGATCGTTGAACTCGTGGTGCGGCCATGGTTCTTCACCGTAATCGTGTACGCCTGCTACAATATCATACACCAACTTCCGCCACCTAGCAAGTCTGTTCGCTTGCCGCGGCGGTTACGGTCTTGTCACACGGGGTGCGCGCGTCGGCCCTTGTAGCCGCGACGCACAAGGAGAGTGTTTTTCGGGAGGACAAGCCCTCCCTGACCCTCCCCTTCGGCCGGCACGGCATGGCGCTGAGGCGGGAAGGCATGGGGGCTGCCGCCGGCATCCCTTTCGCGCAGCGAGCGAGCGGCGCTACACCTTCTCCGGCGGCTCGTTGCCGGCCTCCAGGATGGCGCGGCGGGCGTCCACCCGCGCCAGCACCAGGAGGCCAGCGGCGAAGAACAGCACCAGCGAGATGATCGCCACCCGGTAGCTGCCGGTGAACTGCAGCGCCAGGCCGAACAGCAGCGGGCCAAGCCAGCTGGTGCCGCGCTCGCCCACCTCGTACAGGCTGAAGTACTCGGCCTCCTGGCCGCGCGGGATCATCTGGGAGAAGAGCGAGCGGCTGAGTGCCTGGCTGCCGCCCAGCACCAGCGCGATCAGCGCCGCCAGCGCGAAGAACTGCGCTGCGCTGCCGGCCTGCATGACGTAGCCGAAGGCCACCGCTGCCGTCCAAATGGCCAGGCTGCCCATGATCGCCCGCCGGGCGCCGATGGCGCGCGCCAGCCAGCCGAAGGCCAGCGCGCCCGCAAAGGCCACGAACTGCACCATGAGGATGGCGGCGATCAGCGTGCTCTGCTCCAGCTTCAACTCCTCGGCGCCGAAGGTCGAGGAGAGGCCGATCACGGTCTGGATGCCGTCGTTGTAGAGCAGGTAGGCCGCCAGGAACAGCAGCGTCTGCGGGTAGCGCCGCGCGGCGCGGGCGGTGTGGGCCAGCTGGCGGAAGCCCACGGTGAGCATGCGCTCGCCGGGCGGCAGCCGCCGGATGGGCGCGCGCCGGCGCAGCGCCAGCAGCGGTGGCAGCGTGAAGAGCGCCCACCAGACGCCGGCCGAGAGCATGCTGATGCGCCCCGCCTCGCCGCCCGTCAGCCCAAAGGACTCGGCCCGCTGGAACAGCGCCAGGTTGGCCGCCAGGAGCAGCCCGCCGCCCAGGTAGCCTAGCGCCCAGCCGCGCGAGGAGACGGCGTCGCGCTCGGCGGGCGCGGCGATCTCCGGCAGGAAGGCGTTGTAGAACACGATCGAGGCGCCGAAGGCCAGGTTGGCCAGCACGAACAGCAGCCCGCCGAGCAGGTAGGCCTCGCCGCGCACGAAGTACAGCCCCATGGTGGCCACGGCGCCCAGGTACGCGCATGCCCCCAGCAACTGCTTCTTACGGTGCGAGTAGTCAGCGATCGCGCCCAGGACCGGCAGGAACAGCACCTGCAGCAGCACCGAGAGCGAGATCATGAAGGGGAAGAAGGCCTCGGCCCGCACCGGCACGCCCAGTGGGTACACGAACCCGGCAGCGTCGGCAGCGGCGCGCGCCACGCTCGTCAGGTACGGCCCCAGGAACACAGTGACGACCGTGGTGGTGAAAGCGGAGTTGGCCCAGTCGTAGAAGTACCACCCCACCTGCTCGCGGCGGCTGGCGGTGGCGGGGGCAGCGGCGTGTGCGGCGTCCAGTGGGGTGGCCATGGCAGCTCCGCAGATTGTAGCATGCAGAATGCAGAATCCAAAAAGCAGATTACGAAAGAGACATCCGCACCGGCACCTCCTCCCCCAGCACGATCCCCGCGCGGCTGAGGGGGCAGGCGTAGGCGCACACCTCCACACCCGCCGCGGCGGCGCGCGCCAGCCCCGCGGCGAAGGCCGGGTCCACGGCGGTGTTCATGGCCACCGCGTGCGCCTGACCCTGCGCGGCGAACAGCACCGCGGCGCGCGTGCCGCCCCGTGCCAGCTCCGCCAGTTCCGCCAGGTGGCGCAGCCCGCGGCCGGTGGGCGCATCCGGGAAGAGGGCCGTGTCGCTCGCCAGGTGCCCGGCAGATTTCACTTCCAGCACGCAGCGCCCCGCCTCGCCCTCTAGCAGGAAGTCGAAGCGGCTGGCGCCGATTCGCACCTCGGGCCGCACCCGCGCGTACCCGGCGAAGCGCGGCAGCGCCCCCGCCCGCAGCGCCGCCAGGATGAGCCGGTTGGGGAGGTGCGTGTCGAGCGACACGAGCGGTGGGCTCCCCGCACCCTGCGGTACGTGCTCGGCGTCGAGGGCGGAGCGCTCGCGCCACACCGAGTCGCGGTACGCCGCCACGGCCTGGTACGCTGTCCTCCGCCCCAGGCCGGGCCGGCGGGCCAGCAGCAGGCGCGCCCCGGGCACCAGCGTCTCCGTCAGGCGGCCGCGATCTGCCAGGTGCGCCTCAACCAGCGCGTCGCCGAGACGCGCCTCCACGAGGAAGCGGTTCGGGCGGGCGAGGAAGGTGGCCTCGACCAGCTCACCGCCGAAACCGAGCGGGACACAGATCATCTTCGTTTTCGATCCTGAAGGACACGAAGGACCACGAAGGCTTGAACGACCTGCGTGTGGTCGGCCTGCGAGTACCGCACCGAGTCAGGCAACGCCACCAGGCTAGAACATTCTGATCTTCGTGCCCTTTGTGGGGGCGCGGGGGCCATAGACCCCCGCGAATCCCTTCCCGGTGGGGGTGCGGGGAGACAGCGGAGCCACCTCCACACCCCCCACCGGGGGAGGATGTGGAGGGCTTTGCCCTCCACGCCTCCCGCATTTGAAAAGTAATGTTCCTAGCGTCCTTTCCACGTCGCCTGGCGCTTCTCGAGGAAAGCCGAGGTGCCCTCACGGGCGTCCTCGGTGGTGGCGATGGCGCCGAAGAGCGCGGCCTCGTACATGCAGCCTGCGGCGAGCGGCATCTCCAGCCCGCGGTTGATCGCCTGCTTGATGGCGGCCACCGCCAGCGGCGCCTTGGCGGCGATCTGGCGCGCCAGGTCCATGGCGGCCGCCATCAACTCCGCCGCCGGCACCACCCGCTCCACCAGGCCGAGCCGCAGCGCCTCCTGGGCGCCCACCGGCTCGCCCGTGAGACACAGCAGCCGGGCGGCGGCCGGGCCTACCAGCCGCGGCAGGCGCTGCGTGCCACCCCAGCCCGGGATCAGGCCGAGGTTGATCTCCGGCTGGCCAAGCCTGGCCGTGTCCGCCGCCAGGCGGATGTCGCAGCACATAGCCAGCTCCAGCCCCCCGCCGAGCGCGTAGCCGTTGATCGCGGCGATCACCGGCTTGCGCATCTCGGCGATGTACAGGCCCAGGCGGTGCGTGGCCTCGCTTGAGCGGCGGGCGGCCTCGGCCGAGGGTAGCGCGCGCAGCTCCCCGATGTCCGCACCGGCGGCGAAGGCGCGATCGCCCGCCCCGGTGAGCACCGCCACGCGCAGCCCGCCGTCCCCCTCGACGGCCTGGAGGGCGGCGAAGATCTCCGCGATGGTGGCATCGCTCAGCGCGTTGCGCACCGGCTCGCGGGCGATCGTGACCACGGCCACGGGGCCGTCGGTCGCGAAGCGGATGTGCGCGTAGGGCATACCTCCTCCTCCGGGATCGCTGAGGCGCTGAGGGGTGTGATGCCGCTGAGCCGGGGTACTCCAGCCGCCGCGCCGGGCATCAGCGCCCACATGCCCTCACATCCTCAGCACTGCAGCGCCTCACACCTTCAGCGGTTCAGCGGTTCAGCGGTCCAGCTATTCTACCATCCCTTGCCCGTGCCCCTGGCGCGCCGGGGCACGGAATCTGCAGGAACAGACGTGTGGGATGTGGCGAACCGTCGTGCGGGCGCGCACCACGCCCGGCCCGTGAGCGGGCGGGCTAGCCGATACGAAGGCCACCGGCGCGGCCTGCGCCCTAGCCCGCACAGGCGGGCTTGGGCGGGATAGCCCGCGGGTTGACCCGCCGGGCGTGGTCGGTGACGCACGAACGTTCGTCACACCCGACGTGCGATTCGCTCTTGACGGGCGTACACCTGTTCGCATATACTGAGCATGCCGGATGTATCACGAAGGGGGCAGTATGGCTGCTCGCAGGACCACACGCAACCGCCCGGCCACGCAGGCGCCTGCGCGCCGCCCGCCCCGTTACGTTCTTGCGCTGGATGAGCCGGCGCCGCTCGGGCTTGGCCTGGACTTCGCGGCCGAGCGCTATGCCGTAGAGGCGGCGTTCGAGCACGAGCGCATGCACGTCGAGCAGTTGATCGCTGCGCCGCAGGGCGCCGTCTTCAACTACGCCCCCTGGCTGTGGCAGCAACGCAACTGGCTTGCCGCGCTGGCGGTCACGCTGATCGTGCTGGCCTTCGCTTGCTGGCCGCGGCCCACCGTCAGGAGCGGGTGGGACGGGAGGCCGGGGATCGCCGGCCAATCCTATGTGGTCACGCCCACCGCCGCCGGCCCGCCGGGCATCGCGGCGGACGCGGTGCGCGCGCCGTAAGGCCGGGCACCAAAAGACGCGTAGGGGCGCGGTACCGCGCCCCTACGCTGTTTCACTCCCACCGCCCGCGCTCATCGCCCCTCCGCCTCCGCCGCAGTGAGCCGCGCCCGCTCCGCCGGAGTCATCAGCCGAAAGGTCCCGCCCTCGTTGACGTAGACCACGATCTCGTCCCGCACCTGCAGCAGCAGGTCGTCCTGCCCGTCGCCGGTCAGGTCGCGCAGCGCCAGGTGCGGCACCACGTAGCGCCCGTCGGCGCCCACCAGGTACGGCCCCTCGAAAGACCGTACCCTGCTGACGTCGCCGCCGGGGATCTCCAGCACGCTCACCTGTCCGTGCAGGTTGAGCGCCATCAGGTGCGTCGGCGCGCCACCATCCTCGGTATGGCCGACGAACCCCTCGATCTGCGTCGTGCGGGGGTAGCCGTAGCGCAGATCGTCCATCCGCCGCTGTCCCCAACTGAACACCGGGGTGAGCAGGGCGTAGCCCAGCACCAGCAGCAGTACGTAGGCGAGCGCGGACGTCCAGCCGGACGCCAGCGCCCGCCGGGCCGCGCCGAGCAGGCTAGCCCGGCGCGAGGTGTGAATCGGACGCGAGACAACTGCCATCGCAACCTCTCTTTGCCAGGGCGGGGGACCGCCCACAGCCGCGGAGGCGCAAGGGTGCGAGTACGGGGGCTGGAGTTAGAGGAAGTTTACCATAAATCTTATTATTATGTCTATTAGCGGGCCATTAGAGCCAGGGCCACGTCTCCCGCCTCTCGCTGCGTCCATCTCTCTGGTGCCTATCCGCAAAGCGGAAGGTGCTGAAAGCGCACTACCGCTCCAGAAAGCCGCGCTCCTCAAGCAGTGCCACGATCGCCCGCGCGCACTGCTCGGGAGTCGTGTCGGTCGTCGTGAGCGTCAGTTCGGGTGCTACCGGCGGCTCATACGGGTCGTCGACGCCGGTGAAGCCGGTGATCTCGCCGCGGCGCGCCTTGGCATACATGCCCTTGGCGTCGCGCCGCTCGCACTCCTCGATCGGGGTGTCCACGAACACCTCGATGAAGCGCTCGGCGCCCACCATCTTGCGGCACTCGTTGCGCGCCGCCCGGTACGGGCTGATCGCGGCGCAGATCACCGCGCCGCCGTGGCGCGCCACCTCGCCGGCCACGAAGCCGATGCGCAGGATGTTGGTGTCGCGATCCTCGCGGCTGAAGCCCAGGCCCTTAGAGAGGTGGGTGCGGATCACGTCGCCGTCCAGCAAGGTGCTCTGGCGGCCACGCTCGAGCAGCAGCACGCTGAGCACCTCGGCGATGGTGGACTTGCCGGCGCCGCTCAGCCCGGTGAACCAGACACAGAAGCCCTGGCGGTGGCGCGGCGGGTAGGTCTGCTGCAGGATCTCGGCCGTCTCGGGGCGGGTGAACCAGGCCGGCAGGGCCCGCCCCCGGGCCAGGTAGTCGT
>DATMBA010000742.1:0-8491 GCA_035559635.1 Roseiflexaceae bacterium
CGGTTGCCGGTCGCCGGTCGTTGGTCGTGGGTCGTTGGTCATTGGTCGTTCGTCGTCGGTCGTTCACCGCGCCAGACGCGGTATAATCGGCGCTGTAGCAGGTATGGGGCCGGAGGCCACGGGCCACGGGCTGGGGTTGAGACGCCAACCTCCAACCCTGGCCTCAACCTCCGTGCGAAGCGCACGAGAGAGTGGAGCACACGAGTGAACCAGCACCTCAAGATCGTCATGATCGCCGCCGAGTGCGTCCCCTTCGCGAAAACCGGCGGCTTGGCGGACGTAGTCGGCGCCCTGCCCAAGGTGCTGCGCGCCCTCGGCCACGATGTGATCGTCGTGATGCCGAAGTACGAGCAGATCGACTATGTGCGCTATGGGCTGAACCCCACCATGGGGCCGCTCGGCGTCTGGATGGGGAACACCCAGGAGTGGTGCCAGATGCACCTGGCTGTCCACGAGGGCGTGCCGGTCTATTTCGTCGAGGCCCACAAGTACTTCAGCCGCCCCGGCCTCTACCACGACGCGAACTTCAACGACTATCAGGACAACCCGCGGCGCTTCGGCTTCCTCACCCGCGCCGGCCTGCAGCTCTGCAAGGACATCGGCTTCAAGCCGGACATCGTCCACGCTCACGACTGGCACACCGCGCTGGCCCCTGCCTACCTCAAGATCTGGCACTGGGACGATCCGCAGCTCGGCGGCGCGGCCAGCGTGCTCACCATCCACAACATCGCCTACCAGGGCATCTACCCCGCCGAGCACATGGACTACCTCGGCCTGCAGTGGGCCAACTTCACCCCGGACAAGTTCGAGTCCCACGGGAAGATCAACTTCCTCAAGGGCGGCATCCAGTACGCCGACATGGTCAATACCGTCAGCCCCACCTATGCCAACGAGACGCGCACCCCCGAACTGGGCTACGGCTTGGCCCCCTACCTGAACGACAAGGGCGACCGCTACTACGGCATCCTGAACGGCGTGGACTACGCCCAGTGGGACCCGGCGACGGACCGGCTGATCGCGGCCAACTACAGCGCGGAGAACCTGGAGGGCAAGGCGCGCTGCAAGCGCGCGCTGCAGGAGCGGATGGGGCTGGAGGTGGACCCGGAGGCGCCGATCATCGGCGTGGTGAGCCGGCTGGTGGAGCAGAAGGGGCTGGACCTGCTGGCCGGCGCGATCGAGGACATTATCACCAACATGCGGACCCAGTTCGTCATCCTCGGCTCGGGCGAGAAGGGGCTGGAGGCGTTCTTCAGCGCCTTGCCGGCCCGCTACCCCGGCAGGGTCGGCAGCTACATCGGCTACAGCGATGAGTTGGCACACCAGATCGAGGCTGGCGCGGACTTCTTCATCATGCCGTCGCGCTACGAGCCGTGCGGCCTCAACCAGATCTACTCGCTCAAATACGGCACCCTGCCGATCGTACGCGCCACCGGCGGGCTGGAGGACACGGTGCAGCAGTACGACGAGGCCAGCGGCACGGGCACTGGCTTCAAGTTCTATGAGCCGAGTGCCCACGCGATCTACTACACCGTCGGCTGGGCTGTGAGCACCTTCTTCGACCGCAAGCACCACATGCGGCAGATGATCCGCCAGGCCATGGCGCAGGACTTCTCCTGGGAGAAGAGCGCGCGCGCCTACGTGGACCTCTACCGCCGCGCGCTCGCAGTCCGGCCATAAAGGGCGGGTCGCAGGGAGGGCTTGGCTCTCCCTGCACCCACCTGCTCCGGCACGGGAGTGGGGGCGGGTCGCAGGGAGGGCTTGGCTCTCCCTGCACCCACCTGCTCCGGCACGGGAGCGTCAGCGAACGTGCCGGATGAACCTCTAGTGCTGCTCCGCCGCCAACCCCCAGTGCTCGGGCGAGCGCCACAGGCTGGAGAGAATCAGCTCACGCAGGTAGATCAGCTCCTTCGGCAGCCGGTCGTACAGCCGGATGAACAGTTCGTCGTGCGAGAGGATCTCGGATTGCCACTCCTGGCGGTCCACCGACATCAGCGCGTTGAACTGCTCGCGGCTGAAGTCCAGCCCGCTCCAGTCCAGGTCCTCGTAGCGCGGCATCCAGCCGAGCGGGCTCTCGATGCCGATCGCGTGGCCGTTGGCGCGCTCCACCACCCACTTCAGCACGCGCATGTTCTCGCCGAAACCGGGCCAGAGGAAGTTGCCCTTCTCGTCGGTGCGGAACCAGTTGACGCCGAAGATGCGCGGCGGGTTGTGGATGTGGCGGCCGAACTGCAGCCAGTGGTTGAAGTAGTCCCCCATGTGGTAGCCGCAGAACGGCAGCATCGCCATCGGGTCGCGCCGTACCACGCCCATCTGCCCGGCGGCGGCGGCGGTGGTCTCGGAGCCCATCGTCGCCCCCAGGTAAACGCCGTAGTTCCAGTTGAATGCTTGGTACACCAGTGGCACCACACTTGAGCGGCGCCCGCCGAAGATGAAGGCCTTGATCGGCACGCCCTGCGGGTCCTCCCAGGCCGGGTCGATCACCGGGTTCTGCCACGCCGGCGCGGTGAAGCGCGCGTTGGGGTGCGCCGCTTTGCGCCCGCAGCCCGGCTCCCAGTCCTTGCCGGTCCAGTCGATCAGGTGCTTCGGCGGCTCCTTCGTCATCCCCTCCCACCACACGTCGCCGTCGTCGGTGAGCGCCACGTTGGTGAAGATGGTGTTGGCGCGGATGGACGCCATGGCGTTGGGGTTGGACTTCTCCGAGGTGCCCGGCGCCACGCCGAAGTAGCCGGCCTCGGGGTTGATCGCGTAGATCTTGCCGTCCGGCCCCGGTTTGATCCAGGCGATGTCGTCGCCCACTGTGGTCACCTTCCAGCCGCCAAGCGCCTTGGGCGGGATGAGCATGGCGAAGTTGGTCTTGCCGCAGGCACTCGGGAAGGCCGCCGCCACATAGGTCTTCTCGCCCGTGGGGTCCTCGACGCCCAGGATCAGCATGTGCTCGGCCAGCCAGCCCTCGGCGCGCGCCATGGAGGAGGCGATACGTAGCGCGAAGCACTTCTTGCCCAGCAGCGCGTTGCCGCCGTAGCCCGAGCCGAAGCTCCAGATCGAGCGCTCCTCGGGGAAGTGCACAATGTACTTGTGATCCTTGTTGCAGGGCCACGGCACGTCCTGCTGCCCCGGCGCCAGCGGTGCGCCCACCGAGTGCACACACGGGATGAACTCGCCGTTCTCGCCAAGCACGTCGTACACCGCCCGGCCCATGCGGGTCATGATCCGCATGTTCACCACCACGTAGGGCGAGTCGCTGAGCTCCACGCCGATGTGGGCGATCGGGCTGCCGATCGGCCCCATGCTGAACGGGATGACGTACATCGTCCGCCCGCGCATACAGCCGTCGAACAGCTTGGTGAGCGTCTCCTTCATCTCGCGCGGGTTGACCCAGTTGTTTGTCGGGCCGGCGTCGCTCTTGCTCAGGCTACAGATGTAGGTGCGGTCCTCCACCCGTGCCACGTCGCTAGGATCCGAGCGCGCCAGGAAGCTGTTCGGGCGCTTGGCGGGGTTGAGCCGGATGAAGGTGCCGGCCTCCACCAGCCGCCCGCACAGCATGTCGTACTCCTCCTGCGAGCCGTCGCACCAGTGGACCTCGTCCGGCTTGCAGAGGTCGACCATCTGCTGCACCCACGCGCGCAGCCGCTCGTGCCTGACGTAGGATGGCGTTTGCACGGTGTTTCTCCCTCTCGTATGGCTGTGTGTTCTGCAGGAGCCGTGCCTCCGTACCTCCGTGGGGAGGTCTGGCGGGCCATGCCCCTCCAGAAGAATCATCATCAGGGTTGTTACAGGGCCACGCCCCGCACCTCTTGCGGGGGGCCTGGCGGGGTGATCCCGCCTCCAAACGCTGTGCCAGCCTTATCATACTATGGAAGCGCGACGGCGTGGGCGGGTGATTCGACAACTGTTGTGAAGGATTTCGCAATCCTACCAGATGGGTGAAATAGGAAGGGGGTATTCGTGGGGGCGCGGCCCCACGCCCTCGTGCTGAGCCCGCGCGCGTTGACGAATGCCGAGGGTATCCAGACTGCAACCCGCTGTAGCCGGATGCTATCGTCTCCCCACGTGCCAGCGTGCTACCATCCGCAGCAGAGCCGCACACCGGCGCCCTGACGAGGAGGCCGCCCATGACCGCTCCCGCCGCCAGCAGGCCCGCCCGCGAGGGTGGCGCCGCGGCCCGCCCCCCGGTCGACAACCGCCCGAAGATCCTGGAGGCCACCATGAAGCGCCACCAGTATCAGCCGGACGCGCTGATCGAGGTGTTGCACAAGGCCCAGGAGCTGTACGGCTTCCTGTCGCCCCAGTTGCTCGGCCAGATCGCGCGCAGCCTGCGGGTGCCGCTCAGCCGGGTCTACGGCGTGGCCACGTTCTACCACTTCTTCACGCTCAAGCCACAGGGCGAACATACCTGCACCGTCTGCCTCGGCACCGCCTGCTACGTCAAGGGCGCGGCGGCGCTGCTCGCGGCCATCGAGCAGGAGACGGGCGTGCGCGCCGGCCACACCAGCCCGGACGGGAAACTCTCGGTGATGACGGCGCGCTGCCTGGGGGCCTGCGGCATCGCCCCGGCGATGGTCTTTGACAACCAGGTGCTCGGCGGCCAGACCCCCGAGACGGCGGTGGCGCACATCAGGCGGATGATCGCCGGTGGGTCATAGGGAGGGCGAGGCCCTCTCTGACCCCCCCCGAGGACCACACCTATGGATCTCACCGAGTTGCAGAAGATCGCCGAGTCGGAGCAGCACTCCCGCAAGCGCATCCGCATCCGCTGCTGCACCGCCGCCGGCTGCCTCTCGGCCGGGGCGCAGGGCGTGAAGCAGCGCCTCGAGCAGGCCGTGGTGGCGGCCGGCGTGCAGGAGCAGGTGCAGGTGTGCGGCGTGGGGTGCATGCGGCTGTGCAGCCAGGGGCCGCTGGTGCAGGTGGACCCCGAGGGCGCGCTGTACGAGCGCGTGACCCCGGCGGACGCGCTGGCCATTGTGGCCGCGCTGGACGGCGGCATCCCGGTGCAAGGCGAGTTGACCACCCCGGCGCGCGGCGACCCGCAGGCGCCGTTTTTCACCCGGCAGCGGGCGATCGTGCTGGAGAACTGCGGCCTGATCGAGCCGGAGCGGATCGAGTCCTACATCGCCGCCGGCGGCTACCGCACCCTCTACCACGTGCTGCACGACATGCGCCCCGCGGACGTGCTGGACGCCATCAGCCGCAGCGGGTTGCGCGGGCGCGGTGGCGCCGGCTTCCCCACCGGCCTCAAGTGGGCCACCGTCGCCAAGGCCCCTGGCGAGCGCAAGTTCGTGATCTGCAATGGGGACGAGGGCGATCCCGGCGCGTTCATGGACCGCAGCGTTCTGGAGAGCGACCCGCACCGGGTACTGGAGGGCATGGCGATCGCCGCCTACGCCGTGGGGGCCAGCCAGGGCTACGCCTACATCCGTGGCGAGTATCCGCTGGCCATCCGGCGCCTGGAGATCGCCATCCGTCAGGCGCGCCAGCACGGGTTGCTCGGCAGCGCGATCTGCGACTCGTCGTTCAACTTCCGGGTGGATGTGCGCATCGGCGCCGGGGCCTTCGTATGCGGCGAGGAGACCGCGCTGATGGCCTCGATCGAGGGCCGGCGCGGCACCCCCCGCCCCCGCCCGCCCTACCCCGCCGAGTCCGGCCTGTGGGGCTGCCCCACGCTGATCAACAACGTCGAGACCTTCGCCAACGTGGTGCCGATCATCCGCGAGGGGCCGGAGTGGTTCGCCGCCATCGGCGCCGAGCGCAGCGCAGGCACCAAGGTCTTTGCCCTGGCCGGCAAGATCCGCAACACCGGCCTGATCGAGGTGCCGATGGGCACCACCCTGCGCCAGATCGTGGAGGAGATGGGCGGCGGCGCACCGGACGGCGGCACGATCAAGGCGGTGCAGACGGGCGGCCCCTCTGGCGGCTGCATCCCCGCCGCGCTGTTCGATACCCCGGTGGACTACGAGTCGCTCCAGCGCGCCGGCTCGATCATGGGCTCCGGCGGCATGATCGCCGTGGACGAGCACAGTAGCATGGTGGACGTGGCGCGCTACTTCATGGAGTTCTGTACCGACGAGTCGTGTGGCGCGTGCGTCCCCTGCCGCGCCGGCACGGTGCAGATGCTGCGCCTGCTCACCAAGATCTGCGCTGGCGAGGGCACGCGTGCGGACCTGGCGCGCCTGGAGGAGCTGTGCGACATGGTGAAGCGCACCAGCCTCTGCGGCCTCGGCCAGAGCGCGCCCAACCCGGTGCTGAGCACGCTGCGGTATTTCCGCGAGGAGTATGAGGCGCTGCTGAAGAGCAGCCAGTAGCCAGTAGTCAGTCGCCAGTACGACGCCGATATCAATGAGGACAGGGTACCGCAGCGGTACTCGCTACTCAATCCTGACTTCTGACTACCGAGGTAATCCGATGGCAGTCAAAACACTCACGATCGACGGCCAGCCGGTGAGCGCGCGCGAGGACGAGACGCTGCTGCAGGCCGCGCGCGATGCCGGGATCGCCATCCCCACCCTCTGCCACCTGGACGGTCTCTCGGACGTAGGGGCCTGCCGGCTGTGCCTGGTGGAGTTGGTTCCCAGCGGGCGGCTGGTGCCGGCCTGCGTCACTGTGCCGGCCGAGGGCATGGAGGTGCGCACCGACACGCCACAGCTGCGCGCCTACCGCCGCATGATCGTCGAGTTGCTCTTCGCCGAGCGCAACCATGTCTGCGCGGTATGCGTGGCCAACGGGCACTGCGAGTTGCAGGATCTGGCGGTGGCGGTGGGCATGGATCACGTGCGCTATGAGTACCTCTACCCGGCCTGCGCGGTGGACATCTCCCACGAGCGCTTCGGCATCGACCACAACCGCTGCGTGCTCTGCACCCGCTGTGTGCGCGCCTGCGACGAGGTGGAGGGCGTGCATACCTGGGACGTGGCCGGGCGCGGCACGGGCGCGCGTATCACGGCGGACCTGAACCAGCCCTGGGGCGAGGCCGAGAGCTGCACCGCCTGCGGGAAGTGTGTGCTGGCCTGCCCCACCGGCGCGATCTTCCGCCGCGGCGCATCGGTGGCCGAGATGGAGCGTGACCGGAACCGCCTCACGGAGATCGTCAACGCGCGCAGACGCCGTTGACCGTTGCACGTTACCCCGTTCAACGGTCAAACGTTCGACCAGACAGACGGTGACTGAATATGGCACGACTGCGACTCGCGACAGTCTGGCTCGGCGGGTGTTCTGGCTGCCACATGTCCTTCCTCGACACGGACGAGTGGCTGCTCGAGCTGATGGAGCGTGTGGAGCTGGTCTACAGCCCGCTGGCCGACATCAAAGCGTACCCGGAGGGGGTGGACCTGGCGCTGGTGGAGGGGGCGCTGGCCAACCACGAGCATGTGGAATTGATCCGCACCGTGCGCGCCCGCACCCGCCTGCTGGTGAGCCTGGGGGACTGCGCCGTGACCGGCAATGTGACGGCGCTGCGCAATGTGCTCGGCCCGGCCGAGCCGATCCTGCAGCGCGTCTACGCCCCGCATGGCGCCGTGCCGCGTGAACCGGGGGTGGTGCCGGTGCTGCTCGACCGTGTGCTGCCGCTGCACGCCGTGGTGCCGGTGGACCTGTACCTGCCCGGCTGCCCGCCCCCCGCCCCCCGCATCCGCGCGGTCCTCGAGTCGCTGCTGGCCGGGGAGTTGCCCGCGATTCAGGGGCGCGAGATGATTCGTTTCGGATAGCCGGTAGTCAGTATCGAGTAGCCCGTAGTCAGTACCGCAGAGGCCGCCCTATGCCCCAACGAGTAACCATCGACCCGGTGACCCGCATCGAGGGCCACGCCCGAGTCACCATCCAGTTGGACGACGCGGGGCAGGTGGAGTCGGCCCGCCTGCACGTCACCGAGTTCCGCGGCTTCGAGCAGCTGTGCGTCGGGCGGCCGCTGTGGGAGATGGCCGGTATCACCGCGCGCATCTGCGGCATCTGTCCGGTGAGCCACGTGCTGGCCTCGGCCAAGGCCGGCGACGCCATCCTGGCGGTGGCCATCCCGCCGGCCGCCGAGCGGCTGCGCCGCCTCATGAACCTGGCCCAGATCATCCAGTCGCACGCGCTCAGCTTCTTCTACCTCAGCGCGCCGGACCTGCTGCTGGGCATGGACTCGGACCCGGCCAGGCGCAATGTGCTTGGCCTGGCCGCAGCCGACCCGCAGCTGGCGCGCGGGGGCATCCGGCTGCGCCAGTTTGGCCAGGCCATCATCGAGGCCCTCGGCGGCCGCAAGGTCCACCCGGCCTGGGCCATCCCCGGCGGGGTGCGCGCCCCGCTGCCCCCCGCCGCCCGCGACGCGATCCGCGCCGGGCTGCCCGAGGCGCGCGCCACGGCGCTGGCGGCGATCGAGCGCTTCCGAGGGCTGCTAGGGGAGTACAGCGACGAGGCGCGCAGCTTCGGCGACTTCCCCTCGCTCTTCATGGGCTTGGTGGCGCCGGACGGCAGCTGGGAGCACTATGGCGGCAGCCTGCGCTTCGTGGACGAGGCGGGG
>DATMBA010000743.1:0-3047 GCA_035559635.1 Roseiflexaceae bacterium
GTTTTCCGTGGCGAGCAGTACCGCCCCGCCCCATTCACCGCCCAGGCCCAGCCCCTGACCGAAGCGGCACAGCGCCAGCAGTGCCGGTGCGGCCACGCCGATCTGGGCATGGGTCGGCAACAAACCGATCGCGAGCGTGGACAAACCCATGGTCAGCAGCGCAGCCACCAGCGTCGCCTTCCGCCCGATGCGATCCCCGAAGTGGCCGAACAAGGCCGAGCCGAGCGGACGCGCGAAGAAGGCGATGGCAAAAGTCGCCAAGGATTGCAGCATGCCGCTGGCCGGATCGCTTGAGGGGAAGAACAGCACCGGGAACACCAGCACCGCCGCGGTGGCGTAGATGTAGAAATCGAAAAACTCGATCGTGGTGCCGACCAGGCTGGCGAACAGCACACGGCCCTTGCTCGGCGTGTCACGCCTATCGATCGCTGACCTCATGTCCATCGCCTGCATCCCAGGCTCGTCCCCGCGCAAAAAAGGCCCCGTAGAAGAAGTATTAGCGTCCTTAGTTCCGCTAGACATATGCCCTGCAATGAGCTCGATCAGGCATCTACAGTGTATGTGCCCACTATTCTGGTCTTATGGTTCTCTTATGGTTCGGCGCCTTGTGATGATCTCGAACCGATTGTTTCTGTCAGGCCGCCGATGGCCAGGGCCACTTCCACCTCCTCGATGATCTGCTCCTGACGCGCCCGGCGCTGGCGCTGGCGCAACGTCTCGCAGCGCTCGTCGAGCCGCTGCAGCGCCGCCTGCAGGTGAGCGATGCGCTGCTGGTTCTCGGCCAGCAACGAATCCAGCAACAGGCCATTGAACACCGCAAACAGGTACTGCTCCAGCAGCGCCGCCGCGAACTGCGCGGGCGGCAGTTGCAGGCGCGGTGCGGCCGCCGGCGCGGGACCGACCGGTGGCGGTAGCACCGCCACCCGCCGCAGCTGCTGGCTCTGGGGGTCGTGGCAGAGCACCTGCAGCGAGCCGCCGGCCATGGCGCCCAGTCCGGCCAGGGTCTGCGCCAGGGTGCCCAGCACCGGGCCGAGGTCGTCGGCCCCCAGCGCGCCCGGACAGCGCGCCACGACCGCCGACACCGGCGCCGCCGCGAGCTTGGACCCCACCAGCACCCGCGGCGCCGCGTCATCGGGCAACCCGGCCAGCAGGCGCTCGTTGAAATCGCCGCACAGGCCCTTCTCGCTGCCCAGCACCACCCACAGCCCGGCCCCGGGCGCGACCGCAGGCGCCGGCCGGGCGGCGAAATGAGCCGCCACGGCCGCCTCGAGTCCG
Organism: Roseiflexaceae bacterium; assembly: GCA_035559635.1. Lineage (GTDB taxonomy): Bacteria > Chloroflexota > Chloroflexia > Chloroflexales > Roseiflexaceae > CALJIC01. The sequence goes on from DATMBA010000743.1 coordinate 1,276, forward strand.
GCGCGCAGTTGCGCGGCGGGCGCCTGCAAGCGCGCGACGCGCTGCAGCTCCACGGCCGCCAGGGTGCGCATGCCGGAGAGGATGGCGCGGATGTCCTCGAGGCCGCGCAGGTGTTCGGTAAGTTCCCGGTAGCGGCTCACGGCGGCGGCGCCAGGGCGGTCTTGAGCCAGGCCAGCCAGGCCTCGTCGGGCGACTGCAGGTCGAGCCCGCTGCCCGGCACCGCGCCGAGCAGCCGCTCGAGCACCCCGGCCACCGCATCCGGCGGCACCGCGTCCAGCAGGCCGTGCCCGAAGGCCAGCAGCCAGGCCAGATGCCCGGCGGCCGACACCGGCGCCAGGCGCTCCTGCTTGAGCAGTTCGCGCAGCACCCGCCCGCGCGCAAGGCGCGCCTGCATGGCCGGCTCCAAGCGCGCGCCGAAGCGGGTGAACGCCTCGAGCTCCAGAAACTGCAGGTACTCGAGCTTGACGCCGGCCGCCGCGGCGCGGATGCGCGGGTGCTGCGCCTTGCCGCCGATGCGCGACACCGACAGCGCAATGTCGATGGCCGGCCGAAAGCCGCCGGCGAACAGCCCGGCGTCGAGGTAGATCTGCCCGTCGGTGATGGAGATCAGATTGGTGGGGATGTAGGCGGCGATCTCGCCCTGCAGGGTCTCGATGATGGGCAGCGCGGTCATGCTGCCGCCGCCGGCCGCGGCCGCCAGATGCGTGGCGCGCTCCAGCAGCCGCGCGTGCAGATAGAAGATGTCGCCCGGATAGGCTTCGCGCCCCGGCGGGCGGCGCAGCAGCAGGGACAGTTCCCGGTAGGCGCGGGCATGGGCGCTCAAATCGTCGTACACCACCAGCGTGTCGTGCCCGGCGTGCATCCAGGCTTCGGCCAGCGTGCAGCCGGCGAAGGGCGCCAGATACTGCAGGCCCGGCAGGGCGCTGGCCTCGCCGACCACCACCGTGGTGTAGGCCAGCGCCCCGTGCTCGCGCAGCAGTTCCAGGGTGCTGACCGCGGCGGAGCGCTTCTGGCCGATCAGCACATACACGCAGCGCACGCCGCTGTCCTTTTGATTGAGCACCGCATCCAGCGCCAGGGCGCTGCGGCCGGTGCCCTCGTCACCGATGATGAGCTGGCGCTGGCCACGGCCGATGGGCAGCAGGGTGTCGACGATCTTGCAGCCGGTGAGCAGCGGTTCGGTGACGAAATCGCGCTCGATCAGCGGCGGCGAGGGCGCATCCAGCGGCCGGCGCTGAGCGCTTGGCAGCGGAGCGCCACCATCGAGCGGCCGGCCAAGCGGATCGACCACCCGCCCGAGCAGCGCATCGCCCACCGGCATGTCCAGCACCCGCCCGCCGAGCGCCGCCCGGGTGCCGGCGGTGAGGCCCTCGGTCTGGTGCAGCAGCACGGCGCCGATGTGGCGGTCGCTCAAGTGAAACACCTGCCCCAGGCTGCCGTCCTCGAAACGCAGCAGCTCGTCCATGGCCGCCGACGGCAGCCCGGCCACCCAGGCGATGCCGTCGCCCACCGACTCCACCACGCCCAGCTCACGCGTCCGCAGGCCCGGCCGGTAGTCCTGCAACCAGGCGCGCGCGGCGGCCAGCGGGGACGCGGCGGATGCAGGGTCAGCCATCGGCGGGCACCAGCTCGGTGAAGGCCTGCAGCTCGTCCTGCAGGTTGGCGCCGAGCTGCCAGGCGCCGACCTGCAGCCGCAGGCCGGCGAGCAGCGCGGGGTCCTCGCGATAGTCGATGGCCGGCGTGCCGTCGCCGGCGAGTGCCGCCAGCGCCCG
>DATMBA010000744.1:0-2436 GCA_035559635.1 Roseiflexaceae bacterium
CTCCTCCAAGCCGTAGGCGCGCAGCTCCTGGGGGCTGAGCAACGCGGTGGCGTGGGTCACCGGGTGCCAGAGACAGGGGAAGACCCGCCCGAAGCAGTAGTAGACGCGGAACCAGGCCGGGCGCCCATCCAGGTCCAGCGGCCGGACGAACTCCTGCAACAGGTAGTCATCCTCCGGGTCGTCCATGGCGGCCTCCAGCACGGTGCGGCTGCCGTCGGCGTCCAGCGTCACCCCGGCACCGCCGGAGCCGCGGGATGGCTTGACCACCAGGCGCGGGCCGAGCAAGATCCGCTCGGTGGGCGTCAGGTCGCGGGCGGGGCGGCCGGCCGGCCAGATGATGGTGCGCGGCAGCGTTACGCCGGCGCGGGCCAGCGCCAGGTGCATGGCGGCCTTGCTGCCGAAGGCGCGCACCCGCTCCGGGTCCTCCACCGGCAGGCCGCCGGCATCGCGCACTGCGTGGCACAGCTCCTCGTCCGCATGGAACGAGCGGCCCATGTAGTCGATCAGCAGGCCGACACCAAGCGCGCCGTGCAGCACGGCGGCGCGGATGGCCTCGGCGTGATCGTGGCTGCGGCAATGCGCGAAAGACAGGCCGCGGGCGCGGCACTCATGCTCGATCAGGGAGATAAAGCGCGGTGGGGGACCCTCGCCGCCACGGGCGAAGACAACGTGCAGATGGTACAGGGTCACGCTGATCCTCGATACTCGGTGTCAAAAGCCACGCCAGGATAGCGCAGAAGCGGCCAGGTTGTCAACCGCTCATGGTATAATTCCAGGGCGCCGTCAACGTCCCCAGCTGTACACCACGCCCGGCCGGGCCCAGCGGGCACCCCACGGCGGGCTACCCCTTGCGAAGCCCGACTGCGCGGGGTGCAGGCCGCGCAGTCGGCCTTTGATGTAGCCCTCAGAGCATTCAGGCTATATGGACACCCGTTCGCTTCCGCCGCTCGTACACCTGCTGCTGCTCGCCGCTCTGGCCGCGGCGGCCTTTGTTGTGCTGCGTCCCGCGGGTGGCGAGGCGCCGATCTCGCGCTGGCGTCCATCCGGCGATGGGCCAGCGCCGATCGCTGGCGAGGCCGCACCGGCGCCGGCCCGGGCGCTGACGGTGCGGGTGGACGAGGGGCTGTACGCGGCGGAGCGCGGCGAGCTGCCGGCCGAGCTCGAGCGCACGTTGGCGTACGTCAGCGCCCGCTTTGGCGCGGCCCTGAGCGGCCCCATCACCGCGACACTCGTCGCCGACGGCGGGTGCGCGCTGAGCGGCATCGCCTACACCGACGTGCGGGTGGTGCAGGTCCACACCTGCCAGGACATCGCCCGCCCGCGCGCGGTGGCGATCCTGGCGCACGAGTTCGTCCACCAGCTCCAGCAGGACCGCTATGGTGCGCGTCACCTGAGCGCCGACCTGATCCTCTCGGAGGGCATGGCTACCTGGGCCGCCGGCGAGTACTGGCTCAGCGGCCACCCGGACTTCCGTAGCTACGTGCGGGCGCAGCGCGCCTCCGGCACCCTCTACCCGCTCGCCACCCACTACCGCGGCCTTGGCATCGGCGCGATGAACGCGCTCTACTACCAGTGGGCCAGCTTCGTCGAGTTCCTGGTGCAGACCTACGGCCGCGAGAAGCTCGATCAGCTCTATCTCACCGGCGCGGGGGACCCCGGCTCGGCCGACTACGCGGGGGTGTACGGCAAGGGGCTAGAGGAGTTGGAGCGGGAGTGGCTCAGCTGGCTCGAGTGATGCCATCGGGCTCAACTCTCGGCTTCGGTGAGCAGGTGGTAGAGGGTGGCCGCCAGGCCGTAGACGCCGCTGCGGGGGCGGCGCGGCCCAACCTCCAACCCCACTCCCGCAGCAGCAGGTGGGCCAGCCAGATGGCAGAGGGTCTCGGCTACGCTCAGCCGGGCGGCCAGCGCCTCGGCAAGCGGCAGCGGCCCGCTCGCCACCACGTCGCCTAGGGCGTATCCGCAAAACGGGAGGTTTGGAGGCGCTGCGCCCCTCCAAACGAACCTTTGAGAAGATTGTTGGGGGGCGCAGCCCCCCAACCCCCGCAAACGCCGTTTGCAGATACGCCTTAGCGTCTTACGCGTCAGCCGGTTCCGCTTCTATAAATAAATGGACGGATTATGAGCGTGCCGATTATCTGGTTTCCGCTGTTACACGCTGCCACATCCGAGCAGCGCAGCCAATACGAGATCGGTGCCGGAGGGCGATCCCTGCATTGGCCGGAGATAGATGAAGATATCTCCGTCGCCCAGTTACTGGCGGGGGCGGATTATACCTCCACCTCATTGATCGCAGGCCAAGCCTGTGGAAATGGCCCAGTTTGTCGCAAATCGTTGTCATGGACCACATTGACGCGCGGCGTAACTTCCCGTATGATCGGCCCTACTAGTCCGTCAGAGCTACGCTGACGGATAGGGGAGGGGTCAGGGGAGGGCAAA
>DATMBA010000745.1:0-7788 GCA_035559635.1 Roseiflexaceae bacterium
GCTCGGCGCCTATCAGCGACCCCACGGCTGCGTCCTCGGGGGGCGAGCTCGTCCTCTCGGACGATCAGGACCCGCCGCTGTATGAGGTGGCGCTCACGATGGTGACACGGTAGTGCCGTGTGAGGCACGGGGATGGCCCTCCACGCCTCCCCTATTCTGAGCGAGATGCACCATGGCCCACACACTCTTCGACATCGCTGGCCAAGTTGTGCTAATCACCGGCGCCGGACGCGGGCTGGGCGCGGCGTTGGCCGAGGGGTTCGCCGCGGCCGGGGCGCGCCTGGTGCTTGGTGACGTGAGCGGCGAGGCCGCCGAGTCCACCGCCGCACGCATCCGGGCCGCCGGCGGCCAGGCTCGCGCGGCGCGCTGCGACATCCGCGACGCCGCCGAGGTGGACGCGCTGTGCCGGACGGCGCTCGAGACGTTCGGCGCGCTGGATGTGCTGGTGAACAACGCCGGGGTGAACGTGCCCAAGCCGGCCGAGGAGTTGGCGCCCAAGGAGTGGGACCATGTGGTGGGCACCAACCTCACCGGCACCTGGATCTGCTGCCGGGCGGCCGGGACGATCATGCTGCGCCAGAGCGCCGGCTGTATCATCAACATCTGCTCGATCCACGGCCACGTGGGCAGCTACGTCCACCGCGCCGTGGCGTACAACGCCAGCAAGGCGGGGGTGATCAACATGACGCGCTCGCTGGCGCTGGAATGGGGCGAGCGCGGCGTGCGGGTGAACGGCATCTCGCCTGGCCCGCTGGCCACCGAGTTGATGGCCGCCCGCCTGGCGGACCCGGAGTACGTGCGCAAGCTGTTGGAGCGCATGGCGATCAAGCGCGTCGGCCGCCCGGAGGACGTGGTAGGGGCCGCGCTGTTCCTGGCCTCGCCGGCTGCGGCCTGGATCACCGGCCAGGTGCTGGCGGTGGATGGCGGGTGGCTGGCAGCCTAGGGGTACTATGTTTCATATATGCGGGCGCTGCCCGCAGCGTAGGTTCGCGGGGAGGATGTGGAGGGCGAAGCCCTCCGCGCCTCCCTTATGTGAGTTGGCGATCGAGTCGGACAGGGGCGCTCGTCACTCGTCCAGCAGCACCACCGGCTCCTGGTAGTAGCGCACCCGCCGCTGGGCCAACTTCTCCTGCACCAGGTGGTCAAGCCAGTCGTTCTTGCGCTCGATCGGCTCGTCGGCGCGCAGGCGCTCCAGCGGCACGTGCAGGCGCAGGATGCGGCCGGGGATCACGAAGCGCGTCAGGCCGGCGGGGAGCACCTGGCCGGCGGCGGCCAGGCGCAGGATGTGTTCCAGCGAGAGTTGCGGGAAGACCACCAACGCCAGTGCGCGCGGGTATTGCGCCTTGAGCGCCCCCAGGTCCGCCACCAACGTGCGCTCCACCGTGCCCCAGGCGGTGTAGCGCTCCACCAGTGCGTTGAGCGTTGCCAGCCACGCGTCTGGGCTCTCTGGCTCGGCGCTGAGCAGCACCCCGCTGCGGTCCACCCCATAGAGCGCCGCGAGCGCGCGCCCCTGCCGCAGCCGGTCCGGCAGGAACTCCGGCGCCGTCTCGCTGAGCTGGAGGCCTGGCACATTGCGCAGCAGAGCCAGCAGGTCGTGCAGGCTCTCGCCGGAGATCACGTGGTTCCAGGTGTGCGCCTGCAGGTGGGCGTCGTTGCTGGAGACCACCTGCACCACCGTGTAGGGTAGGCCGAGGTGCTTGAGCGCCTGCAGGCGCGTGGCGCCGTCCAGCACCACGTAGCGCTCGCCCCACGCCACCACCACCGGCGGATTGCTGAGGCGGCCCTCCTCGGCGATGCGCGCCGCCAGCGCCCGCACCCGCTGGGCGTCGTACGCCTCGTGGGGGCTGACGCGCTCCAGCGGCACGAAGCGCAGCGCCAGCGTCTCGGCCGCACCCTGCCGCCGCAGCACCGCCAGCACGCGCTCGGCCACGGTGAGCGCCGCCTGCCGTTGGGCGTCCTCGGTGCTGGCGGCGATGTGTGGCGTGGCGAGCACACGTGGGTGAGCGGTGAGTGCGGCGTTGACGGCCGGCTCCTGGGCGAACACGTCCAGCCCGGCGCCGGCCAAGTGCCCGCTCTCCAGTGCTTCCAGTAGCGCTGCCTCGTCCACCAGTTGGCCGCGGGCAGTGTTGATCAGGAAGGCGCCTGGCCGCATCTGCGCCAGCTCGCGCGCGCCGATCAGCCCGACGTTCTCCGGGCGCAGCGGCACGTGCAGCGTCACCACATCCGACTCGCGCAGCAGCGTGATCAGGTCGCAGTGCTCGACGCCCCACTCCAGCCCCATCTCTGGCGTGAGGCGGGGCTGGTTGACGAGCACGCGCATGTCGAAGGCCCGCGCCCGCAGCGCCACCTGGCGCCCGATGCGGCCGAAGCCGACGATGCCGAGCGTCTTGCCGGCCAGGCCGGTGCCGATCAGGTGCGCCTTTTCCCAGCGCCCGGCCTTCATCCCCCGGTCGGCGGCCACCAACTGGCGCGCCAGGGCCAGCAGCAGGGCGAAGGTGTGCTCCGCCACCGCCAGCGTGTTGGCGTCCGGCGCGTTCACCACCTCGACGCCGCGCGTCCGTGCGGCCAGCACGTCGATCCCGTCCAGCCCGGCGCCGGCGCGGCCGATCACCCGTAGGCGCGCGCCGCGCTCGATCACCGCGGCCGGGAGGCGCGTGGCGCTGCGCACGATCACCGCGTCGTACTCGCCGATCAGGGTCTCCAGATCGGCCTGCGCCAGGCTGGGGCGCACGTCCACTATGGCGTGCTCGCGGAGCAGCTGCAACCCGTCGGCGTGGATGGGGTCGCACACCAGAACCCGTGGCTGATTTGTATGCATGGCGCTCCGTGGTCCTACGGGCGAGCCACAGGCGGCGATGCTCGCCCTGGCCCGCCCACGTTGCTCAACCGTCCGGGGTTCTTTGGAGGGAGTTGGTCCCTTCCCAATTCCCCACGGTGCGCGGCGCCGCGCACCGCGTCCAGTATAGTGGCGCCGCGCGATGGCCGTCAACGGGGGCGGGGGGCTGGTAGGACCACAGGGTGGCGCGCTGCAGGTGATCACCGGCAGCGAGATGGCCGTGACCCTGCGCGGGCCGGACCTGGCGCGGGCGGTGGTCAGCGGTCCCCCTTGGCCGCCCCACAACGGTAGCGCCGCCCGCCACCGTGCGGCAGGTGTGCAGCGCGGGCGGGCATGGGGCGACAGACGATAGGCGGCGTGGCGGACACGCGGGGGCGCCGTGCCATGCCGTGGGGTGGGGCACGCCGTGCCATGCCGTGCCGGACGCAATGCCGTAGGGGCGCAGCAGGGGCCGCCCGTTGTAACGTGCGTGGTCGGATGATGGCCCCTGCTGCGCCCCTACGATGCCGTCGCGGCGTGGCGGCGTGGCGACGCCATGGCGGCCACGTCCCGTTGTGCCATCGCCCATTGCCCATCACCTATCGCCCGCCGCGAAGGTTGCCGCCTGGCGTGCTATACTCTCGTATCAGCCCCACGACTCTACAGGCGCGCGGTCCAGCCCCGCGCAACCGTTCCCGCCTTCCAACAGGCGCTGTGCGCGCAGCGCATCTACCGACGGAGGTCGCTATGCACACCCACGCCAGGCTCGTGATTGTCGGCGCCGGGATCGTCGGCTGCAGTGTCGCCTACCACTTCGCCAGGCTCGGCTGGCGCGACGTGGTGGTGGTGGACAAGGGGCCGCTGTTTGAGAACGACGGCTCCACCTCGCACGCGCCCGGCGGCATGTTCCTCACCAACTCCTCGAAGATGATGACCGAGTTCGCCAAGTACTCGCGCCGGCTGTATGGCGAGCTTGAGCTGGACGGGCAGGAGTTGATCTTCGGCGTGGGCGGCCTGGAGGTGGCCTACACCCGCGAGCGCTGGCACGACCTTCGGCGCAAGCAGGGCTGGGCCAAGGCCTATGGCCTCGAGTCGCACCTGATCTCGCCGTCCGAGACGCGCCAGTTGGTGCCGATCCTGGACCCTGGCGTGATCCACGGCGCGTTCTACACCCCCGCCGACGCGGTGGCCAAAGGGGTGCTGCTGATCACCGCGCTGGCCCGCGCGGCCTCGGCCGATGGCGCGGTGACTTTCCTGCCTGAGACGGCGGTGACGGACCTGGAGGTGACAAACGGGCGGGTGACGGCGGTGCTGACCGAGCGGGGGCGGATCGCGGCCGAGCAGGTGCTGCTCTGCACCAACATCTGGGGGCCGCTGCTGGCCGAGCGGATGGGGGTGAAGATCCCGCTGCAGGCTGCCCAGCATCTCTACACCGTCACCACACCCATCCCTGAGTTGGCCGGTGCCGCGCGCGAGGTCGAGCACCCGCTGATGCGCCACCAGGATCACGCCATGTACTTCCGGCAGCATTTCGATAGCTACGGTGTGGGCAGCTACCGCCACGAGCCGCTGATGGTGGACGCGCGCGACGTGGGGCGCACGGCGCAGCGCCCCTTCCCGCCCGAGCACTTCGCTAGGGGCTGGGAATCGGCCATCGAGCTGTTGCCGCCGCTGCGGGGCGCTGGCCAGACGCGGCAGCTGAACGGGATGTTTGCCTTCACGGTGGACGGCTTTCCGGTGATGGGTGAGACCAGCGTGAGGGGGCTGTGGGTCTGCATCGGCCTGTGGCTGACGCACGCCGGCGGCGCGGGGCGGGCGATCGCCGAGTGGATGGCGGAGGGTCTGCCACCGATGGACCTGCGCGAGGCGGACATCACCCGCTTCCAGAAGCACCAACTGGCGCGGCCGTACGTGGCCGAGCGCTGTGCGCAGAACTACCGCGAGGTATACGACATCATCCACCCGCTGCAGCCGATCGCGCGCCCGCGCAATCTGCGCCTCAGCCCGGTACACCAGCGGCTGGTGGAGCAGGGTGCCTTCTTCTTCCAGAGCGGCGGCTGGGAGGTGGCCGGCTGGCACGAGGCCAACGCCCATCTGCTGGAGCTGTACGAGGGGCGCATCCCGGCGCGCGACACCTGGGCGAGCCGCTTCTGGTCGCCTATCCAGGGGGCCGAACACCTGCATGTGCGCGAGCGCGTGGGCCTGTTCAACCTCTCGGCGCTCGCGGTGCTGGAGGTGGCCGGGCCGGGCGCCGCCGGCTTCCTCAACTGGCTGGCCGCCAACCAGGTGGACCGGCCGGTGGGCAAGATCGTCTATACCAGCCTGCTGAACGCGCGCGGCGGGATCGTGGCCGACCTGACGGTGGTACGGCGCGCGCCGGACCGCTTCTGGGTGATCACCGGCGGCGGGGTGCTGCCACACGACCTGGCGTGGATCGAACGCCACGCGCCGCGGGATGGCTCGGTGATGATCACCGACCTCTCGGCAGCCTACGGGACGATCGGCCTGTGGGGGCCGCGCGCGCGCGCGGTGCTGGCCGCCCTGGCCGAGGAGGACGTATCGAACGCAGCCTTCCCGTACTACACGGCCCGCCCGCTGACGGTGGACACTGCGCCGGTGCTGGCGCTGCGCGTCTCGTACGCCGGCGAGCTTGGCTGGGAGCTGTACACCCCCACCGAGTACGCGCTGCGGCTGTGGGACGCGCTGTGGGAGGCCGGCCAGCCGCACGGCATCATCGCGGCCGGCTCGGGCGCCTTCGACTCGCTGCGGCTGGAGAAGGGCTACCGGCTGTGGGGCGCGGACATCCACACCGACTACACGCCGGACGAGGCCGGCATCGGCTGGGCGGTGCGCATGGACAAGGGCGACTTCCTGGGGCGTGCGGCGGTGGCGGCGCAGCGGGCCGCGGGCATTGGCCGGAAGCTGTGCTGCCTGACGCTCGACGGGCCGGGGGTATTGCTTGGCAAGGAACCGATTCTGGCTGGCGGTCGGCCGGTGGGCTACGTCACCAGCGCCAACTACGGCTACAGCGTCGGCCGGTTCATCGCCTATGGCTACCTGCCAACCGAGTACGCCGCATTGGGCACGAAGGTGGAGGTGGAGTACTTCGGCGAGCACCTGCCGGCCACCGTCTCCGCCGAGCCGCTGTTCGACCCGAAGGGCGCGCGGATGAAGCAGTAGTGTTTTCGCTTTCTGGTGCGAAAGTGGCTTCGCTACTTCGCACCAGAAAGCGAGATTCTTCCCGAAAAGGCGATAATCCTGGAGGGGCAAGGAGGGCTTCTCCCTCCCTGAAGCTCTCCCATCAGGCCGATAGATGTGTGGAGCTATTCTGCATGGATCACTACGACGCCATCGTGATCGGCGGGGGTGTGGCGGGGTGTGCGGCGGCTTACCACCTGGCGCGCGGCGGCCGGCGCACGCTGCTGCTGGAGCAGTATGCCATCGGGCACGCCAACGGTAGCTCCCACGGCCACTCGCGCATCATCCGCCTGGCGTATGATGCGCCCGGCTACGTGCGGCTGATGCAGGCCGCCTACCCGCTCTGGCGCGCGCTCGAGGAGGAGACCGGCGCGGCGCTCATGCTCCAGACCGGCGGGCTGGACCTGGGGCCGCCGGGTGCGCCGGGCCTGGCGGCCATCCGCGCCGCGCTGCTGGAGGTGGGCGTCCCGTTCGAGGAGTTGGACCGGGCGGCGCTGCGTGGGCGCTTCCCGCAGTTCGCGGTCCCAGTGGAGACCGCCGCGATCTACCAGGCCGACGCCGGCATTCTGGACGCCGATAGATGCGTGGCCGCGCTGGCGGCCGCGGCGCGCGCCCACGGTGCGGTAATGCACGAGGGCGAGGCGGCGCTGCGCCTGGCGCCCACCTCCGGCGGGGTTGAGGTGGAGACGGGCCAGCGGCGCTACGGCGCCGAGCGGTTGGTCCTGTGCGCCGGCTCGTGGGCCGGGCCGCTGCTGCGCCAGCTCGGCCTGGACCTGCCGCTGACCGTCACGAAGGAGCAGGTGGCCTTCTTCCGGCCGCACGATCTGGCGCCCTACCGGCCCGGCCGCATGCCGATCTTCATCGAGCACGCCGGCGCACATTCGGTCTACGGCTTCCCGGTCTTCGGCCTGCCGGGTGTGAAGGTCGCGCTGCACGCCGCTGGCCCCGCTATCGCGCCAGAGGACGAGGACCGCGCGCCGGACGAGGCGCGGCTGGCGGAGCTGCGCGAGCGCGCTACCACCCTGCTACCCGGACTGACCGGTGAGGTGCTCTACGCCGTGACCTGCCGCTACACCATGACGCCGGACGAGCACTTCATCCTGGACCTGCACCCGGCCTACCCGCAGGTGGTGGTCGGCTCGGCCTGCTCTGGCCACGGCTTCAAGTTCGGTGTGCTCACCGGGCGCATCCTGGCCGACCTGGCCGAGCGCGGCGCCACCGGCTACCCGATCGAGATGTTCCGCATCGGTCGCCCGGCGCTGCGTGGGTAGGGCGCAGCCCACGGCGGGGGTGCGGGGGCATGCGCCCCCGCGGACTCAGATACGGAACAACACCGTCAGGCGGCCAAGCTGCACGCGCGCGCCATCGCGCAGCGGGGTCGGCACGTTCGGGTCGAGCTTGACGCCGTCCACGCGCGTGTAGTTGGTGCTGTTGAGGTCCGTGATCGTCCACTGCCCGTCGCTGTGGGTGATGCGGGCGTGCTGCCGGCTGACGCCGCCCGTCTCGCCGCCGTGGGGCGTCATGTCCACCTCCGGGTGGATGCCGCTGATCGGGTCTTCGCGGCCGATGACGATCTCGCGCTTGTCGGCGGGCAGCTTGATCTCCTGGCCGCTATCCTCGAATACCAGGCGCGGCCCGGCGGACGGCGCGGGTGGGGCGGGTTGCACAGGCGGGCCGGGCGGCGCCACCACAGTCTGCGCGCTTGGGCTGGTCTCCAGCGGCGCCGGCGCGGTTGGCGCCTCGACGGGCGCGGCGGGCGGCTCGTGCGTCACATC
>DATMBA010000746.1:0-9405 GCA_035559635.1 Roseiflexaceae bacterium
CGGCGCATGCCACGCCGCCCACGCCGATCACCGGCAGCTCCCCGCCGGTCAGCCGGTAGATGTGTGCCACCATGTCACGGGTGCGCGCGGCCAGTGGGCGCCCGCTCAACCCGCCGGCCTCGCGCGCCGCCCGGCCGCGCAGCCCCTCGCGCGCCAGGGTGGTGTTGACAGCCACGAACCCGGCGCAGCCGGCCGCGCGGCCCGCCGCCACCACCTCCTCGATCGTCGCCGCCGTCTCGTCCGGTGAGATCTTGAGGAACAGCAGGCGCGGACGGGGCAGCGCCCGGTTGCGCTCCGCCAGCGCGCCCAGCAACTCCTCCAGCGCCGCGCGCTCGTGCAGCTGGCGCAGGCCAGGTGTGTTCGGCGAAGAGATGTTGACCGTCACGTAGTCCGCCAGGGGCGCCAGCGCCGCGAACGCCGCCAGGTAGTCCTCGGATGCCCGCTCCAGCGGCGTGTCCCTGTTCTTGCCGATGTTCACCCCAACGACCAAGGACGAACGACGAACGTCGAACGACGAAGGCTCGGACAGATCCGTCGTCGTTGGTCGTTGGTCGCGCAGGTTGCGGGCCACGCTCGCCATCCCCGGGCTGTTGAACCCCATGCGGTTGATCAGCGCCCGTTGAGAGGGCAGGCGAAACAGGCGCGGGCGCGGGTTGCCCGGCTGGGGCCGGGGGGTCACCGTGCCCACCTCGACGTGCCCGAAGCCCAGCAGTGCCATCGGCCCCACGAGCTCGCCGCGCTTGTCGAAGCCGGCCGCCAGCCCCAGGGGGTTCGCCAGGCGCAGCCCAGCGCAGCGCGTCGCCAGGATCGGGTCGTCGTCGGCATACAGCGTCCGGATCAGCGTGGCCGCCTGGGGCCGGGCCGCGGCCGCGCGCAGCAGGCCCGTCACCAGTTCGTGGGCGCGCTCGGCGTCGATGCGGAACAGCAGCGGCTTGAGGAGTCGGTACAGCATCGTGTTCGCTCACCTCGCTTCAGGTGCCCTGGGATGATAGGGCCTGGCGGCGCATTGTCAAGTTCAGTAGCACCACGCCCAACGGGGGTCGGGGAGGCGCCGCCACGCCCGCCTGCGCGGCCCGCGGGTTGACCCGCCGGGCGTGATCGGCGCCCGCAGGCCCTCTCACACGCCCTGCCCACGTATTCTTGACAAACCAGACAAGTTAAGTTATATTCCCCGCAACTTGCACGCGCACCACTCTTATCCAGAGGGGCGGAGGGACTGGCCCGACGAAGCCCCAGCAACCGCCCGGCGGCGCAGCCGGGCCGGTGCTAACTCCAACAGGTGTACCTGGAAGATGAGAGTGTGCGGCCTGGCCGGCGCCTGTGCGCCACGCCGTCCCGCACCCTCATCACATCTGATGAGGGTGTTGTGTTTTCCCCGTGAAGGGGAGGGGCAGGGAGGGCTTGCCCTCCCCGCGACCCACCCGGTTCCACTGGCTGCGTGCGCACAGCGCACGAGAGTCGAACGCGACGAAGGAGCGAATGGATGGCCGAGCAGGTCACGCTGGCGCAGGTCAGCAAAGCATTCGCCGGGCGCCAGGCCGCGCTGCCCGTGCTGAGCGACGTCTCGCTCACCATCCCGGCCGGAACGTTCCTGGCGGTGCTCGGTCCCAGCGGCTGCGGCAAGTCCACCCTGCTGCGCCTGGTGGCCGGGCTAGAGCAGCCCTCGGCCGGCACCGTGCGCCTCGGCGCACGCGTGGTCACCCAGGCCGACCCGCGCTGCGCGGTGGTCTTCCAGGAGCCGCGGCTCTTCCCCTGGCTCAGCGTGGCGGCCAACATTGCCTTTGGCGCGCGCCGCCTGCCCGAGCGAGTCTCGCCGGAGACCCTGCTGAGCCTGGTGGGGCTGAGCGGGTTCCAACACGCCTACCCCCACCAGCTCTCCGGCGGCATGGCGCAGCGGGCCGCGCTGGCGCGCGCGCTGATCGGGCGCCCCGAGGTGCTGCTGCTGGACGAGCCCTTCGCCGCGCTGGATGCGCTCACGCGCATGCAGATGCAGGACCTGGTAGCCGATGTCTACCAGCGGCTGCGCCCCACCATCGTGCTGGTGACGCACGACGTGGACGAGGCGCTCTACCTGGCCGACCGGATCGTCATCCTGGGGCGGCGGCCGTCGACGATCGCCGCCACCATTGATGTTCCGCTCTCACGACCGCGTGACCGAGGCGATGTGGCCCTGGCGCCGCTGCGGGCGCACGTTCTGGCGCACTTTGGGCTGAGCCACGCCGCGCACAGCGCGGCGGCCGGCTCGCCCGCCCGCCCGTGACTCTGCGGTTGGCGCCGCCCCGCGGGGTGCGGGGAGGCCCGCAGCAGTCCTTCGTAGGACAAAGGAGATCTCAGATGTCCAGGCGCTGGTTCGCATCGCTTCTGCTCACCCTGCTGGCCCTGCCGCTGATCGCGGCCTGCGGCGCGCCCGCCGCCAGCAAGCCGGCCGAGATCCGGCTGGACTACGCCTACTACAACCCTAGCAGCCTCGTCCTGCGCCGCTTCGGCTGGCTGGAGGAGGACCTCAAGGCGGACGGCGTGGCCGTCAAGTGGGTGCTGAGCGCGGGCAGCAACAAGGCCAACGAATTCCTGCGCTCGGATGCGGTGGATTTCGGCTCCACCGCCGGCGCCGCCGCGCTGCTGGCGCGCGCCAACGGCTCACCCATCCAGACCGTGTATATCTACTCCAAGCCGGAGTGGACCGCGCTGGTGGTGGCCAAGGACTCGCCGATCGCCAGCGTGGCCGACCTCAAGGGCAAGAAGATCGCTGCCACCAAGGGCACCGACCCCTACTTCTTCCTGCTGCGCGCGCTGCACGAGGCTGGCCTGAGCGCCGCCGACGTCGAGATCGTCAACCTGCAGCATGCCGACGGCAAGGTGGCGCTGGAGCGTGGCCAGGTGGACGCCTGGGCCGGCCTGGACCCACACATGGCGCAGACCGAGTTGGAGCAGGGCTCGCGGCTGATCTACCGCAACATCAACTTCAACAGCTACGGCTTCCTGAACGCGCGCGAGGCGTTCCTCACACAGCACCCCGAGTACGTCGGGCGCGTGCTGCGGGCGTACGAGCGCGCCCGCCAGTGGATCCAGGAGCACCCGCAGGAGGCGGCCCAGATTCTGGCCGAGGAGGCCAAGCTGTCGCTCGATGTGGCGAAGCTGGAGCTGGAGCAGCGCACGGTGTTGAGCGGCAGCCCGATCCCCGGCGAGGAGCACGCCGCGGTGCTGCGCGCCATCATCCCGATCTTCCAGGCCGAGAACCAGGTCAAGCCGGGCGTGGACGTGGAGGCCGAGCTGAAGGCGCTGCTCAACCCGCAGTTCATCCAGGCCGTGGCCCAGAAATAGCGCGATGCTCCGGCTGGTGGGGCGGACGCCCCGCCAACCGGAGCGCTGAATGTTGGAGTCTCCTGTGGAGCAGAACCTGGTGATTCGGCGCCGCCCGGCGCTAGCCCTCCCCACGCCGGCGCGGCTGGCCGCGTTCGCCTGGCGTCTGGCGGTGCCGCTCGGCCTGCTGGCGCTGTGGCAGGCTGTGACGCTGCTGGGCCTGTTCGAGCGCAGCCAGCTCCCCGCCCCGCTGGACGTGGTGGCCGCCGCGGCCGAGTTGGCGGGCCGCGGCGAGCTACCCGAGCACGTCGGCATCAGCCTGTGGCGCGTGCTGCTAGGCTTCGCCGCCGGCGGGGCGCTCGCCACCCTGCTCGGCGGGGCGGTGGGGTTCTCGCGCCGCGTCGAGGAGTTGCTGGCGCCCACGCTCCAGGCGGTGCGGGCCATCCCCTCGCTGGCCTGGGTGCCGCTGCTGGTGCTGTGGATGGGCGTGGACGAGGGGCCGAAGGTCACGTTGGTGGCGATCGGCGCCTTCTTCCCGGTCTACACCACCTTCGTCGCCGGCATCCGCCAGATCGACCGCAAGCTGGTGGAGGTGGGCTACGCCTACGGGCTGCAGGGCTTCGCGCTCGCACGCCAGGTGTTGCTCCCCGCCGCGCTCCCCGCGCTCCTCACCGGGCTGCGCATCGGCCTGGCGCAGGGCTGGCTCTTCCTGGTGGCCGCCGAGTTGATCGCCGCCTCGCGCGGCCTGGGCTTCCTGCTGGTGGACGGGCAGAATACCGGCCGGGCGGATATAATAGTGCTCAGCATCGTGCTGCTGGCGCTGATCGGCAAGGGCACCGACGCGCTGCTCCAGCGCCTCGAGCGCCGCCTACTCCACTGGAGCGACAGCTACACAGGGCGCTAGGGCGTATCCGCAAAGCGGGGGGTTGGAGGGGCGCAGCCCCCAAGCCCCCGCAAAGGTAGTGCTGTGGTGAGGCGAAGCCTCGCCCCACCCCGCTAGTCCATGGCGGCGGAAGTCCGCCCAGGGTTTTCGCAGGGCTTGCGCCCGCTCGAAAGCGGCGCGCGTCGCGCCACAACCTACGCTTCAGCGTACTAGAGGAACTGATGTCCAACTATGACCGCCAGTTCGGCTTCCACACCCGCGCGCTGCACGCCGGGCAGCGGCCGGACCCCGCCACCGGCTCGCGCGCGGTGCCGATCTACCAGACCACCTCCTACGTCTTCGAGGATACCGACCACGCCGCGGCGCTGTTCAACCTGCAGCGCTTCGGCAACATCTACACCCGCATCATGAACCCCACCACCGCCGTCTTCGAGGAGCGCATCGCCGCGCTCGAGGGCGGCGTGGGGGCGCTTGCGGTGGGCAGCGGCCAGGCCGCCCAGCTCGTGGCGCTCGCCAGCCTGCTCGAGGCCGGCGACCAGATCGTCGCCGCCGCCACGCTCTACGGTGGCACCTACACCCAGTTCGACATCAGCCTGCGGCGCTTCGGCATTGATACGGTGTTCGTTGAGCCGGACGAACCGGAGAACTTCCGCCGCGCCATCACGCCGCGCACCCGCGTGCTCTACGGGGAGACGATCGGCAACCCACGCATCAACGTGCTGGACATCGAGGCAGTGGCGCAGATCGCCCATGAGCACCACCTGCCGCTGGTGATCGACAACACCTTCGCCACGCCCTATCTC
The DNA here is from genome assembly GCA_035559635.1 of Roseiflexaceae bacterium. Lineage (GTDB taxonomy): Bacteria > Chloroflexota > Chloroflexia > Chloroflexales > Roseiflexaceae > CALJIC01. The sequence continues at coordinate 4,987 of DATMBA010000746.1, forward strand.
TGCCGGCCGTTCGAGCACGGCGCGGACATTGTGGTCCACTCGGCCACCAAATTCATCGGTGGCCACGGCACCAGTATCGGCGGCGTGATCGTGGACAGCGGGCGCTTCCCGTGGGAGCGGGGGCCATTCCCGCAGCTGCTGGAGCCGAGCAAGGGCTACCACGGCATCCGCTTCCGCGAGACCTTTGGCGACTTCGCCTTCATCATGAAGGCCCGCGTCGAGGCCCTGCGCGACCTCGGGCCGGCCCTCAGCCCGTTCAACGCCTTCCTGTTCCTCCAGGGGCTGGAGACGCTCGGCATCCGCATGGAGCGCCACGTGGCGAACGCCCGCGCGGTGGCCTCGTTCCTCAGTGAGCACCCGGCAGTGGCGTGGGTCAACTACCCCTCGCTCCCCGGCAGCCCCTCCCACGCCCTGGCGCGTAAGTACCTGCCGCGCGGCGCCGGCGCCGTGCTGACCTTCGGCGTCAAGGGCGGCCTGGCCGCCGGCAAGCGCTTCATCGAGCGGCTGCAGCTCTGGAGCCACCTGGCCAACGTCGGCGACGCCAAGTCGCTTGTGATCCACCCGGCCAGCACCACCCACCAGCAACTCAGCGAGGAGGAGCAGCGGGCCGGCGGGGTGCTCCCCGAGATGATCCGCCTCTCGGTGGGCCTGGAGGATGTGGACGACCTGTTGTGGGACCTGGACCAGGCGCTGCGGTAGGTGCGCAATTTTGATTTTGTCTTTTGTATTACAGAGGACCTATGGCTGAACGTCTTTCTACCGGCGCGGTAAGCTCCTGGTCGCCGGTGACGCAGACGGAGTTTGCGACCACGTCCTTCGACCGGCTGCGCATCCTGCGGGCCTACCGCACGATCGCGATCGTGGGCCTGTCCTCCAACCCCTACCGGCCCAGCCACTTTGCGGCGGTCTACATGCTCTCCGAGGGGTACAACATCATCCCGGTGAACCCGCGCGAGCGCGAGGTGCTCGGGAGGCCGAGCTACCCCTCGCTACGAGCCATCCCCGAGCCGGTGGAGATCGTGGACATCTTCCGCGAGCCGGGGTCGGTGATGGAGGTGGTGGAGGACGCGATCGCCATCGGCGCGAAGGTGGTCTGGATGCAGCTCGGCGTGATCAACGAGGCCGCTGCCCGCCGCGCGCGCCAGGCCGGGCTGGAGGTGGTGATGGACGCCTGCGTGAAGATTGAGCACGCGCGCTTCTTCGGCGGCCTCAACACCATCGGCCTGAACACCGGGGTCATCACCGCCCGGCGCGGGATCTGATGCGGTGTTGGGCCGGACCAGGGTAGCGGCGTCAGCCAGGTGGTCAGCCTTCAGCGTTCGCCCGGCGCCGCCATGTGAGCTGGAACTCTAGCTCCTCGCCGTCCTCGCTGCGCTCGTGCTCGATGCTGATGCTCGCGTCGGCCGGGACGGTGAAGCGCTCGCCGGCGACCTGGATGGTGAAGGGCTGCTGCCGCTCGAGGGCGTCCGCCAGGCGGCGCAGCTTTGCGACAAACTCGTGAACAGCGTAGACCTTCTCAACATCGCGGTGGGGCTTGTCTTCCATGCCGTGATACCTCCTCATGCATTGCGTGTCCGGCAGAAATGATATCGCAGCCCGGTCGGACTTGCAACGTGAGGGAGAGGTTTTAGGTTTTCGCGGGGTTGCACCCCGCCTTGCGCCACATGCGCACCGCTGAGGAAAGGGGAGGGGTCAGGGAGGGGCCAGCCCTCTGACCCTCCCCTTCTCATACTCCAAAGCCCCCGCTCCGGTCGTTTATCACAAGAGACCCTGCTGCATGGCCGAGGAGGCTGAGGTGTGAGCAAGCGACCGGCGGATGCGGGAGAGCGCGACGGGGCGGGCGGCCGCGCCGCCGGGCTGCTGGTGCGGGGCGAGCGCCACGCGCTGGCAGGGCGCCTGGCTCAGGCCGAGCGCCTGCTGGCGGAGGCCTGGGAGTTCGCGCGCGGTGCGGACCCACCGGTGGCGGACGCCGCGGCCTGGGCGCTCGGTTGGCTCCTCGTCCGCCGTGGGGCGTTCGCCGAGGCCGGTGGCTGGTTCGGCCGCGTGTGCGGCACACCGGCCAACGGGCGGGCCTTCTGGCCCTTCGCCCGCGAGCAGCTCACGCTGCTCTGCGCCCGCGCCGCCAGGGAGCCTGCTCCGGCCAGTGTGGTGCCCGCCGGCGCACCCCTGCCCCCGCTGCGGGTCATCGGCCTCGGGCGCTTCCAGCTCGCGCGCGGCGGCGAGCCGCTCCCCGCCTGCAAGACGCGCCGCTCGGTGAGCATCCTGCGCTATCTGCTCACCCGCCCGCATCGCGCGGCCAGCAAGGCGGAGTTGATGGAGCTGTTCTGGCCCGGCGCCGACTCGCGCCAGGCATCCCACAGCCTCCACACCGCGATCAGCAACCTGCGGCAGTACCTCGACTGCGGCGGCGAGAGCTACGTGCTCTTTCAGGGCGGCCGCTACTGCATCAACCCTCGGGCACAGGTGGACGACGACTGCGCCGCGTTCCTCCAGTTGCTAGACGAGGCCGGGCGCCACCGCGCACTCGGCGACGAACCTGCGGCCGAACGTGCCTACCTGCAAGCCCTCGCCTGCTACGCCGGCGACTACTATGTGGACGAGCACGAGCTTGAGTGGGCGGCGACCGAGCGCGAGCGGCTGCGCGTGCGCCAGCTCGCGGCCCTTGAGCAACTTGCGCGCCTCTACGCTGCGCAGTCGCGCGTGGAGGAGGCGATCGACTGCTGCCAGCGCCTCCTGGCGCGCGACGCGCACCGCGAGGACATCCACGCCCTGGCGATGCGCTGCTACTGGCGGCTCGGGCGGCGCGGCGAGGCGCTCCGCCAGTACGAGCGCTGCGCCGATGCCCTGGTGCACGACCTCGGGATCGCCCCGGCCGAGCCGCTCCGCGATCTGTACCGCGCCATCCTCGCTGACGCCCAGCCTGAGGCAGCTGGGGAAGGGGATGTCCCGCAGCCGAGCGCTGCCCTCCCGTGAAATCCCACCCTCCTCCCTGCGCTCCAGGAATCCATCCGAAGTATAATGCTCACAAGCGCTGTTGCTCGCCGCCCTCGCTGAATAGGGGCGCGGGGGTCTTTGCTCGCCGAAAAGGAACAGCTGATGGTCGAGCCGCCGCTGCCAGCAGACGAGCCGGAGCGTCTGGCCGCCCTGCGGGCGCTTGAGCTCCTGGACACCCCCGCCGAGGAGCGCTTCGACCGCCTGACGCGCCTCGCGCGCCGCCTGTTCGACGCCCCGATCGCGCTCGTCACGCTCGTGGACGCCGATCGCCAGTGGTTCAAGTCCCGCCAGGGGCTGGATACGCCCGAGACGCCGCGCCGTGTCTCGTTCTGCGCGCACGCCGTGGCCGCCGGCCAGCCGCTCGTGGTCTCTGACGCGCTGCAGGACCCGCGCTTCGCCGCCAACCCGCACGTCACCGGCCCGCCACACATCCGCTTCTATGCCGGCCATCCGCTGCGTGGGCCTGGCGGCCGTCTGGTGGGGACGCTGTGCGTGATCGACCGCCGGCCGCGGGCATTCACTGTGGAGGACCGCGCCGCGCTCGCCGACCTGGCAAACGTCGCGGAGCGCGAGTTGAGCCAGGCTGAGGCCGCCCGGCGGGCCACCGCAGCGGCGCTTGAGGCCGAGCGCGCCCAACTCGCCCGCCGGGTGGAGGAGCGCACCGCCGACCTGATGGCTGCCAACGCCCAACTCGCCCGCGCCGCCCGCCTCAAGGACGAGTTCCTGGCGAACATGAGCCACGAGTTGCGCACCCCGCTCAACAGCATCCTCGGGCTCTCCGAGGCGCTGGAGGAGGAGGTCTTCGGCCCGCTCACCGAGCGGCAGCGGCGCTCGGTGGCCGGGATCGCCGAGAGCGGCCGCCACCTGCTGGCGCTGATCAACGATATCCTCGACCTCTCCAAGATCGAGGCCCAGCAGATCACCCTCAGCCTGGAGCCGATCGACGTCGGTCAGGTGTGCGAGGCCAGCCTGCGGCTGGTGACGCAGTCCGCCCAGGCCCGCCGCCTCAGTGTCGAGTGGTCGCTGGACAGCCGGGTGACGACCCTGGTGGCCGACGTGCGCCGCCTCAAGCAGATCCTGGTCAACCTGCTCGCCAACGCAGTCAAGTTCACCCCGGAGGGCGGACACATCGGCCTGGAGGTGCGCGGCGACCGCGCGGCGCGCGTGGTGCACTTCACGGTGTGGGACACCGGGATCGGCATCGCGCCCGAGGCCCAGGAGCGGCTGTTCAAACCCTTCGTCCAGCTCGACAGCAGTCTGACGCGCCGCTACGAGGGCTCCGGCCTGGGGCTGGCGCTCGTAGCGCGCCTGGCCGAGTTGCACGGCGGCGGCGTGACGCTCGAGAGCAGCCCGGGCGCCGGCAGCCGCTTCACCGTGGCCCTGCCGTGGGTCGAGCAGCCGCAGCGCGCGGCGCCCGCCCCGCAG
>DATMBA010000747.1:0-4559 GCA_035559635.1 Roseiflexaceae bacterium
CCGACGTGCTGGGGGGCGCGCCGGCGCTGCGTGGTGCCGGGCTGTTGCAGCTCCGGCTCGACCGCACCGCGGACCCGGCCGAGGCGGGCGGCGCCTGGCGCGGGCAGGTGGACTACGCGGTGCTCTACGAGTTCCGCTACCAGGACAGCGACGGCGCGGCCAGCCTGATCGCGCGCATCCCGATCCACGGCCAGACCGACGTCAGCGGCGTGGAGGTGACGACCGTCACCGACCACATGGTGCGTTGGGACGAACACGGCGCGCCGGCGCTGGTGGTGGCGCCTCCTCCGAGCCAGGCGCTGCGCGTGACGGGCCTGATGGTGGCGGCCTTCCTGCCCGGCGGTGGCCCGGCCGGTGACGTGACGCGCATCGTCGAGCGCGACGGAGTGGCCGAGAGCGTGAGCTTCAGCTCGCTTGCGGCGTTTCTGGCGGACTTCACGGACGAGCTCAGCCCGATTGACCTGGTGGCCATCCCGCCGCCGCTGCTGCCGGGTGAGGTGCAGGAGGTGCGCGCCTTCCAGGGGCGCCGGCGGCGCTTCGCCCCTCCGCTGGTGCTGCGCGGCGGCGACCGCTTCGAGGTGCGCTTTGGCGAGGCGGCCTTCCCGCCAGGCAGCCCGGCCCAGGTGTACCTGCAGGCCGCGGTAAGTACTAAAGGCTAAACGCTAAGTGGAACCGTTAGCCCGAGGAGGAACCGAGCATGCCCGAGATGATCCTGCCCGGAACGTACATCGAGGTCCGCGCCGAGAAGCTGATCGCGGCCGGCCCGATCTCGATCAGCAACGTCGCGGTGGTGGGCACGGCCGCGCGTGGCCCGCTGGGCCAGGCCATCACCCCCAGCAACATCATTGAGGCGCGTGAGATCTTCGGCCCGGCCGACGACTTCGACAACCCCGAGACGGCCGGCAGCCCGCTGACGCTGATCCGCGCGCTGGAGTTGGTGTACGCCAACGGCGGCAACAAAGTGTACGCTGTGCGGGTGGCCGCGGGCACGGGCACCGGCGCCGGCGTGCGAGCCGTGTACGACATCCCGGCCGCCACTGGCAATGTCGTCGCCACCTCGGTGGCGCCGGGCAGCGGCTACAACGACGCCGAGTTCGAGATCGTCGAGGTGACCGGCAGCAGCCCGCCGCGCGTCAACGTGACCATCACGCTGGGGAGCATCACCGAGACCTGGCGCGACGTGCCGGCGCGCGCCAGCTCGGTGCCGGACACGCTAGGCGACCCGCCGGTGGTGGACAACTTCGCGGACGTGCTCATGGGCCGCCACCCGACTTACCCGTACGCCAGCCGCTCCTCAACCGGCGGCGGCTCGCGGCTGTTCACCTTCGACGCCAGCGGCGCCACGGGGAACGTGGCCGCCGGCACGGTGGACACCCCCACGACCGCGGGCACGAGCGGGGCCGCGGCCAGCGTGGCCGACTACAACGCCGGGCTGGAGGCCCTGCTGGGCGAGAACGTCCACATCATCGTGCTGGCGGGGCAGAGCGCGGAGGACATGGCGGACGACCTGATCGCCCACTGCGAGCTGGCCTCGAGCGACAGTTACCGGCGCGAGCGGATCGGCGTGATCGGGCCGGCCGGCGCGATCATGGACGCCACGGCGCCGGCGCAGGGCGAGGGGCGGATCGTCTTCGTGGGACCGGGGATCAGCGTGACCGACAGCGCCAGTGGGCGGTCGGTGAACCTGCCGGCCAGCTACGCCGCGGCTGCGGTGGCCGGGCGCATCGCCTCGCTGGACGCGCACGCCAGCCCGACGAACAAGACGATCAACGCCAACGACGTAGTGCCGCGGCTCAACAGCACCCAGCTCGAGCAGTTGGTGTTGAACCGCACCCTGGCGCTGGAGTACCGCAACGGCGCGATCAAGATCGTCAAGGGCATCACCAGCTCGGACGTGAGCGCCTACGCTCAGATCACCACGCGCCGGATCGTGGACTACGCCAAGTTCGGCGTGCGCTCGGCCTGCGAGTCCTACATCGGCAAGCTGAACAACGAGCGCGTGCGGCAGGCGATGAAGGGCACGATCAACGGCTTCCTGGCCGACATGGTCGACCAGGAGATGCTGATCGCCTACACGCTGGATGTCTCGGCCACGCGGGAGCAGCAGATCCGCGGCATCGCGCAGGTGACGATGACGCTGCAGCCGACGTTCAGCATCGACTACATCCGCGTGATCATGAATCTGGAGTAGTGCGACAGCCCTTGGGCGAGGGGGCGGGCGGGGGAGGGCGCAGCCCTCCCACAAACCCACCCGCTCCGGCAGGTGCGTGGGAACGAACGTGCCGGAGGCCTAGTCCATGGCGGCGAACGTCCGCTCAGGGTTTCCGCAGGGCGTGAGCCCACTCGAAAGCGCCGCGCGTAGCGCAACAACCTACGCTTCAGCGTACTAGAAGGGGAGTGGTATGGCGAACACGAATGTCTTCCGTGGCTCGGACGCGACGCTGACGCTGGGCGTGGACGACGCCGACTCGGTGGAGGGGCAGGAGGCGAGCGCGATCATCGACGAGTTCGCGCTCAGCCCGGTGGGCCGGGCGACCGACGTCGAGGTCTACGTGACCACCGATCTGCAGGCGTTCCACGAGATCGGCAAGCGCCACCCGGCGCAGCTGCGGCCCGGCAACATCAACGTGAGCGGCAAGATTGGGCGGGCGTTCATCAACGGTGCGCTGCTGCGCTTGCTGCTCGGCAAGGGGGCGCTGGTGGAGCGCGAGGCCGAGCCGTACGCGCAGCCGACCTTCAACCTGGTGCTGGACCTGGTGGACCCGGCGACGCCTGGCACGCGCGGCACGCTGACGGTGCATGGTGTGAAGCTGGAGAACTGGGCCTACCGGCTGCCCGAGGACGACTTCGTGATGGAGTCGGTGACGTTCAAGGGGATGTTCATCAGCGTCGAGGACCAGCAGGCGTAGGGCGCGCTTCGCAGGCGATAGGTCATAGGCGATAAGTCATAGGGTTGTCGTAGCCGAGCTCCCATCACCTATGCCCTATCACCTCGCATCCGAATACCCCGCTTGATGTTGCACGAGAGGTTGGCATGCCGACGCTGACTGCCGAAGAATTGCTGGCGGGGAGCAGCCTGCACCACCCTGTCACGCTCCCGGCCGAGTTGCTGCCGGTGGGTGGGCGGGCGACCGGGGGCGTGGTGCTGAAGCCGCTGACGGTGAAGGACCTGCAGCTGATCGTGCGCGCCGCACGGGACGACGCGGGCCTGACGGCGGCGCTGATGATCCAGCAGGCGCTGGTGGAGCCGCAGTTGGGCGCGGCGCAGGTGGCGGCGCTGCCGGCGGGTGTGGCGCGCTTTCTGGTGGACGAGATCAACCGCATCAGCGGCCTGAGCACCTCGGCCGACGAGTTGACCGAGCACGTCCAAGCGCCGCTGGCGCGCGCCTGCTTCGTGCTGGCGCGCGAGTTCGGCTGGACGCCGGAGGAGGTGAGCGGGCTGACGATCGGCCAGATCCTCCTATACCTGCAGATGGCGCGTCCGGAGGCTGGGGGCGGCGTAGCACGCGCGGGGTGATGGATCTTGCGGATGTAGTCGGATGGTTGGCGCTACACCACGCCCGGCGAGTCAACCCACGGGCTATCCTTCACGAAGGCCGCCTGAGGGGCGGCCCGTGCAGCCGGGCCTTGCAATGGGTAGCCCGCTGCGTGAACGACCGGGCGTGGCATGCTGCCACCTACCCGGTTTATTGGTGACAGCTCATCAGCCGCGAGCGGAACGCACACCATGAACGACCTGGATGGAATCTCTGGCCGGGAGGTGACGGCGGCGCTCGATGGGACGCGCGCGCCGCGGGCCTGGCTGGCGCGGCTGGCTGACGTGGGGCTGGGGTTGGAGGCGTTGGCGCGCGCGGCCAATACGATCGATGCGTTCCGCCGCCGGCCACCGTTGGGCGAGCTGGACCCGCTGGCGGCGCTCGGACGCGCGCCCGCCACGCCGGCGGCTCAGCATGAGCAGGCCGGCGATGAGGCGGCTCAGCGTGCTCAGCCGCCTCCCCCGGCCCACGCACATCGTGAAGACCAGGGGGCAGGGCGGCCGGTGGGCGTTGTGCTGGCGCCGCACGGGCGACGCCCGCGTGCGCAGGCCGTCCCGCCGCCTGCGGGGACGCCTGCTGCACAAGCCCTGCCAGTTGACCGCCTGCAGGAGCTGGCTCGCGGCGGGGAGCAGCCACCCGGCGCACGGGCGGCGAAGCTCCCGGCGTGGGCGCGGTCGAACGGGAAGCCGGAGCGAAAGCGCGCCCAGGCGCAGGCTGTGGGCGCATCGCCGGCCGGAGGGTCGGGTGCGCGACCACCGGCACACCTGGACGTAGGTGGGGCGCTGCTGGCTATGCCGGGCGCGATGATCCCTTCGGATGGAGCGCCAGCGACGCGCGCCGCGAGCGCGCCGCCTACGAACGGCCAGGCGGCCTCGAACGCGGGGGGCGCGCTGCTAGACCGGCTGGTGCGCGCCGCGGCCAGGGCGCTCGTACCGCCCGGTGCGAACGACGCAGCGGAGCGGGCCGCGCAGGCGCTGGCCGGGGCGCTCGGCGCACCTGTGGGAGGGCCGGGGATGCCGGTGG
>DATMBA010000748.1:0-19586 GCA_035559635.1 Roseiflexaceae bacterium
CCTTCGAGTCGTTGGTAGCGAACCTCGTTGGGAATCCTATCAGCTGCGGCACGTACTCGTTTCAGGACCGCAAGGCGAACAGGTTTTCTGTACGGTAGTCAATTCGAATAGGGCTGTGACGAAGCGAGTAGGCGGGCGGAAGCGCCCAGAGAGCGGCGGCCACCGGCTGTGAGCCGCCGCCGCGGAACCCCGCCGAAGTTCCCTTCTGAGCCGGGCAGGGAACGCCAAGCGCTGCGTGCTACATGCTGCGTTGGGATGCCCCATACGCAGCATGTAGCACCTGGAACTCAGCACTGGCAAGTAGTTGCCGCCGGCTGGCCCCCGTTAGCGGGCCGTGGAGGGCGCCGCATCATGCGCGCCGAATCAGGGTGGTACCACGGGCCACGCCTCGTCCCTGCGAGCGCGTGGCCTTTTGTATTGTGGCGCGCCAGCAGGCGGAGGTTACGGGGCCTGCGGCCCCCGAAAAGATCGTTCAAAGATTCTGTTGGAGGGGTTTCGCCCCGCCAAGCCTCCCCGCGGTGGGTGGGGGGCTGTCCCTCCAAAGAGATCCTTACAAGGGTTCTTTGGGAGGGGTTTCGCCCCTCCGGGCCTCCTGCGGGGTAGCGGAAGGAGAATGAGCGGATGCACGTCACCGACGAACTGAACTGGCTGCGCGAGCAGGCGCTGGCCGAGTTGGACGGCGCGGCGGACCTGGCGGCGCTGGCCGAGTGGAAGAGTGCCTACCTGGGCAAGCAAGGCGCGTTGACGAAGCTGAGCCGAGGGCTAGGCGCGCTGCCGCCCGAGGAGCGACCGGCGGTGGGCCAGCAGTTCAACGCCACCCGCCAGGCGCTGGAGCAGGCGTTGGAGACAGCCGAGGTGCGCCTCAAGCGCGCCGCGCAGATAAACGCCTTCGAGGCCGAGCAGGTGGACGTGACGCTGCCGGGGCGCCCGCCCACGGTGGGGCGGCTGCATCCGAGCACCCAGATGCTGCGCACCGTCATCGGGGCGTTCGCTGAGATGGGCTTCCAAGTATTCGAGAGTCCCGAGGTGGAGACCGACGAGCTCAACTTCGGCCTGCTGAACATGCCCGCCGATCACCCGGCGCGCGATATGTGGGATACCTTCTACATCGAGACGCCGCCGGGCGAGGAGAAGGTGCTGCTGCGCACCCACACCTCTCCGGGGCAGATCCACGCCATGCGCCAGTACGCGCCGCGCCCGGTGCGCGTGGTGCTGCCGGGGAAGGTCTACCGCTACGAGCAGGTGACGGCGCGCTCGGAGATGCAGTTCTACCAGGTGGAAGGGCTGGCGGTGGGCGAGCACATCACCTTCGCCGACCTGAAGGGCACGCTGGTGAGCTTCGCCGAGCGACTGTACGGCAAGGGGGTGCGCACCCGCTTCCGCCCGAGCTACTTCCCGTTCACCGAGCCGAGCGTCGAGCTGGACATCGAGTGCTTCCTGTGCGGCGGGAAGGGCTGCCGGGTGTGCAAGCATACCGGCTGGCTGGAGATCCTGGGCGCCGGGATGGTTCACCCCACGGTGCTGCGCAACGGCGGCTACGACCCGGAGAAAATGAGCGGCTTCGCGTTCGGCATGGGTCCGGAGCGCATCGCGATGAACCTGTTCGGGATCGACGATATCCGCTGGTTCTTCAGCGGCGACGAGCGCTTCCTGCAGCAGTTCTGATTATTGCCGTACACAGTCGGCGCCGCGCGAGCCTGGAGGGCTGCGCCCCTCCGAGCCTCCCTCTCTGGGAAACGGAACGGTCGGTGCGAGACCATCTGCCGATCATCGCCCTCGTCCTGGTTTTTGTGGGCCTGGCAGGGCTGTATAACGCGCTCATCCCGCTCGGAGAGGCCCCGGACGAGCCGGGGCACGGGCAGTACGTGCTGTTCCTGGCGCGCGAGGGACGCCTGCCGGTGCAGTGCGCGCCGCCCTGCGCGAGCGACGTGCCCGGCTCGGGCCACCATCCGCCGCTGGCCTACCTGCTGGCCGCGCCGCTGGTGAACTGGCTGCCGCGCGAGGAACGCCAGATCGACCTGCCGGGCAACCGGCGCTTCACCTGGGCCGGCGGCACGATGCCGAACGCCGTGGGCCACGGGACGCGCGAGCGCTGGCCATGGCAGGGCACAGTGCTGGCCTGGCATCTGGCCCGGCTGGCCAGCACGGCGGCCGGCGCAGCGACGGTGATCTTCACCTACCTGGCGGCCAGGGCGCTGTATTGCAGCGTGCAGATTGGAAAGTGCAGATTACGAGCCGATCGGACCCGGTCTACAATCCCGTTCCTGGCGGCCGCGCTGGTGGCGCTGAACCCACAGTTCATCTTTATCTCGGCGGTGATCAGCAACGACGCGCTGCTGGCGGCCCTGGGCGCCGTGCTGCTGTGGCTGATGCTGGATCGTGGACCGTGGGTTGGATCGGAGCGGCACGGCCTTCACGATGCGTCGGCTCGGTCGCCGGTCCTCGATCCTCCGTCGCTCGGGCGGGCCGCGCTGGTGGGGCTGGTGCTGGGCCTGGCGCTGATCACCAAGCAGAGCGCGCTCCTGCTGGCGCCGCTGGCGCTGGCCTGGGCGCTTGTTGGACGAACGACGAACGACGAACGACGAACGGTTCACTCGCTCTCTGTCGCTCGTCGCTCCTCGCTCGTCGCTCGTCGGTCATATAGGCGGGTGCTGGTGGTGGCGCTGGTCGCATGGCTGGTGGCCGGCTGGTGGTATGTGCGCAACTGGCAGCTCTATGGCGACCCGCTGGGGCTGGATATGTTCCGCACCGAGTTCGCGACGCAGCCGTTCGATGCGATCAGCCTACCAGCCTGGGCGGGTGCGCTAGCCCAGCTCTACGCCTCGTTCTGGGCGCGCTTCGGCTGGATGAATGTGCCGCCGCCGGCCTGGGTGGACTGGGTGTATGGCGCACTCGGCGCCGTTGCGGCCGGTGGCCTGGCGCTGGCGGTCTTCCGGGGACCGGAGACCGGAGACCGGAGACGTCATTGGGGGTCTCACGTCTCGCGTCTCGGCCACTGGCCGCTGCTGGCCCTGCCGGCGCTGGCCTTCGGTTGGGTCCTGAGCTTCGCACTGACAGCCGGGCTGGTGGCGTGGCAGGGGCGGATGCTGTTCCCGGCGATCGGCGCCATTGCCATCTTGCTCGCCCGGGGTCTCGCGAAGGTCAAAGGTAAAAGGCAACAGTTAAAATGGGTGACGGCTATTACCTTGTACCCTGTACCTTTCACCTTGCTGGCTCTGGCGCTCTGGCTGCCGTTCGGCGTCATCCGCCCCGCCTACCCGTCCTACGCGCTCACGCAGCAGGAGGCGCTGGCGCGGCTGGGGATCCCGGTGTACGGGCGCTTCGCGCGGGACGATGAGCCAGGTGCTGAGCTGCGCGGCTGGGACCTGGCTGGCACACCGCTTCCGGGTGAGACGCTGCGGCTGCGGCTGGTGTGGCACGCGCTGGGGCGGCAGAACCGCGACTGGTGGGTGTTCGTTCACCTGGTGGACGCCGAACATCGCATCGTGGCAGAGACGAACGCCGAGGTGGGCGGAGGCACGTTCCCGATGCTGCAGTGGGTGGCGGGCGACTGGATGGAGGACACGCACGTGCTGGCACTGCCACCGGGCCTGGCGCCGGGGATGTACGAACTGCGGCTGGGGCTGTGGTACCCACCCACCGGGCGCCGGGCACGGATCTACGCTGCGGACGGTGACCTGGCGGGGGACTACTTGAGGCTCACATCTGTTACCGTGCATCCCTGAGGGCGAGGGGAAGGCCTGGCTCCCTCCTGAACTCCACCGAGCGGGAGGCACGAGGGGAGGGCCAAGCCCTCCCCTGACCCCCACCTCATGCGGGCACCTGGACAAAAATAACCTCGAAGAAAGGAAAAGATATGCGAGTACCGCTTTCATGGCTAAGAGAGTTCGTCGACATCCCCATGCCGCCGGCGGAGCTGGCCGAGCGGCTGACACGCGCCGGGCTGGAGGTGGAGGAGGTCGAGTACATCGGCGTGGAGGGCGCGAACCTGCCGTGGGACCCGGCGAAGGTGCTGGTGGCCAATATCCTGGAGGTGCGACCGCACCCGAACGCCGACCGGCTGGTGCTGGCGGACGTGGACTACGGTGCCGCCGAGCCACACACGGTGGTGACGGGCGCGCCGAACCTGTTCCCGTACAAGGGGCGGGGGCGCCTGCCGCACCCCCTCAAGGGCGTGTTCGCCAGGGAGGGCGCCGAGCTGTATGACGGCCACGCCGAGGGCCGGGTCAAGATGGTGCTCAAGGGTCGCCCGGTGCGAGGCGTTATGTCAAACGCTATGCTGTGCTCCGAGAAGGAACTAGGACTCTCGGAGGAGCACGAGGGCATCCTGCTGCTACCGGACGACGCGCCGGTGGGCGCGCCGCTGCGGGACTACCTGGGCGATGTGGTGATCGTGATCGATGTCCTGCCGAATATGTCGCGGGCGCTCTCCATCCTGGGCGTCGCCCGCGAGGTGGCGGCGCTCACCGGGGGGCGGCTGCGCATGCCGGAGATCCGGCTGGACGCCAGCGGGCCGCCGATCGAGGGGCGCGCGGCGGTGACGGTGGAGGAGCCGGACCTGTGCCCGCGCTTCACCGCGACGCTGATCGAGGGGGTGGAGGTCAAGCCCTCGCCGCTCTGGATGCAGCGCCGGCTAACGATGGCCGGGATGCGGCCGATCAACAACATTGTGGATGTCAGCAACTACGTGATGCTCGAGCTAGGGCAGCCGAACCACACCTTTGACGCAGACGAGGTGCACGAGCAGCACCTAGTGGTGCGCCTGGCGCGGCCGGGCGAGCGCCTGACGACGCTCGACGGCCGCGAGCACGACCTGAGCCAGGTGTTGGGCGGAGCGACCCCGCCGCTGCTGGTGTGCGACCCGCGCGGGCCGCTGAGTCTGGCCGGCGTGATGGGTGGCGCCTCTAGCGAGGTGAGCGAGCGAACGACGCGCGTGCTGCTGGAGGCGGCGGTGTGGGAGCCGACGATCATCCGCCGCATGTCCACCGCGCTCAAGGCGCGCTCGGAGGCCTCGCGGCGCTTCGAGCGCGGGGTGGACCTGGAGCTGCCGCCGCTGGCGCAGCGGCGGGCGCTGAGCCTGCTGCAGCAGGTGGCGGGCGGCACCGTGGCCGCGGGGATGTTAGACGCCTACCCGCGCCCGTGGCAGCCGCTGGTGCTGGATCTCACGCCGCGCGAGGTGCGGCGCATCCTAGGCATCGACCTTACGGCACAGGCGATCGCCGACCTGCTGCGGCCGCTGGGCTTCACCTGCGAGTTGGTGGAGGGGGCGGACGGCCAGGCGGTGCGCGTGACGGTGCCAAGCTACCGGCGGGATGTGCAGCACACCGCGGACCTGTGCGAGGAGGTGGCGCGGATGTACGGCTACGACCGCATCCCGACCACCATGATGGCCGACGAACTGCCGGAGCAGCGGGCCAACCCGGCGCAGGAGCGCGAGCAGCAGGTGCGCGATCTGCTGACCGGCGCGGGATTAGACGAAGCGATCACCTACTCGCTGACGAACATGGCGGACGTGGCGCGGGTGAACCCGGCCGAGGCCGACCCGGCGCTGTTCCTGCGGCTGGCGAACCCGCTCACGGCCGAGCGCGAGTACCTGCGGCGCTCGCTGCTGACGACGCTGCTGGAGGCGCTGAGCCAGAACCTGCGGGAGCGCGAGCGGGTGCTGCTGTTCGAGATCGGGCGGGTGTACCTGCGGCGCGCGGGGAGCGGCCAGACGGGGGCGGCGCAGCTGCCGGAGGAGCCGCGCCGCCTGGCGATCGCCATGGCCGGCGCGCGGGAGCCGCTCTCCTGGCTGGCGCCGAGGGCCGAACCGATGGACTTCTTCGACCTGAAGGGCGTGGTGGAGACGCTGCTGGCGCGCCTGAACGCCGCCGAGCGGGTACGCTTCGCCCCGCTCACGGGCGACCCGCGCTTCCACCCCGGGCGGGCGGCGGAGCTCCTGCTGCGGGCGGAGGGCGGCGAGGTCTCGGCGGGGGTGCTGGGCGAGCTGCACCCGGACGTACGCGAGCGGCTGGAGATCACGGCGCCGCGGGCACTGGCGGCCGAGCTGGACCTGGACGTGCTGATCGAGACAGCGCAGCCGGCGCGCTTCCGGCCGATCTCGCGTTACCCGGCGACGGTGCAGGATCTGTCGTTCGTGGTGGGGATGGACGTGCCGGCGGCGCAGGTGGAGGCGGCCATCCGCAAGTACGCCGGTCCGCTGCTGGAGCGGGTGACCCTGTTCGACGTCTTCGAGGGCGAGGCGCTGGGGGCTGGCAGGCGCAGTCTCACGTACCGGCTGACCTTCCGCGCGCCGGACCGCACGTTGAGCGACGCCGAACTGAGCAAGGTGCGCCAGAAGATCATCCGCGGGCTGGAGCACGATGTGCAGGCGGTGGTACGCGCCTAGGGCGCTGAAAGCGCCCTGGGCGCAATACCTTCCAAATACGGTGGGGTGTGGGGGCCTGTGGCCCCCGCACCCACGCTGCGGGCAGCGCCCGCCTGCGCAGGCTGAGGTGCAGGCCGCGCAGGCGGCCTTCGGAATGGATAGCCCGCGGGTTGACTCGCCGGGCGTGATGCGGAGCCAGCATACCCTCTCAATCGTCAACGTTCATCAGCCGCCGGGCATGGTGCGAAGCGGAGGAGTTTGACGTAGCCCTTGGGGAGGCGTGGCGGGGTTGCGCCCCGCCACCAGACCTTCCACGAGGATCTTTGCGGGGCCTTGTGGCCCGCGTGCCCCCGCTGGACGCTAGGCGCTTCTGAGGCGCTCGAGCAGGGCGGCGAGCGGGGCGAGCGCGGCGAGCAGTTCGGCGCGCTGGACAGGGGTGAGACCCACCAGCGCCTCGGGTGTGAGGGCGGCGGCGATCTCGGCGGCGCGGATCTGGACACCGGCCACGAGCACCTCGCCCGGCTCGGGGAGTTGACGGCCAGCGAGCCGGGCCAGGAACGCCTGGCGCGCGAGGATATCGCCGGGGGGCGGGAGCGCCGGCCAGCGATCCAGGTCGGCCCAGGGGGGCAGCGCGCGGCCGGCGAGCACCAGCCGGATGTCGCGCTGCTCGCGGGCGGTGACGAGCACATCGAGCGCCTGCTCGGCGTCCTCCCCCTCCAGGTGGTGCGTGCCGGCCACCACGACCGTCCAATGGCGGCCGGCGAGGGCGTTGGCGAGGATGTCGAAGTGCCAGACCTCGGGGGCGGCGCCGGGGGCGGCAAGGATATCCCACAGCTCGCGCTCGCCGGCGCTAGCCAGGGCCGCGGCGAGGATGCGAAGCAGGCGGTGGCCGGGGCTGGCCTCAGCGTCGGCGGGGCGAGCGGCGTGCCAGACCACCGCCTGGCCGCGGGATTGGAGGCGCGCCGCCAGGTCCCCGGCCAACTCGGCCGCCTCCTCGTCGCGCTCGCCGTGGATGAGCGCCAGGCCCTCGCGGCGCAGGGCGGCGGCGTACAGTTCGAGCTCGGCGTCGTAGTCCGCCCCGGAGGGCGGCGGCGGGGCGTAGAGCACGGCGGGCGGCGGCGGGGGCGGCTGGGCGTCGAGGGCGGCCGGCAACACGGCGGCGAGGCGTTCGAGGGCCTCGCGCTTGGCGCGGCTGTAGGTGCTGGCGCTCAGCGCCAGGGCGGTCTGTAGCTCGGCGCGGTCCTCGCCCACCTCGTACTCGCCGGCGACGATCAGGTAGTGGCGCCAGCGCGGGTCGTTGAGCACCGGGCCGGCCTCGTCGTTGGGGCGCAAGCGCTCGACGGCGGCGTGCAGCGCGCTCTGAAGCCGCCGGCCGCGCTCGAGCGGGTCCGGCTCGGCGGGGAGCAGCAGGGTGGCAAGCTCGCTGCGCCCGAGCGCGAGCGGCGGGTCCTCGGCGAGCGCCCCGAGCGCGTCGCGCAGCAGGCGGAGCGAGACACTCCCGGGCGCAGCGGCGGCCTCGTCGTCTCGCAGGCGGGCAAGCAGCCGGTAGAAGGTGCTGCGCGGCGCATCGAGACCCTCGACGCGCAGGCGGGCCTGGACACGTTGCCAGAGCACACCGGCAGGCATGCCGGGGTCCGCCCCGAGCTCCTGGCGCAGCGCGCGGGCCAGCGGGCTGCCGCGGGCGAAGTGGCCGCCGCCGGTCTTGCGGCTCTTGAGGGCCGGCAGGCCGCCGCGGCGGTACGCCTCGCGCACGCGCCGCAGGCTCTCGCGGCTGACGCCGAAGGTGCGCGCCACCTCGCCCGGCGGGCGGCCCTCGCGCAGCAGCGCCACCAGCATGCGGTAGCGGCGCAGCGCGGCCTCGTCGGCGCCGAAGCGGGCAGCCAGCTCGGCGCTACTCAGCCTTGGAAGATCAGGGTCGTGCAGCATGTGATCGCAGATTGCAGATTGCAGATTGCAGATGAGCATAGCTCTGCAATCTGCAATCTGCAATCTGAAATGCCTACCCCAGGGTCATCCGGCGCCGGTGGAAGATGGTGTCCACCGAGACGCCGCTGTGGATGCGCTGGATCACCTCCGCCAGCAGCGGCGCGACGGTGAGCACGTGCAGGCCGGGCCAACTCTTCTCCGGCGGAATGGGCAGCGTGTCGGTGGTGACGAGCTCAGCGATCGGGCTCTGGCGCAGGCGCCCGGCCGCGTCGCCGGCCAGCACCGGGTGGACGCAGGCTGCGGCCACCGCGGTGGCACCCCGGGCGACGAGCAACTCGGCCGCCTCGATCATCGAGCCGCCGGTGTTGATCTCGTCGTCTACCAGGATGCAGCGCCGGCCAGCCACCTCGCCGATCAGGGTGAGCGCCTCGACGCGCGACTCGGCGCCGTTGCCGGAGATAGGCTGCACGCGGCGCTTCTCGACGATCGCGAGCGGCGCGCCGAGCTGCTCAGCGAAGTTGCGCGCGCGCTTGGCGAAGCCCATGTCTGGCGAGACCACCACGGCATCCTGCCAGCCGCGCTCGGCGAAGTAGCGTACCAGCAGCGCCATCGCGCTCAGTTCGTCCACCGGGATGGTGAAGAAGCCCTGGATCTGCCCGGCGTGGAGATCGAGCGTGATCAGTTGCTGCGCACCGGCCACCTGGATCATGTCCGCCAACAGGCGGGCGGTGATCGGCACGCGCGGCTGGTCACGCTTATCTGTGCGGCCGTAGGCGTAAAACGGCACCACGGCGGTGACGCGCCCGGCCGAGGCGCGGCGGCAGGCGTCCAGGATGATCAGCAGCTCCATGATGCGGTCGCTGAGCGGGCTGGCGAGCGACTGGACGACGAAGACGTCCTTCTCGCGGATGCTCTCGTTGAGCCGCACGAAGATATTCTCGTTGGGGAACGAGGTGACGGTCACATCGCCCATGGGGACGCTGAGGCGGGCGCAGATGGCGCGCGTGAGGGCCGGGTTGCCGTTCCCGGAGAAGATCCGAAGCTCGTCGAAGCGGCTGCTCATGCTACCTCCGTGCGTGGTATCCGCGTGCCTGGCCGTAAGAAGCCACATGGTTCCATACAAGGTGGGGGATGTCAAGGGGGGACAGCGGATAGGGAGCGGATACATCCTAGGCCGCAAGCCGACGCAGGATATCCTCGCGCTCGAGGCGCAGGCCGGCGGGCAACTGGCCGGGCGGCGGGTCTGGCGCGCCCTCGGCCACCAGGATCAGCGCGGCGATGGCAGGCTCGCAGGCGACGGCCTGGAGCAGTTGGGGGATGCCGAGGCGACGCAGGCGCGGCTGCTCGCCCTGGCCGCGTCGGACGCTGCGCTGGGCGAAGGAGAGTGCGGCGTCCGGCGAGGGGAAGGCCAGCAGGACGCGCTGCCGATCCGGGGGCGCCGGCGTGCCGGGGGCGCCGCCGCCGAACCAGAAGACATAGAAGGCGTCGGCGCCTGTTTGGGCGCACAGCTCGGCGGCGAGCGTCTGCAGCAGGGTGGGATCAGGGTCATGATCCATAGGTTTGGTCGGAATATGTCTCTGGCGTATTACAACCGTCGCGGAGCGATAGGTGGGCGGGGCCGGGTCTCGAGCCGCCGGCTACGGAATCGCAGGGAGACTCCGGCACGGCGCGCTCCTCTCCCTCGCGCGCCGCCCGGCCGCTGGCGCCTGGGCTCCCAAAGGGGGAACATGCACAAGACGTGTGCCGGGCAAGATTGACGAGCGTTCGGGTCAGCCGACGATGTTCTGATGCCCCGGCGGTTCAGCCTTGAGCGTTGCGCGTTTCCTACGGCCGGTAGAGCGCGCGGCCGAGCAGGCCGAGCTGGACCTCGTAGGGCGTGCCAGCGTGCTGCGGGTGCAACTCCAGACGGGCACGCTCGAAGTACTGCACCGTGTGAACCTGCCCGTCGGCGAGGGTCTCCTGCAGCTCGCCGCTGATCGGGTAGCCGAGGACGGGCAGCGCGCCGTTCTGCTCCCAGAACTGGAGGAAGCGGCCGGAGACGCCGTAGCCGGTCTGCGGGAAGAAGCGCGCGCCGGGCCGGTCGGCGAAGGGCGCGGGGCGGGGGAAGGTGCGCCCGGCGGTGAACTCGACGCCCAGCAGACCGCCGCGCACCTCGTCGGGCGTGCCGGCCAGCCGCGGATCGTACTCCAGGCGGGCGCGCTCGAACCACTGGTAGGTGCGCTCACCGTCCTGGATCAGGGCGCTGATCGGCCGGCCGAAGATGCGCTCGCCGCCGCAGCGGTCGTAGTAGGCGCGGATGCGCGCACTGATGTCCGCCGACGGGGCGCCACCCACCGGCTGGGCGAACTGGCCTGGGGCGGCCGCCTTTTCCGCCGCCACCTCGAGCGGCGCCGCGGCGGCGATGCGGGGCTGGAACAGCGCGACGCCGAAGGTGGTGGGGGGCACCATCCCCGCCAGGCGCAGGATGTCGGTGCGATCGGTGGCGGCGGCGATCAGCAGCAGGATGAGCAAGATCAGGAACAGCACCATGATCGCCGAGAGCGCTGCACGCCGGGCGCGGTTGGTCTGGTCGCGCCGGGCCTCGGGTGAGGTTTCGTCGCCGAATGAATTGTTACTCATCATGTTCACCAACAGTCTTCGGTGCGCCGCGCACACCAGGCCGGAAGATTCTGTGCGTGGGGCTGCCCCGCGCGCCCCACGTTTGCACCTCTATACGCGCATCGCGGCGCGGATCTGCTCGGCGAGGATGCGCAACTCGTCCCGGGTAGTCTGGCGGTGGGACCAGGGCCGCAGCACGCCGTCGCCCTCCCAACGCGGGATGATGTGGACGTGATAATGGAACACCGTCTGCCCGGCGGCGGCGCCGTTGTTCTGCACGATGTTGATCCCATCCGGCCGCAGCGCATCACGGATGGCGGTGGCCACTTTCTGCACCGCGAGAGCGGTGATGGCCAACAGCTCGGGCGGGATGGCGAAGATGTCGGCGTACTCCTCCTTGCAGATCACGAGCGCGTGGCCGCGGCTGGCCGGGCTGATGTCCATGAACGCCAGCGTCGCGTCGTCCTCGTAGATTTTTACGGCTGGAACCTCGCCGCTGGCGATTCTCGAGAAGATCGATGGCATGGATACCTCTTCACACGTAACCCGTGACGCGTGATGCGTGATTACTACCGCCGTTCTACTGGTCGGCCACACTGATTGTGATGAGTTCGGGCGGGAGGGGCGCGGGGAGGGCCAGGCCCTCCTCGCAAACCCCACCCCTCAGAATCCCTGTGGTAGACCACTACATATAATACTTCACAGCCGGGAATAGTGGCGGCAAAGCGCAAGACTGTCACATCTTTCGCATTTCAATTATCCGTTTCGCGCCAGCCACTCCCTCACCCGCCCCAACTCCCACGTATTGACAATATCCTTGGCCTCCGCCCATCCCCGCCGCGCGGTGAGGACGCCGAGCCGCATCCAGGCCATGTTGTCCGGGTGGTGCGAGTCGCTGTTGACGCTCAGGCGTGCGCCCAACTCCAGCGCGCGCCGCGCCGCCTGAGCGTCGAGGTCCAGCCGGTCCGGCCCGCCATTGATCTCCAGCGCCGTGCCGGTCTCGGCCGCCGCGCGTGCGACGGCGTCCAGGTCCACCTCGGCCCCCTCGCGCGTGCCGAGCAGACGGCCGGTCGGGTGGCCGATGATATCTACGTGCGGGTTGCGGATGGCACGCAGCAGCCGCTCGGTGGCCCGCGCGGGGTCCTGCCGCAGCTGGACGTGCGGCGAGGCCACCACGATGTCCAGGGCCGCGAGCACATCGTCAGGGAGCACCAGGCCGCCGTCGGGCGTGATATCTACCTCGACGCCGTGCAGGATGCGGAAGGGATCGCCGGCGGTCTCGAAGGCGGCGTTGAGCGCACGCACCTCCTCAGCCTGTGTGCGCAGGCGGGCCGCGTCCAGGCCGTTAGTCACACCGAGGTAAGCGCTGTGGTCGGTGATGGCAATGTAGCGCAGGCCGCGGGTGCGGGCCGCCTCGGCCATGTCACGCACGCTCGCCTTGCCGTCGCTCCAGGTGCTGTGCATGTGCAGGTCAGCGAGGATGCCGGCCAACTCCACCAGGTGTGGCAGGCGGCCGATGCGGGCGGCCTCGAACTCGCCGGCGTCCTCGCGTAGCTCCGGCGGGATCCAGGGCAGGCCGATGGTGGCATAGACCTCCTCCTCGGTGGCCGCGGTGAGCACCGTGCCGTCCTGGCGGCGGAAGCCATGCTCGCTGAAGCTGAGACCGCGTTCGAGCGCCAGCTCGCGGAAGCGGATGTTGTGGGCCTTACTGCCGGTGAAGTGCTGCAGCGCGGCGCCCCACAGCTCGGGCCGGGTCACGATCAAATCGGCCTGCACGCCGTTGTGCAGGTAGACGGTGGCCTTCTCATCCCCGGCGGACTCGACGTGCGCCACCAGCGGCAGCGCGGTGAAGGCCCGCACCACAGCCGCCGGCTCCGTAGCCGCGGCCACGATGTCCAGGTCCCCGATCGTGGGGCGGGCGCGGCGCAGGCTGCCGGCGTAGCTGGCCTGCATGACAGAGGGCGCAGCGTCGCGCAGGGCGGCGATCAACTGCTCGGCGGCGTACAGCGCGTGGGACAACAGGACGCGACGCTCGGTCTTTTCGGCCTGAGCGATGCCCTGCAGGATGCCCTGGATGGTCTTCTCGCCGAAGCCCTTGACCCTCGCCAGGCGGCCGGACTCGGCGGCGGCCTTCAACTCGGCCAGGCTGGTGATGCCCAACTCCTGGTACAGGCGGCCGGCGGTGCGCGGACCGACGTTCGGGATGCGCAGCAACTCAAGCACGCCCTGGGGCACACGCGCCTTCAGGTTCTCGTAGAACTGCAGCTTGCCGGTGTCCAGCAGCTCGGCGATCTTGTCGGCGATCGCCTTGCCGACGCCGGGGATGGAGGCCAGCTCACCGCGCTGGCGGTAGACCGCGAGCGGCTGCGGCAGGTCCGCCAGCGCGTCGCCGGCGCGGCGGTACGCCTGGGTGCGGAAGCGGTCCTCGCCGAGGATCTCCATCGTGTCGGCGATGGCGTGGAAAACGTCGGCGATCTCGCGGTTGGTGAGCTGCGCGGGCATACGCCTCCCGGAGTGTAAACCCTTTTCCGAGGGCATTATAGCACGGGGGGCAAGGGGCTGGACTCACGTGCCCTCACCCCAGGGCGCCGTCACAGGCGGCTGGCATGCCATCACGTCCGGCCCGTGGGGCACCCTCTGGGCCCGGCGGGCGAGTTTCTACAAAGGCCGGCTGCGCGGCCTGCAGCCCGCACCGGCGGGCTTTGCAGCGGTGCTTCAGCCATCGTTGTCAAGTTCGTGGTTGCGAGTTTACCAAAGACTTGCCCCCAGAAATATTTCCGTTTCTTCTGGAAGTTCATCATCTTCGGAGTGTTGCCTCCGGTGGCTCTGAATCGCTGTTTAACCTTGCTGTACTCCGCGCGAATCATCATCGATTATGTGAACGATCACCCAATGTTCGGGTGATCGAAGTAGAGAACGTTGATGATATCATCATCACGTACGATGGCGGCTCGTTTATGATTGAGCGCGATCTTAGCGAGCTGAGACGCAGATTAGCTGATTGATCATCTCATCGTGACGCCCCGCCGCCGAGCGCGCGGCGATCGCCGCGCTCGCACAGCAATGCCTGGACGCGAAGGGGCAGGGGCCGCAGGTGAAGGCGTGGGAGGCCGCGATCGACGAGCGGGTGGCGCGGCGGAGCTGAAGGGGCGAAGGAGCGATCCGCCAAGGGCGCGAAGCGACGCCAGGGCGGGCAAGCAGGTGAGCGACCTTCGCGGCCCTTCGCGCACCTTTGTGGATCTCGACCGGCCTCGCCCATACGCAGGCGCAGACCGCGGCGGGAGCGGGGGCCGGGGGATGAGGGCCTCCCCTGCCTTGACAGGCCGGTAGGCCGATATATCATATACGCGCTGTTCACCCTGCCATGAGGAGCAAGCGATGACCTCCGATCCCCAGGCCGCGAGTGTGCCCCCGCTGCGCGTCGCGATCATTGGCAGCGCCGCCGGCATCGCCGTCACCCACCTGCAGGCCCTCAAGCAACTGCCCGGCGTGCAGCTAGCTGGCATGGCGGACGTGGCGGCCGAGGCCGGCGCCGCCCGCGCCCGCGAGCACGGCTGCCCGTTCTACACCGACCACCGCGCCCTGCTGGCCGAGGTGCGGCCAGATCTGGCGGTGATCACCACGCCGCACCCGTTCCACGCCGTGATCGCGATCGACTGCTTCGCGGCCGGCGCGCACGTGCTGGTGGAGAAGCCGCTGGCGGTGGAGGTGGCCGAGGCCGACGCGATGATCGCCGCGGCTGAGCGCGCCGGTAAGATCCTGGCGGTGAACTTCCAGCAGCGCTTCCGCCCGGCCATTGAGCGCGCCCGCGACCTGATCGACTCGGGCGAGCTTGGCGAGCTGGTGCGGGTGCTGTGCGTGGAGCCGTGGTTCCGCACCCAGGCCTACTACGACTCGGCCGCCTGGCGCGGCACCTGGAAGGGCGAGGGCGGCGGCGTGCTGATGAACCAGGGACCACACCCGCTGGACCTGCTCTGCCACCTGGCCGGCTCGCCCAAGACGGTCTGGGGCTGGGTGCGCACCCTCGGCCACCGCATGGAGTGTGAGGACACGGCCCAGGCGATGCTGGAGTACCCGAACGGCGCGCCCGGCTACCTGTACTTCAGCACTGTCGAGGCCGGGGTGCAGCGCCGCATGCAGATCATCGGCGACAAGGCGGCGATCGAGCTGGTGGAGGACGCGCTCACGATCTACCGCTTCTCCGAGCCGCTCAGCACCTACCGCGCCACCAGCCAGGAGATGTGGGGCGCGCCCAAGGCGGTGGCCGAGCAGGTGCAGGTGCCCCCCGGCGACGGCGGCGGCCACCTGGCGGTCTACCGGGATCTGCTCTCGGCGATCGCCGAGGGCCGCCGCCCGCGCGCCGACGGCCGCGAGGCGCTCATGTCGCTGGAGCTCGCCAACGCCGTGGTCTACTCTAGCTTCGCCGGCAGGCCCACCACGCTCCCGCTGGACCGGGCGGCCTACAGCGCACTACTGGCGGACCTGCGGGCCGGGAAACGCTGATGAAACGGGAGGGCCAGGGAGGGCTTCGCCTTCTCTTGGCTCTCCCCAGGGCAGGAAGATCCATGGAACGAGACATAGGCTTCGCGATCGTCGGCACCGGGATGGTGGCGCGCTACCACGCGAAGGGTATCGCGCAGACCCCCGGCGCGCGCCTCGTAACGCTGGTGGCCTCGGGGCCAGAGCGCGCCGCCGAGGCCGCCGGGCGCTTCGCGGCGCCGTGCGACTACGACCTGGAGGCGGTGCTGGCACGGGACGACGTGGACGCGGTGTGTGTCTGCACCCCCAGCGGTCTGCACGCCCAGCACGCCATCGCCGCCGCCCGCGCCGGCAAGCACGTGCTGGTGGAGAAGCCGCTCGCCCTGACGCTGGCCGATGCCGACGCGATGCTGGCGACGGCGCGCGAGGCGGGCGTGCTGCTGGGGGTGGCCCTGCAGCGCCGGGCCGACCCGGCCTTCAGAGCGGTGCAGGCGGCGATCGCGGCCGGCGAGCTGGGCCGCATGGTGCTCGGCACGGTGAGCGTGCCCTACCTGCGCACCCAGAGCTACTACGAGAGCGCGGCCTGGCGCGGCACCTGGGCGCTCGACGGCGGCGGCGCGCTCATGAACCAGGGCGTCCACCTGGCCGACCTGCTGCTGTGGTTCATGGGGGACGTGGCCGAGGTGCAGGCGCGCTACGACACGCTGGCGCACGCCATCGAGGTGGAGGACTGCGTGGTGGCCGCGCTGCGCTTCACAAGCGGCGCGCTCGGCGCCATCACCGCCACCACCGCCGCCGCACCCGGATTCCCGCATCGCGTCGAGGTCTACGGCGATCGCGGCGGGGTGCAGATCGAGGGCGAGGCGGTGGTGCGCTGGGAGGGAGGGGGACAGCAAAGCGGATTAGCGGATTCTGCCCCCGCACCGCAGGCCGCGGGGGCGGGGGCCAGCCCCACCGGGATCAGCGCGCTGGGCCACACACGCCTGATCACCGACATGGTGGACGCCATCCGCACCGGGCGGCAGCCCCTGGCCCCCGGCGAGGAGGGCCGGCGCTCGCTGGCGCTCGTGCTGGCGGTGTATGATTCGGCCCGCACCGGCATGGCGGTGCGGGCCGCATAATTCTGTCGGGTTGGGGTCTCAGGAGAGGGTTTCGCCCTCCCCTGCCCCTCCCTTGGAGGGTGTATGAGATTCGGGTGCTGTGTCGCCCCCGAGCAGATCGACATCGTCGCGCGGGCCGGCTTCGACTTCTGCGAGCTGCCGGCCGCCGCGGTGCTGCCGTACGAGGAGGACGCGGCGGCGCTCCCGGCGCTGCGGGCGCTCGAGCGCGCGCCCATCCGCCCGGAGGCATTCAACGTGCTGGTGCCGCCGCAGCTGCGCATGGTGGGGCCGGAGGCGGACATGGGGCGGCTGCGGGCCTACCTGCGCCGCGCCTTCGGCCGCATGGCCGCGCTGGGCGCCGCGGTGGTGGTGCTGGGCAGCGGTGGGGCGCGCCGCCTGCCGGACGACATGCCGCGCGAGCGGGCGCTGGACCAACTGACCGGCTCGCTGGCCCTGGCGACCGAGGAGGCCGGCCGCGCCGGCCTCGAGCTGGCGTTGGAGCACCTGAACCGGACGGAGTGCAACGTCTTCACCACGGTGGCCGAGTGCCACGCGTTCATCCGCGAGCGCGGGCTGGAGGGCCTGCGCCTGCTGGCCGACCTGCACCACCTGGAACTGGAGCGCGAGCCGGCCGCGAACGTGGTGGCCGCCGCGCCGCTGCTGGCCCACGCCCACGTGGCGGACGGCGGGCGGCGGCACCCCGGCACGGGCGGCTACGACTACGCCGGCTTCATGCGGGCGTTGCGGCAGGCCGGCTACGACGCGCGCATCTCAGCCGAGTGCATCTGGGAGAGCCTGGAGGAGCAGGCGGCGCCTGCCCTGGAGTATATGCGGCGCCAGTGGGAGGCCTCTGCGGGCGTTGAACGTTGAACGCGGGGGTTACGGGGGCCGCAGGCCCCCGAGAAGAATCCTCGAGGGATCGTTTGGAGGGGCTACGCCCCTCCAAACCTCCCCAGGAGAACAAAGATGAAACTGGCATTCACAACCCTCGCCTGCCCCGGCTGGACGCTGGAGCGGGCGGCAGCCGGGGGGCGGGCGGCCGGGTACGAGGGGCTGGAGCTGCGCCTGCTGGACGGCGAACTGGTGGGACCAGACCTGTCAGCGGCGGACCGCCGGCGCGTGCGCAATGTGTGCGCGGCCGAGGGGCTGGCGCTGGTGTGCCTGGACACCTCGGTGCGCATCGCGCAGCCCGAGGCGGGTGCGCGCGAGCGGCAGGTGCGGGACGGGCTGGCGATGCTGGAGCTGGCCGCCGAGCTGGGCGCGCCCTTGATCCGCGTCTTCGCTGGCCCGCCCGAGGGCACGCCAGTGGAGGACGCGGTGGCCGGGGCGGTGGCCTGCCTGGCGCCGCTGGCCGAGCGCGGGAGCGCGCTGGGGGTCGCGGTGGCGCTGGAGACCCACGACGCCTTCTGCGACAGCACGACAGTGGCGCGGGTGCTGGAGCAGGTGCCCGGCACAGGCGCGGGCGCGCTGTGGGACCTGCTGCACCCCTACAGAATCGGCGAACCGTACGACGTGACCCTCGGCCGGCTGCGCCATCGCCTGCTGCACGTACACGTGAAGGACGGGCGGCCACCGGCGGGGGGCGGGAGCAACTGGGAGCTGACGCTGCTTGGCGAGGGCGCGGTGCCCACCCGCGCGATCCTGGCGGCCCTGCGCGCCTCCGGCTACGACGGCTGGGTAGCGGTGGAGTGGGAGAAGAAGTGGCACCCGGAGCTGGCCGAGCCGGAGGTGGCGCTGCCGCAGCACGCCGATCTCCTGCGCCAGTACCTCAACCGCTAAGACAAGGTTCGCGCGCACGCCGCAGGCGTTCCCGAAGGGTACGCGCATGGGGGTGTGGAGGCCTGCGGCTCCCATAGCAATGCTTTTTCGGAGGGGCTTCGCCCCTCCGAGCCTCCCCAGACGGTAAAGCGAGAGGTCGCCCGAGCCGGAATTTTGCATGGTGTATGGTGCGTTCTCAGAGCTTGTTTGACACACCTCCCGGCTGGGGGCGCGGGGCCATAGGCCCCCGCATCTCCGCTGTGCGGCGGGCGGGGGATGGGTGAGGGGGTTGACCCCTCACGCTCCCCGTTTCAAACAGGCGCTCAGGAGCAGATAGCTATGGCTACGACGGAGTTCGTGCTGAGCGCGTTCGGCGACGAGATCGCCGACGACCTGGCAACCCAGCTGGACGTGCTGGCCTCCGAGGGGGTGCGCCACCTGGAGCTGCGCAGCGCGTGGGGCAAGAACGTGCTGGACCTGGAGCGGGACGAACTGCGCCGGGCGCGAGCGCTGCTGGACGAGCGCGGCTTCGGCGTCTCGGCCGTCGGCAGCCCGATCGGCAAGTCCCACCTGGCCCTGCCGCGCGACTTCGAGTTGGAGCGGCTGGAGCGGGCAGTGGCGGCGTGCGAAGCCCTGGGGACGCGCAATATCCGCGTCTTCTCCTTCTTCGTACCCCCCGGCCGCGCGGCCGAGCACCGCGAGGAGGTGCTGGCGCGCATGGGCGCCCTGGCCGAGCGCGCAGCGCGGGAGGGCGTGACGCTGCTCCATGAGAACGAGAAGGAGATCTACGGCGACACCGGCGAGCGCTGCCGCGACCTGCTGGAGTCGATCGGCTCGCCAGCGCTGCGCATGGCGTTCGACCCGGCCAACTTCGTGCAGTGCGGGGTGCGGCCCATGGCCGAGGCCTGGCCGCTGCTTTCCGAGTACGTGACGCACGTCCACATCAAGGACGCCGTGTTCGCGGACGGAGGCGTGCGGCCGGCGGGAGAGGGCGATGGCGAGGTACCGGCGCTGCTGCAGGCGCTGGACGCGCGCAGCTACCGCGGCTTCCTCACGCTGGAGCCGCACCTGCAGGTGGCCGGGCCGTCCGGCGGGTTCAGCGGCGAGGCCGGCATGCGCCTGGCGATCCGGGCGCTGCGCGGGCTGCTACGGGACTTTGAACGCTGAGGCACTGAGCCGGAGGCCGCTGGGACACCGCCATTGCGACGCCCTCTTCAGCGCCAGGGAGTGTGAGGGGCTGTGCCGCCCCCACCCCCGCGGCGGCCTTACCCCCTCAGCGCTCAGCGATTCGTGGTATCATGGCCTAGAACATGCTAAGTGCCTATCCGGACTACCCGGATAGGGTGGGGTTTCAGGGG
>DATMBA010000749.1:0-7749 GCA_035559635.1 Roseiflexaceae bacterium
TGGTTGTCAGGATCTGCTGCATGGCCGCTGCCACCTGTGGTATCGTGTTCATGGGAAGCTCCTGCATCATCGTGAGGTCTGGTAACTCCATGATGCCGCAAGAGCTTCCTTCTGTCTGCCTTAGCTTGATGCGTATGGGGCTGTGCCCCCTTCGATCCACCCTGTGGGGCCTCTCGGCTACTCAGCCGGCTGTTCGGCGAGCGCAGGGGCGGATCCGCCCGCCGGTGCCTGGGGATCGGGCGCGGCCGGGAGGGGGGCTGCGAGCCCGGTCCACGCCGGGCTGCGGTCGTCGAGCGGCGCGGCTGGCGGTGGCTGGCGCGGCGCATCTTCCGGCCGTGGCACAGGCGGATCAGGAGCGGGCCAGCGCCGCCTGGGGCGCCGCCGCCGCCCGAGCGCGAGCTGGAAGCCGCCGAGGATCAGGCCGGCGAAGAACACCGCCAGCAACTGGATGGCGATCGGCTCATGGCCGATCAGCGCGCGGATGATCAGCACGGCGGCTCCGATACCGACGCCGACGATCACCGCCTCGCCCCGTGCGCTACGCATGCGAGTTCGTCCAAGCCGACCGCCGCCGCGTCACGATCGTTCGCTCTGGCGCTCCTCCTCGGGGCGCACCTCGCGGCCCTGGTCCAGCGTATAGTTCCCGTGATCCTGGTGCGTGGGCTTCACCGCGTGCCGCACGATGACGCCGGCCTTGACCAGCGCCAGGAAGCCTACGGCGCCGAGCACGGCCAGCAGCACCACCGCGCAGAGGATCAGACCCAACAGCACAGCGGAAGATGTCATCATGATACCGCTCATCTCCCCTTAGATGCTACGCTCGGGCGGCGCCCGAGGTTTCATCGCGCCCCCAGCGGATCAGCGCCGCGTGGCGCGGCTGGTCCGGCGGCGCGAGCTGCCCGTCCGCGGCGGGCTCGAACAGTTCGCGGATCGCCGCGCGGATGGCCGTGTCCCGCGCCGGATCAGGCGGGAGGCGCAGGCGGAAGCGCACGTCCGCCAGGGCCTCGTCCTCCCCGGCGAAGGTGATACGGCTGCCGACCGGGATTAGCTCGAGGCCGGCCGGGATACCGAGTTGGTGCAGCACGCAGAGGCACTCCAGACCGCCGGGCAGCGGCAGGCGCTCCTCGCCGTGGAAGCGCCGCCAGAGCGGGCTGATGAACGTGGAGGGGTGGCGCAACGCCAGGTACAGGAAGCACTCGCGGCGCGCGACGTCGCGCATGCGTTCCAGGAACGGGCCGATCTCGCGGACGCCGTACACCACGTGGGCCGAGATTGCCACATCGCATGGCGGTACGTCCTGCGCGGGCCAGGTGGCGGCGACGACGGTGACGTTCTCCAGGCGCTCCTCGGCGATGCGCCGCTCCAGGTGGGCACGCATGGCGGGCGAAGGCTCCAGCGCGATCACGTGGGCGCAGGCGCGGGCCAGCACCGGCAGGTAGCGCCCGCTGCCGGCCCCGATGTCCAGCACGATGTCGTCCGGGCGCAGCTGCGGCAGCACGCGCTGCATGAAGGCGTCCGGCTGGGGGGCGCGCCGGGCTGCGGCGGCAAAGCGCTCGGCCTGGCCGGCCCAGAAGTCCTCGCCCACTTGGAAGCCGGGGGCGGTGGCGCGCTCGCCCTGGGCGCGCTCCGCATCGTACATGCGCCGCCAGATGTCGAGCCAGTCCAGGCCGGCGGTGCGGTAAGTGTAGTGCATAAGGATTGCAGATTGCAGATTGTGCGTGCCATGCCAACGCCATCATATGGTAGCAGCCATCATGGGCTGGCGTCAATCGGCCTATCGGTCATCGAGGGCGATATCAACGTCTCCGCTTTGCACCACGCCCGGCCGAGACCAGCGGGCACCCCACGGGCCGGGCGTGGGAGGGCGCAAAGAACGCCTACGCCCGATGCCTCAGGGGAGGGCCAGGGAGGGCATAGCCCTCCCTGAAGGTCTTCCTCACCTCCGCGCCCCGTGTTCTGCTACAATGCCCGGCATGGCGAAGCTACCGGAGATCCAGCTGCCCGGCGCGCTGCGGGAGAGCCTGGCGCAGGGGCACCCCTGGGTGTACCGCACGCACGTGCCGCCCCATGTGCATCTGGCACAGGGCGCGTGGGTGCGGCTACGCTGCGGCGGCTGGTCCGGCTACGGGCTGTGGGATGCCGAGGGGCCGATCGCGGTGCGGGTGTTCGCCACGCGTGCGCCGCCGGACGAGGGGCTGCTGCGGGAGCGCGTGCAGGCCGCCTGGGAGCTGCGTGCGCCGCTGCGCGCGGCCGGGTGCACCGCCTACCGCTGGCTGTTCGGCGAGGGCGACGGGCTGCCCGGCATCACGGTGGACCGCTACGGGGCCTACGCCGTGCTCGCCACCTATGCCGCGAGCGTGGAGGCGCTGCTGCCGGCGGTGGTGGCGGGGCTGCGCGCCTGCGATCCATCCTTGCGGGGCGTACTTTTGCGAACACAGACGGATGAGCGCCAGACCAACGACCAGCGACCAGCGGCCAGCGACCAACCGGATTCCGCCGACGCTCCACCTTCACAAGGCATTGCCCGTCGTTCGTCGTTCGTCGTGCGCCGTCCGTCGGTGTTCTGGGGCGAGGCCCCGCCGCACGATCTCACCGTTGTCGAGCACGGGCTGCACTTCTACGCGGACCTGTGGGCCGGGCAGAAGACCGGGCTGTTCCTGGACCAGCGCGAGAACCGGCACACGGTGGAGGGGCTGAGCGCGGGGCGGTCGGTGCTGAACTGCTTCGCCTACACCGGCGCGTTCTCGCTCTACGCGCTGCGCGGCGGGGCGCGGGCGGTGGTGAGCGCAGACATCGGCAAGGGGCTGGCGGCGGCGGCCGAGGCGAACATCCGGCTGAACGGGCTGGACGCCGGGCGCCACACCTTCGTGACCGGGGACTGCTTCGAGTTGCTGGCGCGCTACGCCGGGCAGGGGCGCGCCTTCGACCTGGTGATCCTGGACCCGCCGAGCTTCGCCAGGAGCAGGCAGAGCCGCTACGCCGCGCTGCGAGCCTATGTGAAGCTGAACGCGCTCGGGCTGCGCTGTGTGGCGCCCGGCGGGCTGCTGGCGACGGCGAGCTGCACCAGCCAGGTGGGGCCGGAGGCCTTCAAAGATGCGTTGGCGGTGGCGGGGGCGCAGGCCGGCCGCCGCCTGCAGATCATCCACGAGGCCGGCCAGCCGCTCGACCACCCGGTGCCGGCGGGATTCCCCGAGGGGCGCTACCTTAAGTTCGTGGTGGGGCGGGTGCTGGAGGAGCGCTGAGGCGAAAGGTGATCGGCGATAGGTCATAGGAGTTGCTGAAGCCGAACTCCTATGATCTATCGCCTATCGCCTCGCGGGGAACGCGCCCTAGGACGTATCCGCAAAGCGGGAGGTTTGGAGGGGCTGCGCCCCTCCAAAAGAACCTTTGAGAAGATTTTTGGGGGCGCAGCCCCCAAGCCCCCGCAAACGCAGTTTGCAGATACGCCCTAGCGCCCGATCATCGGCAGGTAGAGCGGCGCCATCGCCGGGCCCAACGGGTCTGCGCTGAAGGATGCCTGGGCCGTGCGGACGACCTGGCCCGCCCCGGTGGCCTGGAGTGTCGCCTGGCTGGTGATCCTGGCGCCCTGCGGGATCCCGTTGCCAACCCTGGCCTGGAACGTGATCTGGACCACCCCGCCGGCCGGCACCAGAGTCCCCGCGCTCCAGTTCACCCGCCCGCCCGCGACGTCGAATGTGACCACGCCGCTGGTGGCGCGCGCAGAGCCGGCCACATAGGTCGTGCCGGCCGGGATGGTCAGCTGCGCCGTGGCGCCGGTGGCGGCCGCCGTGCCATTGTTCAGCACGTTGAGCGAGAACGTGGCGACCGTGTCCGCCGCGATCACTAGCGGGCTGACCGTGTAGGTGGACCCGGCCAGGCTGGGCGTCCCCCGCACCGTCGTGGTGGCCGTGAGCATGCTGCTGGTCCCGCCGGCGCTCGTGTTCAGCAGCGTGGCCTGGTTGGTGATCGTCGCCGACTGCAGCGGCGGCTGGTTGATCGTCACCTGGAAGGAGACCGTCGCCGACGCGCCGGGGTCGAGTGTGCCCTGCCAGCGCACCAGCCTGCCGACGCCATCGTAGGTGGCGGGCGACGTGACCGAGTTGTTGACGTAGGCGGTGTCGGCCGGGATGGGATCCACCACCTGGAAGCTAGCGGGTGTGTTGCCGGTGTTGAGCACCGTCAGCGTGTAGGTCAGCGTGTCGCCGGGGTTGGCCTCGAGTTTATCCGCCGCGAGCGTGCCGGCCAGCGCCGTGACCACGCTGACAGTGGCGCGGGCGACCTCGAACTGCGGCAGCACGTTGGACCCCTGGACCGTCGCCTGGCTTTCGATGCTCGCGCCGTTGGCGAAGCCGCTGCCCACCTGGACCTGGAAGGTGATCGGCACGGCCGCGCCAGGCGCCAGCGGGCCAGCGGCCGACCAGGCGATCTGGCTGACGAACGAGTTGATCGTGAGGTTGCCGCTCGGCGCCGACGCCGACCCCGGCACGTAGGTCGTCTCGGCGGGGATGCTCATCACCGCGCTCAGGCCCTCGGCGTCCGCCGTGCCGTCGTTCCGTATATTGAGCGTGTAGGTCAGGATGTCGCCGGGGCCGACGGTGGCCGGGCTGGCGGTGTAGTCTGAGCCGGCCAGGTCTGGCGCACCCTCGACCACCGTCTGCGCGCTGAAGACCGTCGGCAGGCCGCCGGTGGTCAGGTTCGTCAGCGTGGCCTGGTTGATGATCGTGCCGGACTGTAGCGCCCCCTCGTTGACCGTCACCTGGAAGGTGAGCGTCACCGCCCCGCCGGTGTTGAGGCCCCCCTGCCACACCACGCTGCCACTGGCTTCGTCGAACGCCGGCTGGTTGCCGGGGGTGGAGGCCGTGGCCGAGCCCGCCACGTAGGCGGTGTCCACCGGGATCGGGTCCACGATGCGGAAGGTGGCGGGGGCGCCGTTGTTGACGACGTTGATCGTATAGGTGAGTTGGCCGCCGGGCGTGACCTGCTCGAGGTCGACCGTCTTGGCGCCACTGACCGTCGCGACAACCGGCGTCTCGGAGATGCGGAACCAGTCGAACGCCAGGGCGAGCGGCGGCGTGGTGGAGGCGCTGCTGGTGGTGACGATGCCGGCGAAGACCGGGACCGTCTGGTTGCCCTGGACGCGCAGCCATTTCGGAAGGCCGCGGGTGGTGGCCAGCCGGATGTCGGCGTCGCTCTCGCTGTCGATGCGGTACAGCGCGCTGATCCTGCCGGTGCCGTGGTCGATCGTCAGGAACAGGTCGAGCCACTGGTCTACGCTGGCGAGGGTACCGGCTGGCAGGGTGAGGGTGGACGAGCGCAGCTTGCCGTTGTCGTTGACGTCGATCTGGATGCGCTCGGCCCGCGCCCGGCGGGTGCCGACGCCGGCGCTGACGCGGACGAACGAGCGCTCGCTCAGGCCGACGAAGACGCCGCCGGACCAGGTCGAGCTGGTGTTGGGGAGCGGCCCGAGGATGCGCGCAGCGACAGTGTAGGCGCCGTGGCTGGAGCTGGGGAGCGCCAGGGCGTTGTCCTGCGCGGTGCGCGCCGCGATATCGCCGGCGGTGGGCCGCACGGTCAGCTGGCCGTTCGCGAGCGTGAGGCGGCTGGTGTCGGGGGCGTTGGTGCCGGGCAGAACGGTGGTGAAGCCGCTGTTGACGATCGTGCCAGTGGCGCCACCGTCGAATCCGAGTGTGACGGTGCTGTGGGCCGCGCGGGTGTAGGTGGGGAGGAGTGCGCCGGCGAGGAGCAGCGCCAGGAGCAGCAGCCTGCTGACGCGGGTGTAGCGACGTGGGAGTGGGACGAGGGTGCTCATAGGACCTCTCCTGATACAAGTGCCGCACGTTTGATGGAGTGCTACTTGTAAAACCACCGGCCGGCGCGCAGGGTTCGGGTGGTTACAGGAATGCCAGCGGGGTCTTTCCGCGGTGTGATGAGCAGCGTGCGGTACCATGGCGGCGTCGTGCTGCGCTGTGCCGGGCGCAGGCCGGGGCGATGGGGGTTTCTGCGAGGAGAAAACTGTTATCTGGCGGGGTCAGGGTGATGACAGGGCTGTCATCTGGGGCAAGCGCGGTGGAGGAGGCGAACCACGAAGGCCCTGCTGGGTGTGGCGGCGGAGCCGCTCCCTCACCCGCACCAGGAAGGGGTTCGCGGGGGCCTATGGCCCCGCACCCCACGCCGCGGGCAGCGCCACCACGCCCGGCCCGTGAACGGGCGGGCTATCCTTGACGAAGGCCGCCTGCGCGGCCTGCACCTCAGCCCGCACCGGCGGGCTTGAGCGTGAGAGCCCGCGGCGTGACCCGCCGGGCGTGGTCGGCGGCACACGAACGTTCGCCACACCCTATGGCCCCCGCACCCCCACGCCGCGGGCAGCGCCCGCGTCTGTGAAAGGTGCTGGACTAGATGTTCTTGGTGTCTTCGCGCCTTTGTGACCTCGTAGTGAGCGCGGCGTACCCGATCGTGCCCGAGCCGATCAGGAGCAGCAGGATGAGGGCGGCGAGCTTGACGGCCGGGCTGGCGCCGGAGATGCCGAGCAGCCCGAAGCCGGCGCTGAGGGTATAGTAGAACACCACAATCTGGCGGGGGGAGAGGCCCAAATCCAGCAGCCGGTGGTGCAGGTGGTCGCGCCCACCGCGCATGGGCGAGCGGCCGGCGGCGGCGCGTGCGACGATCAGCCAGGCCACGTCCAGGATGGGCACGCCGAGCACCAGCAGCACCGTGGCGAGCTTGGCGCCGCCGATGATCGCGCACACCCCGAGGACATACCCGAGCAGTTCGGCCCCGCCGCCCATGAAGATGCGCGCCGGCGGGAAATTGTAGCGCAGGAAGGCGGCGCAGGCCCCGGCGAGCGCCAGCGGCAGCAGGGCGATGGTGTGCTGCGCCGCCGGCGCGATCGTGAGCGCGTGGAGCGCCAGCATCAGCGCGGCGATGCAGGAGATCCCGGCCGCCAGCCCGTCCAGCCCGTCCGAGAAGTTAATGGTGTTAGACATCCAGCCGAGCCAGAAGACGGTGGCGCCGATCGCCAGCCAGGGGCTTGCGTTGTGGAGGTGAACTTGCCCGGCGTAGGGCAGGTTGAAGGCGGTGAGTACCACGCCGTAGGCCTGGTCATCGGGCGGGTGGAGCCGTTGGTCCCACAGGTAGGGGCCGACGGCGATCAGGCCAGCAGCCACCTCGGCGCAGAACTTGGGCAGCCAGTGCAGCTCGCGCACGTCGTCCAGCCACATCACCAGGAAGAGCAAAGTGGCGCCGCCGAGCAGCAGGCCCACCCGCAGCGTCTCGTAGGACGAGCGGCGCAGGGAGGGCGCGAGGTGCTCGAGCGCGAAGGTGGCCAGCACCGCGGCCACGAAGCCGGCATAGAGCGCCAGGCCGCCGACGTTCGGGGTGGGGCGCATGTGGGTGCGGCGGCCGCCGGGGCGCTGCACCCAGCCGCGGCGCTCGGCCAGGCGGATCACCGGGGGGATCGCAAGGGCGGTTACGCCGAACGCGAGCGCAAAGGTGACAATATGGGCTATGCCGATCGGTACGGCCATTTACGAATTGCAGATAGAAGATTGAAAAAAGAAAATTGAGCAGTGAAAGCGATACTTCCATGTTCGATTTTCAATCTTCAATCTTCAATTGACTACCGTACAGAACTTTTGAGCGGGTGCTGTAGTGCCGGGATCAGCTGTATTGGTAATCCAGGTGGGATGGTCCGTCGATGACGCAAACAATACGCCAGCAGCCGCAAGCCCAGCGAGAACAGACTGAGATCAC
>DATMBA010000750.1:0-2830 GCA_035559635.1 Roseiflexaceae bacterium
GAAGCCCCTCCGAGCCTCCCCAGACGGGAACGCTGGAGGCCGCGCAGGGAGGGCGTGCCCTCCCTGTCCCTCCCCCGCCCCCGGCCCCGCGCGGATTTGTTGACGAATACGCACACCGATGCTATACTACGCTATTGCCGCACCCCCCGTTGGGGGCGTGGTGTTGTTTTGTCGTACGGTGATACGAAAAGGAGCCCTGCAATTAGAGACCGGCTTCGCATCAACAACCGCATCCGCGCCCGCGACGTGCGCCTGATCGATGAGAACGGCGCCCAGGTCGGGGTTGTCCCGCTGCGCGATGCGCTCATGATGGCTGAGGAGCGTGGGCTGGATCTGGTCGAGGTGGCGCCGAACGCCATCCCCCCCGTCTGCCGGATTATGGACTACGGCAAGTTCCGCTACGAGCAGACGAAGAAGGAGCGCGAGGCGCGCAAGAACCAGAAGCAGGTCGAGCTGAAAGAGGTCCGTCTCAAGCCGAAGACCGACGAGCACGACCTGGATGTGAAGGCGAAGCAGGCCCGCCGCTTCCTGCTCGACGGCGATAAGGTGAAGTTCACGGTGCGCTTCCGCGGCCGCGAGATCTTCCACCCGGATATCGGCGTGCAGATGCTGGAGCAGATGGCCGAAGACCTGCGCGACGTGGCGATCGTCGAGCAGCGGCCGTTGATGGAGGGCAAGGCGCTCTCGTTGCTGCTGGCTCCCAACCCGAAGGCGAAGGCACAGGCGCAGCGCGAACGGCCAGCAGCGCAGAGCCGTGGAGAGAGCGCTCCGGACCGCGAGAAGAATGCCCCGGCCGCCGCTGGCGTGGCCCGCGATACCACGGCCGAGGACGACGAGGAATAGCTCATGCCGAAGATGAAGACCCATAAGGGCGCCGCGAAGCGCTTCACCTTCACGGGGGGCGGCAAGATCATGCGCGCGACCGGGAGGCGCGGCCACTTCCGGCGCCGCAAGGCCCTCCGCCTGCTGCAGCAACTCGATAAGATGCAGCCGGTGGCGAAGGCCAACCGCCGCATGGTGCTGACGGCCCTGCCGTACGGGAAGAAGCACGCCCGCTAGGAACGCTGAAGCACTGAACGCTAAAGGCTGAACGCTGAACAGCTGGGCCTGAGAGCGCTGTTCGTGGACCCGCATCCCCGCCCCTCATCATGGGAAGCGCGGGGGCTGCGCCCCCGCAACAGCCTCCCCACGAGGCACTGAGGCGCGGAGCGCACAGCGGCGGACCGGGGGCGCAGCCCCCGAAACTGCCTCCTCCGCGATTTCATGTAGACCAATCCGGTAGAGCACACAGCAAGCATAGGAATAGAGTATGCGCGTCAAACGTGGTGTGATGGTGCGCAAGCGCCACAATAAGTTGCTTCAGCAGGCCAAGGGATACTGGGGCAGCCGCAGCCGGCGCATCCGTGTCGCGCGGCAGACGGTGATGAAGGCGCTGTCGTACGCGTACCGCGACCGGCGCAACCGCAAGCGGGATTTCCGCCGCCTGTGGGTGATACGCATCAACGCCGCCGCCCGGCTCAACGGTATGTCCTACAGCAGGCTGATCAACGGGCTGAAGCATGCCGGGATCAGCCTGGACCGCAAGATGCTGGCCGATATGGCCGTGCGCGACCCGGCCGCCTTTAGCAGCGTGGTGGAGCAGGTCCGGCGCGCGGGGTGATCACGAGCACGGCGAACACCCATGTCAAGCACATCCGCTCGCTGGCCGCAGACCGCAAGGAGCGGCGCCGCGAGCGGATGTTCGTGCTTGAGGGGGTGCGCCTGGTGCAGGACGCGCTGGCGAGCGGGGCGCCGCTGGAACTGGTGCTCTATGCGCCGGAGCGGCTGGCGGCCACGCCAGCGGGCCGGGCGCTGATGGCGCGGCTCGAGGGCCTGCCGCGCAGCTTCCCGGCCACCGAGCAGGTGCTGGCGGCTGCCTCGGACACGGTGCATCCGCAGGGGGTGGTGGCGCTGGCGCGCTGGCCGGCGGTGGCGCCGGGCCGGCCGGGCCTGATGCTGGTGCTGGACGGGCTGCAGGACCCTGGCAACCTCGGCACGCTGCTGCGCAGCGCCGAGGCGGTGGGCGTGGCGGAGGTGATCTGCGGGCCGGGCACGGTGGACGCCTATGCGCCCAAGGTGGTACGGGCGGCGATGGGCGCACACTTCCGCCTCGCGCTGGCGCAGGATCTCGGCTGGGAGGCGATTGACGAGCGCCTGGCGCTGGTGGACCACGTGTACGGCGCCGAGGCTGGCGCGCGCATGCCGTACTACGCGGCGGACTGGCGGCAGCCGAGCGCGCTGCTGATCGGCAACGAGGCTGGCGGGTTGAGCCAGGCGGCGCGCGAGCGGGTCACGAAGCTGATCGGCATCCCCATGCGCGGCCAGGCCGAGTCGCTCAACGCCGCGGTGGCCGGCAGCGTGATCCTGTTCGAGGCGCTGCGGCAGCGGAGCCTGGGGCGGAGCTAATTGAAGATTCACGATTCAGGTCGTACGCGGTGGCATCGCCCCCCGCACCCCACGGGGAGGTGTGGAGGGGCTGCGCCCCTCCACAAAGAACCTTCGAGGGGTTTTTCGGGGGCCGCAGGCCCCCGGAGCCCCCGCGTGAGGTGCCGACTGCGTACGTCCTGTTACGATTGAAGATTGAAGATTATGCAGTGAATCAACGCTTGCTGTGCGAAATCTGCAATCTGCAATCTGCAATCTCCAATTCGAATTGACTACCGTACAGAACTTTTGAGCGGGTGCTGTAGTGCCGGGATCAGCTGTATTGGTAATCCAGGTGGGATGGTCCGTCGATGACGCAAACAATACGCCAGCAGCCGCAAGCCCAGCGAGAACAGACTGAGATCAC
>DATMBA010000751.1:0-13031 GCA_035559635.1 Roseiflexaceae bacterium
GTGATCTCAGTCTGTTCTCGCTGGGCTTGCGGCTGCTGGCGTATTGTTTGCGTCATCGACGGACCATCCCACCTGGATTACCAATACAGCTGATCCCGGCACTACAGCACCCGCTCAAAAGTTCTGTACGGTAGTCAATTCAGGGAAGGGCCTGGCCCTCCCCTGATCCCTCCCTGATAGCACGTGGCGCGGAGGCCAGGAGATGCTGTCGCAGCATATCCAGCGCCGCGGTGCCCACAAAGGCCCACCCGTCATCGGAGCGCATGTCGATACGGCGGGCCGCCTCTACGACCCCACCGGCGTGAACCAGGGCCAGAGCCACCGTGGTGAAGCCGTCTGCCGCGGGGGCGCTCGCCGGTTGCACCGCCAGAGCCAGCGCGGTGCGCCAGCGGTCGCGGGCGCTGAAGGCGCTGGTGCGCGCCAGGCTCATGGCGGCCTCGTCGTCGGCCGGCTCATCCAGCGGGTGCAGGATGGCGCCACTGATGCGCCCGGCGCCGCCAGGGGCCGCGCTGAGCGCCCGGTACACCGGCGCGTGCGCGGTACCCTCGTACAGCGCCAGAGTGAGGCCGCGCTCCGCGAGCAGGCGCACGACGGCCGCACCCAGCGGCTCGCCGCCGACGATGTGCTCGCCGAGGCGCCGCCGCAGTTCGGCCTCGGCCTCGTCCGCCAACGCCTCAGCGGTGGCCCGATTATCCGCCCGCGCGCCGATGCGCAGCTCGTACTGGGCCTGCTTGGCCGAGATACCGACGGTGGGGTTCTCCTGGGCCATCAGGTCGGCGATCAGTTCGCCGATCACGCTCTCGCCCAGGCCGGCGGCGTACACCGTGCGCACCAAGATCACGCCCGTCTCACCGCGCACGTCGCGCAGGTAAGGGAGGATGGCCGTCTCCCACAGGAAGCGCATCTCGGAGGGCACGCCGGGCAACACCACCACCGTGCGCCCCACCACGCCACGCGCGTCCTCCACGATGAAGGCCGGCGCGGTGCCGCGCGGGTTCTCCACGATGCGCGCCCCCGCGGGCACGTACGCCTGGCGGCGGTTGCTCTCGCTCATCATGCGCCCGAAGGAGCGGAAACGCGCCTCGATCTGGTCGAGCAGGTGCTGATGGAAGACGAGCGGCCGGCCCACGGCACGCGCCACCGCCTCGCGGGTCATGTCGTCCACCGTGGGGCCGAGGCCGCCGGTGCAGACCAGCAGGTCAGCGCGGTCGAGGGCCTCGCTGATCAGCGCGGCGATGCGCTCCTCGTTGTCACCCACCACCGACTTGCGGAACAAGTTGATGCCGGCGGCGGCCAACTGGCGGGCCAGGTAGGCGCTGTTGGTGTCCACCGTCTCGCCCAGCAGCAGCTCCGAGCCGATGGCGATGATCTCAGCGTTCATGCT
This sequence comes from Roseiflexaceae bacterium, assembly GCA_035559635.1. Classification (GTDB taxonomy): domain Bacteria; phylum Chloroflexota; class Chloroflexia; order Chloroflexales; family Roseiflexaceae; genus CALJIC01. The sequence continues at coordinate 1,385 of DATMBA010000751.1, forward strand.
CGCATTGCGCTGCGCGCACAGCGCCCCAATGAATAATAAAGAGAGTGGTGCGAGGGGCGACCCCTCGCGCCCTCCGTGTTCAACGCTTGGCCTTCAGCCGGCTGCGATACTCCGCCATCAACTCGCGCTCCCTGGCGCTTGCGGCCTCGCGCCCGGCCCTGAGGGCGCCGGCCAGGAGCGCGCCCAGGCCAGCCGGTTCGCCGGCCCGCAGCCCCACGCCCTCGGCGGCCTCGTCCCGCTGCATGGTGAGCAGCACAAGTAGCGCGCCGATCAGCGCGCCTACCACGAAGCCCAGGAAGAAACGGCCCATGCGGAACTCCTCGTGAATAACAGGCGTGACGCGGTCGCCCGCGAATCGGGGGCGCGGGGATCCGCCCCGCCGGGGGGTTGGGGGCCTACGGCCCCCAAAAAGAGTCTTCGCACATCTTTATTGGAGGGGCGAAGCCCCTCCAAACCTCCCCTGAGGGTCTGGGGCAGCACCACCGCGTACGTCCTGTGAATAACGGGGGTGCTTCAGAGACAAGGTTTCCTCTAAAGCACCCCCGCCAATGGGTGGGTATAGCACTCGTCAGGCCCGCGCCGCCACCTCAGCCTGCACGCGGGCGATGAAGGCATCCAGTGGCAGTGCGCCGAGGTCCTCGCCGGAGCGCAGGCGCACCGCCACCGCGCCAGCCGCCTGCTCCTTGTCGCCGATTATAAGCATGTACGGGACTTTCTGCAACTGCGCGCGGCGGATCTTGGCCTGCATGCGGTCCTTGCTGTCGTCCAACTCCACGCGCAGCCCGGCGTCTGCGAGCCGCTGCGTTACCTCGCGGCCGTAGGCGCCGTGCTTCTCGTCCGAGATCGGGATCACCACCGCCTGCACCGGCGCGAGCCAGAGCGGGAAGGCGCCGGCGAAGTGCTCGATCAGCACGCCGAAGAAGCGCTCCATGCTGCCGAGCAGCGCCCGGTGGACCATGTACGGCTGGTGCGGCTGGCCGTCCTCGCCGATGTACTCCAGGCCGAAGCGCGCTGGCAGGTTGAAGTCGAACTGGATCGTCGAGAGCTGCCACTCGCGGCCGAGGGCGTCGTTCACTTTCAGGTCGATCTTCGGCCCGTAGAAGGCGCCGCCGCCCTCGTCCACCTCATACGGCAGGTCGTGCTCGTCCACCGCTCGGCGCAGCGCCTCCGTCGCCTTGTCCCAGTTGGCCACCTCGCCAACGTACTTCTCGGGACGCGTCGCGAGGTAGGCCTTGAAGTCGGAGAGGCCGAACGAGCGCAGCACATAGAGCGAGAACTCGAGCGCCTTGCTGATCTCCTCCTCCACTTGGTCCGGCCGGCAGAAGATGTGGGCATCGTCCTGCGTGAAGCCGCGCACCCGCGTCAGGCCGTGCAGGACGCCGCTGAGTTCGTAGCGGTACACCGTGCCGTACTCGGCGTAGCGCAGCGGCAGGTCGCGGTACGAGCGCAGGTGGCTCTTGTAGATCTGGATGTGGAACGGGCAGTTCATCGGCTTGGCGTAGTACTCCTCGCCTTCGATGTCCATCGGGGCGTACATGTTCTCCTTGTAGAAGTCCAGGTGCCCCGATGTCTCCCACAGGTGGGCGCGGCCAATGTGTGGCGAGAAGACCCAGTCGTAGCCGTTGCGCAGGTGCGCCTGGCGGCTGAAGTCCTCGGCGATGACGCGGATCATGGCCCCCTTGGGGTGCCAGAGGATGAGGCCCGGCCCCACGTCGTCGGAGATGCTGAACAGGTCCAGATCCTTGCCGAGCTTGCGGTGGTCGCGCCGCTTCGCCTCCTCCAGCCGCCAGAGGTACCGCTCCAGTTCCTCCTTGCTGTTCCAGGCCGTGCCGTAGATGCGCTGCAGCATAGGCTTGCGCGAGTCGCCGCGCCAGTACGCGCCGGCCACGCTCATGAGCTTGAAGGCGTCCGGCGGGATCTGGCCCGTGTGTTCGAGATGCGGGCCGCGGCACAAGTCCTCGAATGTGTCGTGGCGGTAGGTGGAGATCACCACGCCGCCCGGTCCGCCCGGCTCGGCGGCGATCGCGCTGGCCTGGCCCGCCTGCGCCTCGCCGTACTCGTCGGCGCCGCGGGCCAGGCCCTCGATCAACTCCAGCTTATAGGGCTGGTCTTTGAACAGCGCGCGGGCCTCCTCGGCGCTCACCACCCGGTACTGGAAGGGGTGATTGCCGCCGATGATGCGCCGCATGCGCCGCTCGATCTCCGCCAGGTCCTCGGGCGTGAGCGGGCGTGGCAGGTCGAAGTCGTAGTAGAAGCCGTCCTCGATCGGCGGGCCGATGGCGATCTTGCCCTCGGGGAAGATCTCCAGCACCGCCTGGGCCATGACGTGGGCCGCCGAGTGGCGCAGCCGGTAGTATGGGTCTTTGTCTGGTGTGACAGGCATCTCTAGCCTCCATAGATCGTGTCATTCGTAATCCGTACTGCGTGAAGCGATGCCGGCTGTTTTTCAGCGCTTTCCTGTCAGCCCTTGCAGTCCTGGCCGGCGCCCCCTGCGATTCCGCAGCCGGCAACTCGTGATGAATGGTACGACGGGTTATGCATCACGCATCAGGACTCAGGCTCACGGGTTCCGCGTTACGCGCCGGGCTTAGGCATCACGCATCACTCGACGGTAAGCACAAGCACCCCCTGCTCCACGCGCACATCGGTGACGCGGCGTCCGCTGGCGGCCAGCTCGTCGTTCAGCTGCTGCTGGATCGGCGCGAGCAGGTCGTCCAACGTGATCAGCGCGCTGAGCGGGCCGTCCAGCTGCGGGTTCACAGCGATGAGCCGCCCGGCCTGCACGGCCACCCCGGCGCTGGCGGTGCTCTCCTGGCCGAAGGCGCGCAGCTCGGCCTGCACCAACCCCGGTGTGAAGCGCACCCGCAGCGAGTCGAGCGGCGCGAGCGCCTCCGGGTTGGCGGCGATGTAGGCGTTGGCCTGCTCCTCGGTGATGCGCACCTCGCCCTCGGGGAGCGCGGCCACCGCAGTGGGCAGCGTGCGCGCCGCGCCCTCCTGGATCTGGCCGGCGGGGCCGGTGGTGCCAGGCGGGCCCGAGCCGATCTGGCGCCCGATCGCGCGCCCCACCATCTCGCTAACCCTGGGGCGGAGGAAGTATTGGTAGCCGAGCACCAGCGCCAGCACAACCCAGATCAGCGCCACCAGGCAGCCGAGCGCCCGATTGCGCGAGCGCGGGCGCCTGCGGCTGTACCGCACGGGGCGGTCGGAGTGATAGCTCATAGGATCTGCACCTAAACAAAAAGCCCCTCGCCCGCAATGGGACGAAGGGTCGCTTCGTGGTTCCACCCACATTCAGATTACAGATTGCAGATTACAGATTGCAGATTGAGGGATTTCGACCGCCCAATCTTCAATCTTCAATCTTCAATCTTCAATCTCTCTGGTCGCTGTACCGGGCGTACCCGTGCCCCCATACTGACCGTGCGGCGTTGGGGGGGCGGCTCGGAGGTGGTTTTCGCCGGGCTCTCGACCGGGCGCGCTCGCAGTCGGTGACGCGCCCTCCCTGAGGGCTGTGGCCTGGCTACTCGTCCTCGTCGGCGCCTGCTGTGTTTCGCTGGCTACGATCTTATCACGCGCGGGGGCGGCGTGTCAAGGGACGGAGGGCGGATCGCGCGTCCTTCCTGCGGTGGAACGCGCTGCCGCGCACCGCTATGCTATAATGACGCGGCGGCTCATGCACGATGATACCACGGAGGGGCCATGAACGGGGTCGATCTGCTCTTTATCTTGCTCGTGCTCGGTGGCCTGGCGCTCGGCTTCTTCCAGGGCACGATCAAGCTCGTGATCGCGATCGTCTCCTTCTACGTCAGCATCGTGCTAGCGAGCCTGTACTTTCAGTTGGTGGGCCGCTTCTTCCGCCAGCGCTTCGGCACCACGCTGGAGGTGGGTCAGATTACGGCGTTCGGTCTGATCCTGCTGCTAGGCTTCCTGCTGCTCACGGTGGCCGGGCTGTATACCTTCCGCTACGCGAAGATGCCGGCCAGCCTGGACTTCGTGGACCGTGTGATGGGCACGCTACTCGGGTTGGTGCTCGGCGGATTGGTGCTGGGGATCTTCGCCTCGCTGCTGGAGAGCCTGTTCGTCTTCCGCAACCCGAGCGGGGTGCTGACCTGGCCGTTCATGAAGGCCTTCCAGTCCGCGGTGCGCTCGTCGGTTCTGGTGGCGTTCTTCGCCCATAATATCCTGCCGCTGATCTATGCCTCGGTGCGCCCGGTGCTCCCGGCCGAGGCTGACCTGATCTTCCGTGTGCGCTAGGGCGTATCCGCAAAGCGGGAGGTTTGGCGGGGCTGTGCCCCTCCAAACGAACCTTTGAGGAGATTTTTGGGGGCGCAGCCCCCAAGCTCCCGCAAACGCCGTTTGCGGTTAGGCCCTAGATCCAATACCTTTCAAATACGGGAGGAAGTGGAGGGCGAAGCCCTCCACTTCCTCCCCCGGTGGGGGTGTGAGGGCGGCGCATCCGCCCCCACACCCCCACCGGGAAGGGGTTCGTGGGGGCCGCAGGCCCCCGCACCCCCACGCAGCGGGCAGCGCCCGCTTATTTGAAAAGTATTGCCCTAGATCCGGGGCTGGGCCGGGCGCGAGAAGTCGATTCTCATGTTGCATGAGAGATTCAGCAGTTATGGCTATTAGCAAGCAGACCCTTGAGACCCTTGAGTTCCCGAAGATCCTGGCCCAACTCGCCCGCCACACCTCCTTCTCGGCCTCGCGTGCGCTGGCGTTGGCGCTCGTGCCCAGCACCGACCCGTTCGAGGTGCGCCGGCGGCTGCGCCGCACCGGTGAGGCCCGCCGCCTGCTGGACGACCAGCCGGACGTCAGCATCGGCGGGGCGCGCGATGTGCGCGGGGCGGTGGGGCTGGCGCGGCGCGGCGGGGTGCTCGAGGGCGCCAACTTCCTGGAGATCGCCGCCACGCTGGCCAGCGCGCGCCGCCTGCGCGCCCAGTTGCTCAAGTTGCCCGAGGAGCGCTTCCCGCTGCTGCGCGAACTGGCGCATGACTTGCCAACCCTCCCGGCGCTCGAGGAGGCCATCGCCCGCACTGTCGGCGATGACGGCCAGGTGCTGGACAACGCCAGCCCGGCCCTGGCGCGGCTGCGCGTCGAGGTGCGCATCGCCTTCTCCCGCCTCCAGGAGAAGCTGCAGAGCCTGATCAGCTCCTCGCAGTCCGAGTCGCTCCAGGAGCCGATCATCACCGTGCGTAACGGCCGCTATGTGGTGCCGGTCAAGGCCTCTCACCGCCGCAACATCCGCGGCCTGGTGCACGACCAGTCGGCCAGCGGGGCCACGCTCTACATCGAGCCGATGGCGGTGGTGGAGCTGAACAACAAGTACCGCGAGCTGCAACTGGCCGAGCAGGAGGAGGTGCAGCGCATCCTGGCTGAGCTCTCCGAGCAGGTGGGCGACCACGCCCAGGCGATCGACGTCGGCGTCGAGGCGCTGGCCGACATCGATCTGGCCTTCGCGCTGGCCCGCTACGCCCTGGCGCTCAGGTGCGTCGAGCCGGAGATCGTCGAGATGGCAGATTCCAGATTGAAGATTGAAGATTCGGCGTTGCCGAGTGACGATGGTAATGATCAATCTTCAATCTTCAATCTTCAATCTTCAACGGTCGAGCCACTGCTGCGCATCACCGCCGCGCGCCACCCGCTGCTGGACCAGAAGACGGTGGTGCCGATCGACATCCACCTCGGCGGCGAGTTCCGGCTGCTGCTGATCACCGGGCCGAACACCGGCGGCAAGACGGTGGCGCTCAAGACCACCGGGCTGCTGGCGCTCATGGCGCAGGCCGGCATGCACATCCCGGCCGCCGAGCCCTCGCGCCTGCCGGTCTTCGGCCAGGTCTTCGCCGACATCGGCGACGAGCAGAGCATCGAGCAGAGCCTCTCGACCTTCTCGTCCCACATGACGAACATCCTCCGCATCCTGCGAGCGCTGGACGGAGTGACGACCAACGACCAACGATCAACGACCAACGACGCCGCGGCTGATGAACCCTCGCGTTCGGCGTTCGGCGTTCGGCGTTCGGCGCCATCCGAGGAGGAGTTGGAGCGGATGAGCAACTGGCGCAAGGTGGAGCCGGGCGAGTGGGCGCCACTGGAGCCGGTGCACGAGGAGCCGGGGCTGGCGCTAGTGTTGCTGGACGAGCTTGGCGCGGGCACGGACCCGGTGGAGGGCGCCGCGCTGGCGCGTGCGATCGTCGAGCGCCTGCTGGAGCGCAACGTGCTGGGGGTGGCTACCACGCACTACGCCGAGTTGAAGGCCTTTGCCTACGCCACGCCTGGCGTGCAGAACGGCTCGGTGGAGTTCGATGTCGAGACGCTCGCGCCCACCTACCGGCTGACGATCGGCCTGCCTGGCCGCTCGAACGCGCTGGCGATCGCCGCGCGCCTCGGGCTGGACCCGGCGCTGGTGGAGCGCGCCCGCGCCACGATGGCCCGCGAGGACGCGCAGGTGGAGGACCTGCTGGCCGGCATCCACCGCGAGCGCGCGGCCGCGGCCGCCGAGTTGGCGCGCGCCGAGCAACTGCGGGAGGACGCGGAGAAGTACCGCGACCGCCTGGCGGCCGAGTTGCACGAGTTCGAGGCCCGCCGCGAGGCTGAGTGGCAGGCGGCGCGCGACGCGATCGAGGCCGAGTTGCGCGAGGTCCGCAGCCAACTGCGCCGCCTGCGCGACGAATTCCGCTCGGTGTCGCTCACCCGCCAGTGGATGGAGGAGGCCGAGCGGCGCCTGGCGGAGGTGCGGGAGCAGGTGCCGCAGACCCGCCCTGGCGCGCCCGCCACGTCGAAGCCGTCCGCGCCGCCCGCCGAGCAGGCGCCACGCCCGCTCCAGCCGGGCGACACCGTCTTCGTCCGCTCGGTCGGCCTGGTGGGCGAGATTATCTCGGTGGACGAGGAGGAGCAGAGCGCCGAGGTGCAGGTGGGCGGCTTCCGCATGCAGGCTGCGCTCTCCGAGCTGCGACGCGAGAAGCGGGACGACGGCCGGGGGAGGCAGCGTGCCGTGGAGCAGCGCCCCTCGCTCCCCGCCGTGCCGGACGTCTCGATCGAGATCGATATGCGCGGCTGGCGCGCCGCCGATGTGACCGACCGGCTCGACCGCTACCTGAACGATGCCTACCTGGCCGGCCTGCCGATGGTGCGCATCATCCACGGCAAGGGCACCGGCGCGCTGCGGCAGGTGGTGCGCGATGTGCTCAAGGGCCACAAACTGGTGGAGTCGTTCGCCAGCGGCAGCGCCGCCGAGGGCGGCGAGGGGGTCACGGTGGCGCGCCTGACGGAGCGGTGACTCACCTTCCTGATCGGGCCCCATTGGAACGGCAATAGCGTTGGGTGGAGCAGGCGCCACGGGCGGCAGCGTCGGCTCGATCGATACACCTGCCCCACCCCTACAGGTGCGATGTCACAATTTCTGGTACTCCTGCTGCTCACTTTTGCGCTGGTGCTCCCGGTGGTCGGGGCCGGTGTGCTCCGCCTGCTCGCGCCGCGGATCGCCCAGTCCCACCTGACGGCCGCGGCCGCGCTGATCTTCGCCACTGCGGCGGGGAGCGTGCTGGTGCTGGCACGCAGCGACGTGTCGCGTGTGCGGGTGGGCGGCCTCACCGTGCTGTTGCCAGTCTCCGCCCCCCCCGAGGAGGCCCTGGCGCTCCCGCCGGGGTTGGAGGGCGCCACGGCCGCTCCGGATCCCTCGGACGCCGACCATGCGGACCACGGCGAGCCGGGCGCGGCGCCGGCGCCGCCGACACTGCCGCCCCCGCCCACCGCCCCGCCCACCGCCACCAGCGAGCCGACGGAAGCACCGACAGCGACGCTGGAGCCGACAGCGTCGCCGGAGCCACCCACGGCGACGCTGGAGCCACCCACGGCGACGCCAGAGCCGGCTGGCGCGCGGCGCTACACCGTACAGTCGGGCGACACGCTGCGCTCGATCGCGGAGCAGTTCGGCGTGAGCGTGCCGGATCTCCTGCGCGCCAACCAGATGACGCCGGAGGAGGCCGACAGCCTGCGCCCCGGCCAGGAGTTGGTGATCCCGTGACGAGCACGACGAAGGCCGCGGACCGCGCCGGCACGCTGATGCTGCGCTACACCCAGCAGCTGGACGAGTTGATGCACGCCGCGCGCCTGTACCAGCGCAGCACGCGCAAGCACCAGATCTACAAGGGACTCGGGGCGCTGGTGATCTTCCTCGGCGCGTGGCTCACCCTCACCGCCGGCCTGGGCCTCGGGCCGGGGTTGCTGTTCGTGCTAGGGGCCTTCCTGTGGCTCGACCCGGTGCCGCTTGTCGTGTTGGCTGCCGGCTACCGCCGCAGCGTCGCGCTCCGCGAGCCGTACGAGACGGTGATCGATGAGCGCGGCACACACTTCACCATCGGGTCGAACCGCGTCAGCCGCCCGTGGGACAGGTACACTGGCTACCTGGAGAGCGACCGGGTGTTCGTGCTGGTGTTCGGCCGTTGGGCCTACTCTGTGATCCCTAAGCGCGCGCTCGCCGGCCCAGAGCAGGTGGAGCGGCTGCGCGGGGTGCTGCGCGAGAAGATCCGTGCGCAGCGGTAGGGCCGCGCGCAGCGGTAGGGCCGCGATCGTTGGCGTCGCCATGCAACGCGCTGCCCCAACGCCGTGCAACAACAACAGATGAATCACGATCCACCTCGTAATACCAGCCTCTTGCTGCTCATTCTTACGCTGCTCACCGGCCTGGCGCTCGGCTGGGCGCTGAACGACCTGCTGCGCGCAGAGGGGGCGGCGGACCGGCAGTTGACGGCTACCGTTCTGACGAACACGCCGCAGCCGACGGCCGAGGCCATCCGCCCGTCTGCGGTCCCGGCGACAGCCACACGCCCCACCGCTGTGCTCAGCGAGGCTGCGACCGCCGTAGTCACTTCCAGCCCTCCGCCCCCAACCCCCGTCCCCCAACCCCCGTCCCCCGCCATCGAGGGGTACGCCGGGCACATCGTGGCGGAGGGCGAGACGCTGGAGCAGATCGCGGCGAACGGCGGCAGCACGCCCGAGTTGATCGCCGCCTATAACTTGCTCGGCGGCCCGCCGCGTCCCGGCCGTGCGCTGATCGTCCCACGATTGGCCGGCGCGGTGTCCGCCCTGGACAACGAGCCGATCATGGTGCAGCGCGGCGCGACCGACCGGCCGTGGGTGGCGCTCACGCTGGACGCCGGCGCCGGCGCGGAGCCGACCCCGCGCATGCTCCAGGCGCTGCGCGCGCGCGGCGTGCGGATCACTTTCTTCCTCACCGGGCGCTGGATCGCCGAGAACCCTGACCTCACCCGGCAGATCGTCGCCGACGGCCACGAGCTTGCCAACCACACCTACGGCCACCCGGACCTGACGACCGCGGACGACGAGGTCATCCGCCGCGAACTGGCGGACGCCGAGGCCGCGCTGGCCGAGGTCGCGCCCGATGCCACCCTGCGCCCCTTCTTCCGCCCGCCCTTTGGCGCCTACGACGAGCGCGTGCAGCGCGTCGTGCAGGCCGAGGGCTACCTGCCGGTCTACTGGACGCTGGACAGCCTGGACTCGGTGGGCGAGCCGAAGACCCCCGCGTTCCTGCTGGAGCGCGTCACCGGCAGGCTCACGCCGGAGGAGTTGCGCGGCGCGATCATCCTCGCCCACTGCGGGAGCGCGCCTACCGCCGCCGCCCTGCCCGCCATCCTGGACCGCTTCGCCGCGATGGGCTTCGAGGTGCGGAAGCTGTCTGAGGTGCTGGGGTAGGATCAGAGGTTATGGGTTACACCCCCACCGGGAAGGGGTTCGCGGGGAGCGCAGGCTCCCGCACCCCCACGCTGCGGGCAGCGCCCGCGTATTTGAAAAGGATTGGCTTTAGATCTTGCTAACATGTCCCGGCTACCCTGTGTCACAGATCGTGCGGTACGGGGGACTCCGTACTGAAGAGTAGGCGCGGTGGCAACGCGGAGGGCAGGGCGATGAGCAGGATTCCTTCTTCCGAGATCACCCCGGAGCATATCTACCGCTCGCGGCGCCAGTTCATGCGCGGCATCGGCGCGCTGGCGCTGGGTGCGGCGACGCTCGGCGCATGCGGCGCTCCCGGCGGGGCAGGGCAGGGCGCGCCGGCCCCCGCCCCGGCCCCAGGCCCCGTCAAGGGCATGGCCGACGAGTTGGGCGACCCGCTGAACAGCTTCGAGCAGATCACCAACTACAACAACTACTACGAGTTCACCACCGACAAGCAGGCCGTGGCCCGTATGGCGCGCGACTTCCCAACCGCGCCGTGGACGCTCACGGTGGGCGGGTTGGTGGGCAAGCCGCAGACCTTCGCGGTGGAGGACCTGGCGCGGCGCTTCGGCGAGGAGGAGCGTATCTACCGGCTGCGCTGCGTTGAGGGGTGGTCGATGGTGATCCCCTGGTTGGGCTTCCCGCTGCGCAAGGTGCTGGCCGCGGTCGAGCCGGCGGCGCCGGCGAAGTACGTACGCTTCGAGACGATCTACAACCCCGAGCGCATGCCCGGCCAGCGTGAGCCGTGGTATCAGTGGCCGTATGTGGAGGGATTGCGGCTGGACGAGGCGATGAACGACCTGGCGCTGATCAGCACCGGGCTCTACGGCCGACCACTGCTGCCCCAGAATGGGGCGCCGCTGCGCTTGGTGGTGCCCTGGAAGTACGGCTTCAAGAGTATCAAGGCGATCGTCAAGATCGACCTGGTGGAGACGCAGCCGACCTCGCTGTGGATGGCCGCGGCGCCGAACGAGTACGGCTTCTACGCCAACGTCAACCCGGACGTGCCGCACCCGCGCTGGTCGCAGTCCAGCGAGCGGCGCATTGGCGAGCTTGGCCGCCGCCCCACGCTGTCGTTCAACGGCTATGCTGAGCAGGTGGCAGGGCTGTACGCCGGGATGGATCTGCGGGCAAACTATTAGAGCCAATACCGTTCAAATACGGGAGGGTGTGGAGGGCGAAGCCCTCCACACCCCACCGGGAAGGGGTTCGCGGGGGCCGTAGGCTCCCGCACCCCCACGCTGCGGGCAGCGCCCGCGTATTTGAAAAATATTACTATTAGAGCCTGTTTGAGTCGATGCAGAGCCATAAGCACCGCTGGCTTCATCTCATCCACCCGGCCGCGCTTGCGCCGCTGGCGGTGGGAGTGTGGGACTTCGCCGCCGGCCGGCTGAGCGTCAACCCGATCCAGGACATCACGCACCGCAGCGGCTACACCGCGCTGGTGCTGCTGGTGCTCTCGCTGGCCTGCACGCCGTTGAGCAACCTGCTCGGCCTGAAGTGGGCCGCCAGGCTGCGTCGACCGCTGGGGCTGTACGCCTTCCTGTATGCCACTATCCACATGCTGATCTTCGCCGTGCTGGACTACGTGCTGGATTGGGGGTTGATCTGGCAGGCGGTGGTGGAGAAGCGCTACATCGTCGCCGGGTTTGGCGCGCTGCTGCTGCTCGTGCCGCTGGCCGTCACCTCCACCAGGGGCTGGCAGCGGCGCCTGGGCAGGCACTGGAAGGCGCTGCACCGGCTGGTCTATGTGGCCGCGCCGCTGGCGGTGATCCACTTCGTGTGGCTGGTCAAGTCCGACTACCGCGAGCCGCTGCTGTACGGCGCCGCGGTGGCGCTGCTGCTCTGTCTGCGCCTGCCGGCGGTGCGGCGGCGCGCGGCCTCCCTGCGCGCGCGGCGCCACGCGCCCCCGGCC
>DATMBA010000752.1:0-7921 GCA_035559635.1 Roseiflexaceae bacterium
CCGCCGGCCCACACCTGGGGCGCGCCGATCCGCGCGGCGCTCGTGCCGAGGGCCGGGCGCGCCAGGCGGTCCTCCTCCAGCGCAGCCACGAGCGGGTCGCGCGCCAGATCCGCGAGCGCCGCACGGTCGACCTCCAGCACCAGCAGGGGGAGCGCGCGAGCACGGGCCAGCTCACGAGCGCCGCGCCGCTTCGCGGAGGCGACGAGGGCATCCTGGGCCTGCGCCGTGGCGGCCTGCTCGGCGCGCGGGTCCCCGGCCGCGGCGGTGGGCGGGGGTACGGCCAGCGCGACGATGACGCGCACGGGAGCGTATAGCGGGGCGGCGTGCGCCGGCACGAGCAACGCCAACGCCGCACACACTACGGCGAGAGTGCGCACCCGCGAGGGGCGCGCGCCAGGGGCGAGACGGGCGTGTGACATGGCGCCCGTATGGTACCACAACTGCACCCACGCCACGTGACAGTTCGGTGAAGATTCGCGCCACAATGGCAGGAGTGCCGCGGGAATCCCCGCGCCCCCAGCGGAGGCATGGAGGGGCGGTGCCCCTCTACAACAACCTTCGAGGAATCTGTTCGGCGGCTGTAGGCCCGACAATGAGGGGAGGGTCTCCGAGAGGGCTGTGCCCTCCCAGAGACCCTCCCTGCCAGACCGAAAGGCCTGCCCGATCAGAGGTACAAGGAATACATGCCCCCGCTTTCAGGGCCATGTAGGTGTAAAGTGTAACTCCAGATCCTAGAACAACCTAAGCGGCGTTACACCGCGCCAGAGCACCTAATTATACCCCTTGACAGACCCCTTTCTCGTGCTATAATCCCTTACACTTCGGCCCAAAGACTCGGGCGCCAGCACCAGCCCGCGAGGGGTGCGGCGCCGCCGCCCGGCGAGCCACACGCAGGCGCAGCGCGCCTGCGTGCGTTTGTCCTGCCATCGTATACGCCGCTGGGCCGGCTGTCAATCGTTCGGAAGGAGGATGCGATGCACATCGGCCTGGACTTCGGCACCACCACCACGGTCGCCTCGGTCTTCGACGGGCGCGCGGTGCGCCTCATCCCGCTGGACCCGGCCGACGTCGCGCCGGAGGTGATGCGCTCGGTGCTGCTGATCAGCCGCGAGGGGGACGTGTTGGTGGGGCGCGCGGCGATCGACTGCTACGTGGCCGGGCATGTCGGCCGCGAGGTGATCTACCGCGACGTGGTGCTGGGCACGATCCAGATGCACTTCGCCGACCTGACGATCACGCGCGACGTGCACGCCATCGTGGACGCCAACGTGCCCTCGCGCCTGTTTCAGTCGCTCAAGACGGCGCTGCGCGACCCGTCGTACCAGGCGACGGACGTGTTCGGCGCGCGCTGGACGGTGGAGCAGGTCGTGGCAGCCTACCTGCGCGAGGTGCGCCGGCGCGTCGAGGAGCAGCTGGGCGAGCCGGTGACGGGCGTGACGGTAGGTCGGCCGGTGCACCTGACCGACAACCCGCGGCACGAGGCGGCGATCGCGGCGCGGCTGGAGCGGGCGCTGGAGCTGGCCGGCTTCCCGGCGCCGCGCCTGCTGCCGGAGCCGGTGGCGGCGGCGTACGCCTTCGCGCAGACGATCGACGGCCCACAGACGGTGTTCGTCTTCGATTTCGGCGGCGGCACACTCGACACGACGGTGATGCGGCTCGACCCGCGCCGGGCGCCGGAGGTGCTGGCCACCGGCGGCATCTCGATCGGCGGGGACCTGCTGGACAGCCGGATCGTGACGGGCGCGCTGCTGCCCTACTTCGGCGCCGGCGCGACGCTCGGGCCGCGCCGGCTGCCGCTGCCGGCCTTCATCCTCGAGCACCTGGCGGACTGGCAGAGCATCGTGGAGCTGAACCGCCCCGGCCGCTGGGAGGTGCTGGAGCAGGCGGTGGCGACGGGCGACCGGCCGCGCGAGCTGCGGGCGCTGCGGGCGCTGGTGCGCAACAACTACGGGCTGCCGCTGTTCACCGAGGTGGAGCTGGCGAAGCGGCGCCTGTCGAGCGAGCGCACGGCGCTGATCGCGATGGACGTGGACGCGATCGGCCTCCGCCACGAGCTGGAGCGCGCGGAGTTCGAGCGGCTGATCGGCCCGGAGACGCGCGCGATCGCCGCCTGTGTGGACGGGACGCTGCGCGACGCGGGGCTGGCGCCGGACCAGATCGACGTGGCGCTGCGCACGGGTGGCTCCTCGCGCATCCCGCGCTTCGTGCGCATGCTGCGGGAGCGCTTCGGCGAGGAGCGGCTGCACGCCATGGACGCCTTCACCAGCGTCGGCGCGGGATTGGGAGTGGCGGCCTTCACGCAGCGGGCACGGCGGGCGAGCGCGGCGTAGTAAAACGCTAAGTGGTGCATCCGGCACGTCGTTTGTCATACTGAGCGCAGCGAAACATCTTGGGGAGAGGCCCTTCGCTGCGCTCGGGGTGACAAGATTCTTGCCGGATGCTCCATTTACTGTTGGGCCGTTAGTGTTTCGAACTCGACGGCCACCAGCGGGCTGCCGGCCACCCAGGCGTCGAGGTCGAAGGGCTGGGAGCGGAACCAGGCGTTATAGCGCAGCACCTCGGCCATAATGCGCCTTCGCTCGGCCGGGTCGGTGATGGGCACCGCGCGGGCCGGGAGATCCGCCCGCATGCCCTCCTTCAGGTGGAAGATGAAGCGCGGCTCGGCCAGGAGGTTGGCGTGCCAGTCGCGCGGGCCGGGGGTGCCGGTGATGTACACCCGCCCCTGGATGACGAAGTACCAGATCTCGATACGGCTGGGCTGGCCGCTTCGCCGGCCGGTGGTGGTGATGTCGCAGGTGAGGCCGCGTGCAAGCGCCTCGCGGATCCGGTCGTCCATGGCTCCTCTGCATGTATGCAGGCCAAGCCTGCGGAGCAGGAATATGGTTTCAGGGAGGGGACCAGAGGGCGCCTCCTCTCCCTGCCCCTCCCATTTCAGCGACGATCGCGGGGGGGCGGTAATGGCACGGGCGCCCTCTGGCGCAGCTGCTGGATGCCCCACAGCACCAGCGCCGTCGCCCCCGCCTCGTCCAGGTTCCCGGCGAACGGCACCACATCTGGGATCAACTCCAGCACGCCCGCGGTGGGGTTGATCAGGTAGATTACGCCGACGGCGATGCCGAGCACCGCCCCGATACGCCGGACCGTCGACTGCTTCATTGCCTCTCTCCTGCCACAGAGGCCACAGAGCGCACAGAGAAGGGGGATGGGCGCGTACGTCCTACCGCTACAGTCGGCCACCCCGCTGGGTCCTCGGCATCCTCCATGGCGATCGCGCTACGACCCCGGCCGGGACGCGCCGATGCGCTCCTCGAAGGCCGCCAGCGCCGCCGTGAGTTGGTCCTGGCGGATGGCGGCCGTCACGTCGCCGCGGGTGCGCTCCAGCACTGCCCGCAGCGCATCGGTGGTGCGGCGCAGCCCACCGGTGACCGCGTCGGGGTAGTCCACCGTCACCAACAGGCTGTAGACATCGTCCATCACGCCGAGCAGCGCCTCGGCCGGGGCCGTCTCGCCGCGGCGCAGCCCGTCCAGGATCGCACGGCGCAGCTCGGAGGCCGCCTCGGCCAGGCCGTTGAGGTAGGCGGCCGGGTCCACCTGCAGCACGGCCGCCCCCGGCGGCTCCTCGCCGCGTAGGAAGGCGTACACCAGCGCGGCCTCGGCGTACTCCTTGAGCGCGTCCTGCGCATAGCCGGCATAGAGCAGGTCGGGGTGGGCCGCCAGCCCGGAGCGCAGCGCGCGCGCCGTCTCGGTGGCCTGGCGCAGCAGCTCGGCCGCGCCCTCGAACTCGCGCCGGTGGGCGGCGCGGATGGCGTTGGCGCACTGGCGGGTGAGCGCCCGCGACTGCCCGAGCGCCTGCTCGCGCGCGCTGTGGCTGGCCTCGATCTGCGCCACCGCCTCGGCGACGATGGTCTCGATACTCATGATGTCCTCCGGACTGTTTTGGTGCTGCTGCATTATAGCGTGCGGCGCTAGTGGTCCACCACGATGATCGTGATGGGTGGGTTTTTACGGGAGGGCTTCGCCCTCCCGTGGACCCTCCCTCTGCCCAGTGGGCGAACTGTCTGGACAGAACCCCCGTCGGTGGTGTAGACTGAGGGCACGACGAAGCGTTTGCATGAAATCGAAGGTATGACTGCGCCAGAGAACAGGCCGCTGCGCGTGCTCGGCATCTTCGCCCATCCGGACGACCCGGAGTTCAGCATGGGCGGCTCGGCCGCCTGCTGGGCGGATGCCGGCGCCGAGGTGTACTACTGCGTCATCACCGACGGCAGCGCCGGCAGCAATGACCCAGACGCGGACCTAGCCGAGCTGGTGCGGACGCGCGAGGCCGAGCAGCGCGCCGCCGCCGCGATCTGCGGTGTGAAGGATGTGTTCTTCCTCGGCTACAGGGACGGTACGCTTGAGCCGACGATCGAGTTGCGCCGCGAGCTGACCCGCCTCATCCGGCGGCTCAGGCCGGATCGGGTGGTGTGCGGCGACCCGACGGCGTTCTTCTACGGCGACGAGTATATCAACCACGCCGACCACCGCGCTGCGGCCGAGGCGGCCGTGACGGCGGTGTTCCCCAGCGCGCCTACCCGCCCGATCTTCCCCGAGTTGCTGGCCGAAGGCCTCGAGCCGCACCAGGTGCGCGAGCTGTACATCACCTACAGCGAGGGGCCGCATGCGCACTATGTGGATATCGCGGCCGGTCTGGAGCGTAAGATCGAGGCACTACGCTGCCACAAGACGCAGCTGGACGTGGGCGACGGCCAGTGGCTGCGCGACTGGGCCGCCGAAGTCGGCAAGGCCAGCGGCCTGGCCTACGCCGAGGCCTTCCGCGTGATGCGCTTGGTGCGGCCCGCTGAGGCCGCTGAGGCCGCTGAACACTGAGACACCTTCAGCACGCTCAGCGCCGGCATCCCTGGCGGGGGCTACGGGGGCCTACGGCCCCCGAAAAACCCCGCGAGGATTCTGTTTGGAGGGGTGCAGCCCCTCCAGACCTTCCGTGGAGGTGCGGGGCGACACCACCGCGTCAGTCCTGCCAATGATATGACGCCCGGGTGTGGGGCGAGCAACTCCGGCGCGGGTTTGTCCCCCGTCGCCAGGGGGTCAGCGCCGCAGGCCCGGGGTCCGGAGAGGAGGGCAGATATCGTCGAGGTACACCAGGGAGAGTTGCCCAGGCCTGGGACGGAGGCAACGCCAAAGATACCTACCTGCCCCGCACGCGGGGTAAGATCCCAGGACGACCCGCCGGTGACGCCTTCCGGCGGACCGCCCTTGAACAAAATGCCCTGTTCTGATTTTCGATGTTGGAGCGGGCTGCGCCGCTCCAACCGTCCGAAGAGCCCGTCCGGATAACCGGGGACGGGGCCAAGGGGGAGCCAGCCCTCCCTTGAAACCCAACCGGCCCTGTTATCTGGGCAGGCGCTACCAGCGAAAATCGCCGGAGGCATGGCTCCGAAAGGCTTGATGAGGAGGTGTGCGCGACAAAGGCCAGAAAGTAAGCAACTGAGCGCGCCCTGCCCCTACGTGCTTGGTGGGGGGCAGCAAGCAAGCGTACAGGCCCAATAGACGGTCACACTAAGCCACAGCTATCCGTCACGCTTTTGAGGAGGACAACATGACCCCGGTCGATCCGGCGTTGCAGCGCGCCCTCGCTGACAACGTCTGGCTGCATTTCTTCCAGATGGGGCACATGTCCAGTACCGGCGCGCGGCCCACGATCCTCGTCCGTGGGGAGGGGTCGCGCGTATGGGACCAGGACGGCACGGTCTACATCGACGCACTCGCCGGGCTTTTCTGTGTCAACGCGGGCTACGGCCGGCGCGAGATCGTCGAGGCGGTGGCGGCGCAGCTGCACGAACTGCCGTACGCCGCCCCCTTCTCCTTCCCCACGCTGCCCCAGATCCAGCTGGCCGCGAAGCTGGCGCAGCTCAGCCCGATGGGGCCGCAGACCCGCACCTTCTTCACCAGCGGCGGCTCGGAGGCGGTGGAGACCGCGCTCAAGCTCGCCAGGGCCTACCAGCGGCGGCGCGGCTTCCCCGAGCGCTACAAGGTCATCGCGCGCCGGGTGGCCTACCACGGCACCACCATGGGTGCGCTGTCGGTGAACGGCCTGACCGGCGTGCGCAATGGCTTCGGCCCGCTCCTGCCCGGCGCGCGCCACGCACCGCTGCCGCACCGCTTCCGCTGCCGTGCCTGCGCCGGCATGAACGCCTGCACCTTGCTGTGCGCCGACGAGATCGAGCGTATCGTCGAGTTCGAAGGCCCGGAGACGGTGGCCGCCGTGATCCTCGAGCCGGTGCAGAACAGCGGCGGCGCGATCGTGCCGCCCTCCGGCTACCTGCGGCGCGTGCGCGAGATCTGCGACCACCACGGCATCGTGCTGATCGCCGACGAGGTGATCTGCGGCTTCGGGCGCGTGGGGGCCTGGTTCGGCTCCACGGCGCTCGAGGTGACGCCCGACCTCATGACATGCGCCAAGGGCATCACCTCCGGCTACGCCCCGCTCGGCGCCGTGATGGCCCGCAAGGAGATCGGCGACGCCTTCCTGGGCGGCGAGGCCGACAAGTTCATGCACGGCCTCACCTTCGGCGGCCACCCGGCCTCCTGCGCCGCCGCGCTCGCCAACATCGCCATCCTCGAGCGTGAGGGGCTGTGCGAGCGCTCGCGCGCCCTGGGCGAGTACATGCTGCACGAACTGCGCGCCGCCGTTGGCGAGCACCCCAACGTCGGCGACATCCGCGGCATGGGCCTCTTTCTGGCGCTCGAACTGGTGCACGACCGCCAAAGCCTGCGGCCGCTGGAGGAGCCGAACCTCATGGCCTGGCTCTCGGACCAGTTCAGGCGCCGTGGGCTGATCTGCCGCGCCGACGACCGGCTGGACCCGGTGATCCAACTCGCGCCGCCGCTGTGCATCCCGCAGCAGGACGCCGACGAGGTGGTGGCGGTTGTGGCCGAGGTGATCCACGCGTTGGGACGCCGGCTCGGCACTCAGCCGACGCTGGCGCAGGTGGCGGGGCTGAGTGCCCTGGCCGCGGGCGCGCTTTCGTCCCAGGGGCTTGGGCGGGGTGCGTGAGGGGCTTCGTCCCGTATACTTCCGGATCGAATCGGGTACGTGGCGCCGTCCACGCCCGGCCAGGACCAGCGGGCACCCCACGGGCCGGGCGTGGTGCCGCACCGAGTATGCAGACGCCCTAGGGCGTCGGTCAGGTATGCTTGGGGCTGCGCCCCAACCCCCGTGGGGAGGCGCGGAGGGGCGTAGCCCCTCCGCATCCACCCGTTTTCGGGGATGGTGCGGGGGCCTGCGGCCCCCGCAGCCCCCGCCGCAAGAGGTGACCGGCGCCTTAGCAGCGCTGCCGGTGCGCTTGCTGCGCCAGCAGCGCTATGCTATAATCTGCGGCAGTGCGTCAAGCAGGCAGGGGTACGTCGCGAGTATACCACGGCGCTCTCCCTGCTCTTTTATGTGATGGAGCAGCCAGGCCATGTCCCAGCAGATCATCGATGAGATCGAGCGCCGCCAGATGAAGAACAACGTGCCGGATTTCGACGTCGGCGACACGGTGCGCGTTGGCGTGCGCGTCGTCGAGGGCAACCGCGAGCGCGTGCAGGACTTCGAGGGCGTGGTGATCCGCAAGCGCAGCGGCGGCATCAACGAGAACTTCACCGTCCGCCGTATCGCCTCGCACGGCATCGGGGTCGAGCGCACCTTCCTGGTCAATGCCCCGCGGGTGGATAGCATCTCAGTGGTGCGCCGCGGCAAGGTGCGGCGTGCGCGCCTCTTCTACCTGCGCGGCCTCACGGGCAAGGCCGCGCGGATCAAGGAGCGGCGCTCATAAGACAAGGTTCGCGCTCACGTGACCGTTTGCGCGCACGCGCATGGGGGTGTGGGGGCCTGCGGCCCCCACACAATCCCGTTTTCGGAGGGGCGCAGCCCCTCCGA
>DATMBA010000753.1:0-17887 GCA_035559635.1 Roseiflexaceae bacterium
GTGATCTCAGTCTGTTCTCGCTGGGCTTGCGGCTGCTGGCGTATTGTTTGCGTCATCGACGGACCATCCCACCTGGATTACCAATACAGCTGATCCCGGCACTACAGCACCCGCTCAAAAGTTCTGTACGGTAGTCAATCCTGATATATCCGTGCGGCGCAGGTGATGCGCAGACCGTTGGGCATCTATGGTGAGGAGTTCTAGGATGGATACAAAGCGGCAGCGGTGTCGAGGTATCAACTTGCTCACAGAAAGAGGCAGATTGCCAGAAAGGAGTAAACATGTCGCAAGCCAATGGTAGGAGTGGATGCGGAGGCACTTATGCGTAACAAGGCGCTTGAGAATCTTAACGTGCTAGTCGGCAACTGGAAACTGACGTTATCGGACGCTTGGTTTCTCGAACCGGCTGGCAGCCAGGTATATGGCTCGGCGACGATCGAGTGGCTCGGAGACGCTTTCCTGACCATGCGTGCCGAGCTCGACGGCGAACTGACTCTCGTTATCGGGCGAAGTGACGCGCGTGAGGCATATGAGGTGCTGTACCACGACAACCGTGGCGTGTGTCGTGTCTTCGCCATGACGTTCGAGGATGGGCGGTGGACGCTCAGCCGCGCGGACCCCGACTTCCACCAGCGCTTCATAGGTGATGTGGAACAGGATCGTATTGCAGGTCGTTGGGAGGCATCAGACGATGAGGGCCGCACATGGAGGAAGGATTTTGACCTACTCTACGAGCGGAGGTAAAGCGGGCTTTGATGGCATATCAGGGAATGGCGAGAGCGCTTTGACGGTGAGACCGGAGTACTATCTCACAAATCCTTCTCAGCCTTCCGGCAGCCGCTAAACGCTTGGCCCCTTCCCGTTAGCAATTCGGACCTATAACGTGGGGGAAAAGCGTTCGCAGAGACTGCGCCCCCACACCCCCGCTCCGCGCTGGTGCGCGGTTACAAAGCAGATAGGATCGCTATGCAGGCATCAGACGTTCCACGGGCAGTGGCTGCAGCGATGTCGACCGCCTCGGCGCTTGGCCTGGCAGCCGAGGACGCGATCGTTCTGCACGCCTCGAACCGGCTCGTTCTGCGCCTGCTCCCGTATGACGTCGTCGCCCGAGTCGCCCCCATCGCGCATCAGGCGGGCGCCGAGTTCGAAGTCACGCTTGCTCAACGGCTCGCGGAAACCGAGAGCCCGGTCGCCACACTCGACCCGCGAGTCGAGCCGCGGGTCTACGTCCATGAACGGTTCGTGGTCACGCTGTGGACCTACTACGAACCTGTGCCGCCGCGAGCGGTCGCTCCAGCTGACTACGCGCGCACGCTCGAGCGGCTGCATGCCGGCATGCGGCAGATCGACCTGGCGACGCCACACTTCATCGATCGGGTCGCGGAGGCTCAGTCGTTGGTCGGGAGCCGCGACCACACCCCAGAGCTCCCTGACGCGGACCGCGAGCTGCTCAGCACCACGCTGCGAAGCCTGCGGCGAAGGATCGCTGAGCGGGGCAGCGCCGAGCAGCTGCTCCACGGCGAGCCGCACCCCGGCAATGTGCTCAGAACGAAGAACGGACTGCTGTTCGCAGACCTCGAGACGGGTTGCCGCGGGCCGGTCGAGTTCGACATCGCCCATGCGCCCGAGGAGGTGAGCACGCACTATCCCGGCGCCGATCAAGGGCTCGTGCGCGAGTGCCGGGTCCTCATGCTTGCGATGGTGATAACGTGGCGCTGGGATCGAGGCGACGCGTTCCCGAATGGGCGACGACTCGCGCTGAGCTGGCTCAGCGAGCTGCGAGCCGCGCTGGAGCGCAACGGGATCGAGATCGCGCGATAAGGAGGCCCGCATGACCGCCCAGATCAGCCCGAAGGAGTTCCACGAGTCCGAGGGCGTCGAGGATTGGCGCGTGATCGGCGACGGTGCGTGCGCGTACTTCCGCACCGGGTCGTTCGCAGCGTCCGCCCGGCTCGTCCAGACTATCAGCCAGGTGCCGGGCGTCGAAGATCACCCACCGGATATCGACGTGCGACCCGACGGCGTGACCGTGCGTCTGATCACCTACACCGACGACTACTACGGGATGAGCCAGCGCGACATCGAGCTGGCCCGGCAGATCTCGGCAGCAGCCCGCAGGTTGGGCCTTACGGCCGACCCGTCGGCGGTCCAAAGCCTGATCGTCATCCCGGGCGCGAGCGTGCCCGCCGAGGTGATGCCGTTCTGGCGCGCCGTCCTGGGGTATGAGCCGCGGCGTGACAGCCCCGACGAGGACCTTGTCGATCCGCGCGGTCGCTGGCCGGGGTTCTGGTTCGAGCGCATGGATCAACCGCGCCCGGACGGCGGTGGCGCGATCCACGTCGCGATCTGGGTGCCGCACGAGCAGGCCACGTCGCGCATCGCGGCGGCGCTCGCCGCCGGCGGCCGGATGGTGCGCGACGAGTTCGCGCCGGCGTGGTGGACGCTGGCCGACGCAGCGGGCAACGAGGCCGACATCGCCACTACCACGGGCCGCGACTGAGCGGTAGACGCTCGGCGTTCGATTGCCTGCATTGCGGCGCCGAGGGAGATAGAGAGGCTATGTCGGCGACGCCAGATCCCGAGCGACAGGCGTGCGTACCTGTTGCGCTCAATGCCTCCGGCCTCAACCAGAGCGCGCAACTACCCTACGGCTTGCTGGTCCCGAACATACGCGCAGCGATGGAAGGCTTTTTGGACTTCCTCGGCTTTGTCAACCAGCAGCTCAACACGAGGGGCATTCAGCGCCTGGAGTCCATGCTGATGCCGGCCAACTTCAGCAGCATCGTTGGCGAGTTCATGTCCTCGAATAGGTTCGCAGGCAGGCGCTCAGCTTCATCCCCTGCGGGATGGGTTTCCTGAAGATACCCCATGGCTCGTAGCAGCTCCGTGGCATCGAGCACACATCGGGGAACTCGTCTTCGGCGTTCTTCGGACGATCGCCGCCGCGGAAGGTGCGGACAAGGCGGATAAGCTCGCCGCGGAACTCCAGCCCGCCGGCGACGAGCGCGGAGAAGACGAGCTGCGACAGGAAGGCGTTGCTGGCGATGAAGATGTGGCCGCCTGGCAGAGCGCGTGAACCGCAAGCCTGGCCCACTCGAGAAAGAACCGATAGAGTTGGTCGCGCTCCTTCTGGTTGAGTGCCGTGAACCTGGGGAGCGGGGCGCGATTGCTGCCGTCGAACGACGGCGGGATGCGCCAGATGCCGCCGTTTCCATTGGCTCGCTTCTCGATCTGGTTGAAGTCGTACTCCTTGACACCATATGGTGGATCGGTGACGATCGCATGCACGCTGTTCGCTGGCACGCGCCCCATCCACTCGAAGCAATCCGCATGGATGATCTGCGTTGTGCTGTACCGTTGGAACTGGTAGTCGAACGTAACGGCTTCGAGAGCGATCATGGCTCACGCCTCCTCGACAACCTGGCCGAATGAGTACGCCGGGCTGATCTCGCGCAGCAGCTTGCCGAGCCTGCGGCGCTCGCCTTCGTCCGCCAGGATGCGCTCGAAGTCGGCGATGCTCAGGATGATGGCCTGCGATGCGCCGCGGCGCCGGATAATATACCGCGTCCCGTTCTGAACGACGTCGTCGAGGACACGCCCGAAGTTGTTCTGGGCCTCGGTGGATGCGATCAGCTTCGTCCCCATTGCACCCCCTGCTGGGCAAATTAGCTAATACGCCCAGATGATATAAAACATCTGTGCGATTGTCAAGTAGAACGACCGAGGTGGAGCCGCTCATCGAACCGTAATCCGCCCGGTGCGAAATCCACCCGCCGCGCTCGTGTATGCTCCTGGAGCCGTACGACCTGTGAGCCAACGGACTTGCCCATGCCATCCCGACGCACCTTCCTGCGCGCCTCGGCCACCGCGCTACTCGCCTCCGCCGTCGCCGGCATCGTCCGCGCCGGGGGCGACGAGTTCTTCGCCTACCTGCCCACCGTCGAGCGCTACCCGCCGCCCACGCCCGTCCCTACCGAGGAGCCAACGGAGGAGCCGACGGCCACGCCGGAGGACCCGCCGCCCGGTCCCACCGACGACGCGCCGATCGTCGGCCCGGCCACCGGCACTGCGGCGCAGGCGCTGGCCTGGCTCGCGCCGCGCGCCGACGCGAGTTACACCGACTACGACCTGGCCCAGATCCTCCAGGCCTACCGTGAGCTGGGGGAGAGCGTGGGGATGGACTGGTTCCTGGCCGTGGCGCAGATGGCCCACGAGACCGGGAACCTGACGAGCTTCTGGAGCCTGCGCCCGCAGCGCAACCCGGCCGGGATCGGCGTCACCGGCCAGTGGAGCAGCACGCCCCCGCCAGACACCACCGGCTGGGCCTACAACTACCAGCGCGCCCGCTGGGAGGTGGGCCTCAGCTTCGCCACCTGGGCCGGCGACTCGGCCCCGGCGCACCTGGGGCGGCTGCTGGCCTACGCGCTGCGCGACGAGGACGCGAGCGACGCGCAGCGCGCCCTGATCGCGCGGGCGCTGGCCTACCGGCCGCTCCCCGCTGACCGCCGCGGGGTTGCGCCGCGCTGGGTGGACCTCAACGGCCGCTGGGCGGTGCCAGGCACCACCTACGGCCAGTCGATCATCGACCTGGCGCGGCGCATGCGTGGCGAGATCTACACCGCCGACGCGCCGCTCTCCGGCGCGGAGGACGGCGACTGGATGCCGCCGGAGGGGTGAGGCGCCGGGGCGTACTGTGCCGCGGCTCGCTCGGCATACGGCCGCCCGCTGGCGCGGTACACGGCGATCAGCGCGGCGGCGTCGAACGGCACGCGGCGGAACTCGAGCGCCAGCCGGGCGCCATCGCTGGTGAGCAGCGCGTACTCGGCCCACGGGTCGGCGCGGAACCCCTCCTCGGGTTGGTCGTGCCGGTAGGCCAGCCCGACGCTGCCGGGGTTGAAGAAGAAGCTCGTGCCCAGGTGTCGGATCTGCTGCACGTGGGTGTGCCCACCGCAGAGCAGGCGATCGGCGTAGGGCCCGAGCAGGCGGCGGAACTCCTCGTCCGGCGTGTGTGGCAGGATGAGGTCGTCGAAGGACGCCGGCGAGCCGTGGAAACCGAGCAGGGCGCGCCCGCCCTCCAGGCGCAGCTCGATGGTGGGCGCGAAGCCGGCGATGAAGGCCCGGTCGGCCTCGGAGAGCTGCGCGAGCGACCAGGCGCGCACCTCGTGGAGCTGGCGCAGGCGCTCCGGGGTGATGTCCTCGCTGCCGGTCTCCTCGCCGGTGAGCAGCCAGGCGTCGGCGTTGCCCATCACCACCGGACAGCCGAGCGCCCGCAGCCGTGCCACCGTCTCCGCCGGCTGCGGGCCGCCTTGGATCGCGTCGCCCAGGCAGAGGATCTCGTCCGCCGGGTGGGCCTTCAGGTCGGCCAGGACGGCGTCGAGCGCGAGACAGTTCCCATGGATGTCCGAGATGATCGCGAGGTGCATAGCATTCCTTTCACGTCTGTGACTTACACGACGTACGTGGTGGCACCGCCCCCGCACCCCACGGGGAGGTGGGGAGGGGCTGCGCCCCTCCACAAAGAACCCGCGAGGGGTTTTTCGGGGGTCTGCGGCCCCGTACCCTTGCTGGAGAGGGGGTTCAGGGAGGGCCGGCCCTCCCTGCCCCTTCCTCTACGCCGCTCCCTCGCTCGCGGTGGGCATGGCCGCCAGCGCGCGGATCGGCGAGCGGATGACCCACAGCGCGGAGGCCCACAGCCTCGGCCCGGCGACGGCGAGCGCCGGTAGGAGGCCGATCTGCTCGGCCACCGCCCCACCGATCAGGAAGCCGACGGCCACGGCGCCCCACGAGATGCAGCGCCCGCTGGCCGTGACCTGGCCGAGCAGGTGGTTCGGCGTGATCGCCTGCCGCAGCGCGGCCGCGTTCACGGTGTAGACCGGCAACCACAGGCTCCAGAGCAGGTGCGCCGCCAGCAGCAGCGGCAGCGCCAGGTCGCCCGCCAGGCTCGCGAACGGGATGGCCGTGGCCGCCAGTCCCACGGCGTGCGTCTCGGTCACGATCGCGCGGCCGAAGCCCAGCCGCCGTATGATGCGCTCCACGCCCAGCGTGTAGAGGGTCCCGATCGTGGCCGGCGCGAAGCCCACCTCGCGCGTGAGGTACAACACGTAGATCGCGAGGTGCATGTTGATGAACACGTTGGCCGGCGCTGAACAAAGGACGAACAGGCGGATGTAGCGGTTGCGCAGCACGGCATCCAGGCCGGCTCGCAGGTCGCGCCCGATCGACGGCCGTGGGCCTGTGGGTTGCGGCGGCGCGGCGCGGCGTGAGGGTGGGGGTTTCAGGCGGAACATGCCCCTCCCCTGCCCCACCCATGCCAGCATTCCGTGTATACTACTCCTGCCTGTCACCTTGTCACGTTGTCTTATCCTCTCGGAGGTCTCCCATGACCCTCTCGCTCCGCGACGAGTTGGTCGCCGTCACCTGCGACCTCATCGCCATCCCGTCCACGGCCGACCGGCCGGAGGCGCTCGCCGCGGCGATCGACTACGCCGAGCGGTACGCGCGCGCCGTCCCCGGCCTCCACGTGCGGCGGCTCGAGTCGCAGGGCAAACCTAGCCTGGTGGCCACCCTGCACGACACCCGCGCGCCGGAGGTGTTCCTCAACGCTCACCTGGACGTGGTGCCGGCGCGGCCCGAGCAGTACGAGCCGGTGATCCACAGCGGCCGCATCTACGGGCGTGGCAGCCAGGACATGAAGGGCGCGGCGGCGGTGCTGCTGCGGCTGATGAAGGATCTGGCGGCCCTGCCGGACCCGCCAGACGTCGGCTTCCAGTTCGTGACCGACGAGGAGATCGGCGGGGCGAACGGCACCGGCTATCTGGTGGAACAGGGTTGGAGCTGCCGCTTCTTCCTGGCCGCCGAGCCGACCGACCTGCAGATCTGCTATGCGCACAAGGGCATCGTGCGCGCCGAGGTGGTGCTGGCCGGGAGGCCGGCCCACGGCTCGCGCCCATGGGAGGGGGTCAACCCGATCGCCGCGCTGCGCGACGGGCTGGTGGCCCTCGAGCGGCGCTTCCCCACGCCCGCCGCGCCGGCCTATGTCACCACCGTGGTGCCAACGATCGTCCAGGCCGGGGAGGCGGTGAACCGGCTGCCGGAGCAGGCTACGCTGATGCTCGACATCCGCCACATCCCGGAGCACGCTCCGGCCGAGGTGATATCTGCCGTGGCCGCCTGCTTCCCCGGCGCCACAGTGCGGCAGGTGGGCGGGGGCGGAACGCCGCTCGCCACCGACCCGCAGCACCCCGAGGTGCAGCGGCTGGCGGGCGTGATCCAGTCTGTCACCGAGGCGCCGGCCGGCTTCTACCGCGAGCACTTCGGCACCGACGCGCGCTACTACGGCGACCTGGGGCTGCCGGCGGTGTGCTGCGGCCCCGTGGGCGCGGGCCTGCACTCCGATGAGGAGTGGGTGGACATCGCCAGCCTGGAGCAACTCTACGAGGTGCTACGGCGCTTCGTGGTGGGGTAAACCTGTCTTCCTACTCCTTCGCCCCGTTCTTCCACCACAGCGGCACAGAGCGCACCAAGGTGCGAAACCGCTGTGCCCGCTGTGTCCCTGTGGTGAGCGGGCTGGCAAACTGCCAAACGGGTACGACGCACGGCGCTTGATCGCGCAGCATTTGCACTGCGTATCAGCCACCTCAGAACGTTGAACGTTCAACGGTTGATAGCACGGCAGCACGTTATGGATCGCAGACATATCTGGCGTACTGTTCTGGTGGTGGGCGGTCTGGCGGCGGCGCTCACCATCTTCTTTGGGACCCTCGGCCCGCCGCAGTCCCCGCCGCCCTCCCCGCGCTCGGCGCGCGTCGAGTACCGTGTGGCCGGCAGCGCGGGGCGAGTGGCGATCACCTACCTGAACGACATCGGCGCCACCGAGGAGCGCGACGTACCGCCTCCCTGGCGCTTCGGCTTTCGCGCGCGCGCCGGCCGGCAGCTGACCCTCAGCGTGCGGCGCGTGGGAGACACCGGTGCGGTGGGCTGTGCTATCACTGCCGATGGCCGGGAGTTGGTGGCCGTGCCGGCGGATGACGAGCGCGCCGAGGCGGTGTGCGAGGCGACGGTGCCGTAGAACGCAGTGCTGCGTGTTGCGTATCCAGAGACGCAGCACTTAGAGCCTCTCCGAATACCTCGGGGCGGTTTCATGGGAGGGCTGTGCCCTCCCATGAAACCCCACCCGCCCCGGGGGATCCGGATAGGCACTTAATACTCGGCACGCGAAGCTACTTGCCGCCCGGGCCGGCGATGCGGTAGGCCAGTGCGCTGCGGTCCCAGCGGATGCCGATCCCCTGGGCCGCCGGCTCGCCGCTGGCGTTCACCTGGATCAGGTCGAGCAGCACCGGGTTGCCGGGCGTGACCTTGAGCATAAAGCCGGACGGGCGGCGGGCCGCGTCGAAGGTGTACAGGTTCGTGGCGCCGGCTGAGAGCTGCGTGGTGGTGGCCAGCAATTGCACCTGCGGCCGGTTGTTCTGGCCGGCCTGCACGATCACCACCTGGCTGGCCGGGCCGAGGTAGGCGGTGTACAGCGGCTGGTTGAAGGTGGGGCCCTTCGGCACGCCCGAGGCCGGCGCCCAGCCCAACGCGTCCGCCCGGCCGTCGCCGTTCAGGTCCCCGCTGTAGGCCACGATCCACTCCGGGCCGAGCAACCCGACGGCCGGCGGCGCGACGGTGGGCGCTACGAGGGTCGTGGTGGGTGGCACGGCGGTGGCCGGCGCGGTGGCGACGGTGGTGGCGGTGGCGGCGCCGGCCGTGGGCGGCACGGTGGGGGTGCCCGGGCCGGGGTAGGACTGCCCGGGGATGTTGGGGGTCTCGCCGGGAGGGCGCGTGGGCGCCTGGGCCGGCTGCTGGCCGGGGAAGAGCGAGCAGGCGGTGAGCGTGGCGCCGAGCAGCGCGGTCAGGGCCAGGCGGCGCGCGGCGCGTGTTCCGGTCGACATGGACGACCTCCCTACAGGCTGCGGTGGCCTTCTCCAGCTTGCAGATCGCAGATTGTCGATTGGACACAGCGCTGCGCACCACGGCGTACCCCGGCACCCGCGCGCCCGCTCGCTCGCCTGCCTCTGCACTGCTGCGAGTGTAGCACACCTTGGTGTTACAGTCTAGCCCCTTTTTGCCCTTTGCAGGGCGCACTTTGCAGGATGGTTGTAAAGGTGACCCGGCAATCCCGCCTGATCGTGTGCGGCCCTGCGGCCCGGCATGGCGGTTTGGAGGGGCACAGCCCTCCAAACGCATTCTCAGAGGGGGCTCTTCGGGGGCCGCAGCCCCCGTAGCCCCCGCCAGAGGCGCCGGCTGCGTACGTCCTGTTCTTTGAGTAGCAGACGCAGGCGCACACGTCATGGTATGCTTGTGAGCTCACCCGTCGAGAAGGGAGGTGCTGTATGTGTGGTCGCTACACACTGTCACAGCCTGAGAAGGTGCCAGAACGCTTCGAGACCGCGAACGAGATGCCGCCCTATGATGGCTCCTATAACATCAAACCAACGACGACCAATCCCATCATCCTTCAGCGAAGCCCGAACACGGTCCACCTGGCCAGGTGGAACCTGGTACCGTTCTGGGCGAAGGACGCGCGGAAGCTTCCACTGATGATCAACGCGCGCGCCGAAGGTATCAGGGATAAGCCGGCCTTTCGAAAGCCAATACGCTCGCAGCGCTGTCTCGTGCCTGCTGATGGCTTCTACGAGTGGAAGGAGGCCAGGCTTGGTGGCAAGAAATCGGAGCGCTTTCCGTGGTACATCAGCCTGAAAGACCGCCCGCTCTTTGCCTTCGCTGGTCTCTATGAGGTGTGGCGAGACCCTGAAGGGAACGAGCATCTTACCTACGCCATTATCACCACCCGGCCGAACAAGACGCTGGAGGCCATTCATGACCGTATGCCGGTCATTCTCCCTGAGAATGACGAGGATCTCTGGCTCGATACCTCTACTCCGCTGGAGACGGTCCTCGATCTGCTCAAGCCGTTCCCGGACGGCGAGTTGGTCTCCCACCCGGTGAGCCAGGCGGTCAACGGTCCTTACAACGATGGACCGGGTCTGATCGAGCCGGTGCAGCCTCCATCCGGTGTTTAGCGCGCCTTGACAATCGTGCTATAGTGTGTCGTATAAGGCGATCGCCTTTCGACCCGCACCGCAGTTTCGCCACTCTCCTTCTACGCACGACTCACCTGCGCTACGCGCAGATAGCCAGAGGAACCAGGAGGGTTTCAGGGAGGGTCATACCCTCCCTGGCCCTCCCATTTCCACATCCGGCACGAGAGGCTTCGTCTTCTTGTGAAGCGTTTTCTTGCTGTCTCGCGTTCACCGAACCCCGAAAGCCCGAGCGCGCATGGTCAGACGTGCGCGCTCCAGCTTGTCTTGCAGCTCGAGGGCCCGGCACACCGGATCAAGGCAAGGAGGAACCGATGAAGCTTCCAGGTGTACTCGATCACAGGACCGGCGTGGACATGCGGGGGGTGAACCGAAGGCATCCGTGGCGACTGATCGGCCTGCTGTTGGCGCTGGTGGTGGCGCCGCTGGCGGGCGCGTACGCCACTCCGGCGCTGGCGTCCCCCATCGACGACGTCGTCAGCACGTTCGCGTACACGCAGAACATGCATCCGCTGGGCTACTCGGCGCGGGGGAATACGGCTTCTCCATTCACCGCAAACTCGGACATCGCCTTCTGGGGCCAGTATGCGTACCACGGCAACTACGACGGGTTCCGGATCATCGACATCAGCGCGCCCGCCAATCCGGTGGAGGTGCTCGATTACCGTGACTGCGCTGGAAACCAGGGCGACGTGATCGTCTGGGGCAACATCCTGGTGCGGTCGTGGAACTCGCCCGCCCCCGCGGGGGCCACCTGCGACGGCGAGCCAGTGCTGCCAGGCGTGTTCGGCGCCTGGGAGGGCCTGCACGTCTTCGACATCAGCAACCCGGCCGACCCCGACCTGGTGGCGTCTATCGAGACCGAGTGCGGCTCGCACACGGCGACCGGCGTGCCGGACCTGGCAAACAACCGGCTGCTCATCTACAACAGCCCATCCAGCGGCGCCTGTCCAGGCATCGACATCGCTCAGGTGCCGCTCTCCAACCCGGCGGGCGCGAGCTACCTGCGCTTCGAGCCTGCGGGCCGCAGCTGCCACGACACCGGCGTCATTCTGGGCGAGGTGAAGCTGGCCGCCTGCGCGGGCGGCAACGGGTTCACGGTGTGGAGCCTGGATGCTGCCGACGGTGGCTCGCTCGAAGATCCGGCGCAGCTGTATTCGCGCACCATCACCGGCGTCACGATCGGGCACTCCGCCTCCTTCACCTGGGACGGCCAGGTGCTGATCTTCGGCCACGAGCCGGGCGGTGGCGCGCAGGCTCGCTGCCAGGCGACCAGCAGCACCACGGATCGGACACTCTTCTTCTTCGAGGCAGCAACAGGGAATCTGCTCGGCACGATTCTCCACCCGCGGCCGCAGACGGCCCAGGAGAACTGCACCTGGCACAACTACAATGTCGTGCCAACCGACAAGCGCTACGTGCTCGTCGCCGGCAACTACCAGTCGGGGATCTCGGTCGTCGATTTCACCGACCCGGCGAACGCGTACGAGGCGGCCTACGCCGACCCGGCGCCGCTGGCCCCGACCGCGCTCGGCGGCGACTGGTCGACCTACTGGTATAACGGGCGCATCTACGAGTCCGACATCACGCGCGGGTTGCTCACGTGGGACCTGAGCGACAACGTCGTGGCGGGCGCGATGAACCTCGACCATCTCAACCCGCAGACGCAGGAGACCTCGTTCCCGTTCAAGGGGACGGCGTTCGGTAAGCACAAGCCGGCCGCCGACCAGCGCGGCTTCGTCGTCTTCGGCGAGAGCGCCCCCGGCGACGTGAGCGGCGGCGCGGGCACCGGTGAGGGCTTCAGCAGCGGCGACTAGGAGCCTATCCCACTAACTCGGGGAAGGATCAGGGGAGGGCTGTGCCATCCCCTGACCCCTCCCATGCCGCATCTCGGGTGCCATCCGCCGAGGGTATCGGCGCTAGCGGAGGGTCTCAACGGGGGCGCAACCCTCGCTGAGACCCTCTGCTGTGTGCGGTCACTCCACCCGGCGCGGGCGGTACTGCAGCGCCTCGGCCAGGTGCGCCGGGCCGATCTGGTCTGCCCCCGCCAGGTCCGCGATGGTGCGGGCCAGCTTGAGCACCCGGTGGTAGCCACGTGCCGAGAGGTTGAGTTGGCGCATGGCGGCCTGCATGAGCCGCTGGCCGGCGCCGTCCAGCCGGCAGTGGAGGGGGATCTCGCAGGCGCCCATCTCGCTGTTGCAGGTGAGGCGCGCGGCGCGCAGCCGGCGGGCCTGCCGCTCGCGCGCGGCGATCACGCGCTCGCGCACCGCAGCGGAGGGCTCGCCGGGCCGCTCGGTGCTGAGCTTCTCGTACTGAATGCGCGGCACCTCTACGTGGATGTCGATCCGGTCCAGCAGCGGGCCGGAGACGCGCCGCTGGTAGCGCGCCACCGCTGCGGGCGTGCAGGTGCAGGCGCGCTCCGGGTCGCCGAACCAGCCGCACATGCACGGGTTCTGGGCCCCGATCAGCATGAACGCCGAGGGGTAAGTGACGCTGCCGTTGGCGCGGCTGAGCGTCACCACGCGCTCTTCGAGCGGCTGGCGCAGCACTTCCAGCTTGGAGCCGAACTCCGGCAGTTCGTCCAGGAAGAGCACTCCGCGGTGGGCGAGCGAGATCATGCCGGGCTTGATGCGCCCGTTGCCGCCGCCCACCAGCCCGGCCGTCGAGGTGGTGTGGTGTGGCGCGCAGAACGGGCGCTGGCGCACCAGCGGCGTGTCCTTGGGCAGCTGCCCGCCCACGCTGTAGATCTTCGTCACCTCGAGCGCCTCGTCGAGGGTCATGGGCGGGAGGATCGACACCAGCGCGCGGGCCATGAGGGTCTTGCCGGCGCCGGGCGTGCCCGTCATGAGGAGGTTGTGCCCGCCGGCCGCGGCTACCTCGAGGGCGCGCTTGACGTGCTCCTGCCCGCGGACGTGCTGCAGGTCGGTGGGGTAGGCAGCGTCGGCGGCGTCGAAGCGGGCGCCAGAGAGGTAGGCGGCGAGCGGGCGCTCGCCGGCCAGGTGCGCCGCAAGGTCGGCGAGCGAGCGCACCGGGATCACCGACAGGCCCTCCACTAGCGCGGCCTCGGGCGCGTCCTCATGCGGGACGTAGACGGTGCGCACGCCACGCTCGCGCGCGACGGCCACCATGGGCAGCACGCCGTCCACGTGGCGCAGCGAGCCGTCCAGCCCCAACTCGCCGATGAACACCGCGCCGTCGGCGGCCTCGGCGGGGCCGACGAGTTGCCCGGAGGCCAGTAGCAGCCCGACGGCGATCGGCAGGTCGTAGGCCGCGCCGGCCTTGCGGAAGTCGGCCGGGGCCAGGTTGACGGTGAGGCGTTTCATGGGGAAGGAGAAGCCGGCGTTTTTGATGGCGGCGCGCACCCGCTCGCGGCTCTCCTGTACCGCCGCGTCGCCCAACCCCACCACGGTGAAGGCCGGCAGACCCTGGGCGATATCCACCTCCACCTCCACCAGCACCCCCTCCAGGCCGATCACGGCGCAGCTCAAGACCTTCGCGAGCATGGTGTCCCCCGACTGATTGCAGATTGCAGGTTGCAGATTGCCAACTGGCGATCGCCGACAGACGATTGCGATGTTGGCTGCCATGCGTTCTACCGTGCCGTCTGTGAGCGGGCAATGGGGCACGGGCGCAAAACGGGACGATGTGGGGGTGGAGGGGGCAGGTTTGTCGGCGGATAGGGAGCGGATAAGCGGATAGCGGGGTGGCACTGTTTCTGCTGCTGCGGATGAGGTGCGGCGTTCAACGCTCCCAACGCGCTCAGCACTCAGCGTTCAGCGCTCAGCGGCCTCAGCGATCCGGCGGGCGGATCACGCGGCGCGCCACGGGGGTGGAGAGCACCAGCGAGGTGGTGACCTCGCCGAAGGGGAGCAGGCGGTCGATGAGGGACTCCAGGTGCGGGATGGAGGCCGCCACCACCTTCAGCACGTAGCTGTCGCTGCCGGTGACGCGGTGGCACTCCAGCACCTCGGGCGTCTCGGCGATCATGGCGCTGACGCGCGGCGCCTGGTCCGTGACGCCGCTGAGCCGGATGAGGGCCAGGATGGCAAAACCGACGCGCTGCGGGTCCACGGCGGCGTGGTAGCCGGTGATGATGCCGGCTTCCTCCAGCCGCCGCACGCGCTCGGCCACCGCCGGCGCCGAGAGGCCTACCGCGCGGCCAAGCTCGCTGTAGGAGCGGCGTGCGTCCTCCTGCAGCAGGGCCAGCAGCTTCCAGCCGACGCCGTCGAGCAGCCTTTCAGTGCTGAGGGTCATGGAGCCGATCCAGCTTTGGATTCTTTGTGAAGATCAGCATAAATCTTTCAAGTTCATCTGTCAATCGCGGCGCGCGCTTTCTATACTGGTGACAGACAGAGCATCAGTTCAATGGCGAAAGGATGGTCTGACATGAGCACTGATCCCCTCGATCTCCTCGGTATCGACTACGTCGAGTTCTACGTTGCCAACGCCCGCCAGGCGGCCCACTTCTACCGCACCGTGCTCGGCCTGCGCCCGGTGGCCTACGCCGGCCTCGAGACCGGCGTACGCGACCGGGCGTCCTATGTGCTGAGCCGCCGCAACGTCCGCTTCGTCCTCACCTCTCCGCTCCTGCCGCAGCCCGACCACCCGGTGGCGGCCTTCGTGGCCTGCCACGGCGATGGGGTGAAGGACATCGCGCTACGTGTCGCGGACGCCGAGGCGGCCTACGCCGCGGCGCTGCACCGCGGCGCGCGGGGTGTGCTGGAGCCGACTGTCTATGAGGACGAGCGCGGGCGGGTGGTGAAGGCCACCATCGCCACCTACGGCGACGTGGTGCACAGTTTCGTCTCGCGCGAGGGCTACGAGGGCGTCTTCATGCCTGGCTTCCAGCCGATCGAGAGCAGCCTGCCGGTGCCGGACACCGGCCTGGCCGCGATCGACCACATCGTGGGCAATGTGGAGTTGGGCATGATGGAGCACTGGGTGGCCTTCTACCGCGACGTGCTCGGCTTCAGGCAGATGATCCACTTCGACGACCAGGACATCTCCACCGAGTACTCGGCGCTGATGAGCAAGGTGATGGCCAACGGCAGCGGCAAGATCAAGTTCCCGATCAACGAGCCGGCCGAGGGGCGGCGCAAGAGCCAGATCCAGGAGTACCTGGAGTACAACGGCGCCCCCGGCGTGCAGCACATCGCGCTCGCCACCGGGGATATTCTCACCAGCGTGGACGTGCTGCGCGAGCACGGCCTGGCCTTCCTGCGCGTGCCGGACACCTACTACGAGGACCTTGGGCAGCGGGTGGGGCGCATCGATGAGCAGGCCGAGGATCTGGCGCGGCGCGGCATTCTGGTGGACCGCGACGAGGACGGCTACCTGCTGCAGATCTTCAGCCAGCCGGTGCAGGACCGCCCGACGCTGTTCTACGAGATCATCCAGCGCAAGGGCAGCCGTGGCTTCGGCAAGGGCAACTTCAAGGCGCTGTTCGAGGCGATCGAGCGCGAGCAGGCCAGGCGGGGCAACCTTTAACATTGCAGATCGCAGATTGCAGTTTGAAGATAGTGACCAGCGCCCACGCCACGGCATCGCCCGGTAGGGAGATCTTCACTGTTCAATCTTCACGCTGCAATCGTGAAGGAGTGCACCAATGACTACGACAGTCACACCGCCGACGATGCCGGCATACACCGAGCAGGACCACCGGACCTGGGCCACGCTCTACGCCCGGCAGATGGTGCGTATGCCGCGCTACGCCTGCCGCCAGTGGCTGGAGGGCTTCCCGAAGCTGGGGCTGGACCCCGAGCGCCTGCCCGACCCGGCGGTGGTCTCCCGGCGGCTCGCCGCGTTGAGCGGCTGGACGTTGGGTGACGCGCAGAACGAGTACCTCAACGCCACCGAGTGGTTCGAGCACCTGACGGAGCGGCGCTTCCCGGTGACGAACTACATCCGCAAGCCGGAGGAGCTGGAGTTCACCCCGCTGCCAGACCTGTTCCACGAGTACTTCGGCCACCTGGCGTTCTTCACAGATAGGCACTTCGGCGATATCGCGCAGGCCTTTGGGCCGCTGTACATGGCCGGCGACGAGCGCCAGCGCCTGGAGATCTCGCGCCTGTGGTGGTTCACCACCGAGTTCGGCCTGATCCGCGAGGGCGACGAGCTGAAGGCCTTCGGCGCCGGGCTGCTCTCGTCGATCGCCGAGCTGGATAAGGCATTTGCCCCCGAGACGCCGCGCCTGCCATTCGACGTGGTGGGGGCCGCCAGAATGCCCTCGGCGGTGTACGACATGCACAACACCTACTGGATCTTCGACAGCGTCGACCACATCTTCGATATCATCTGTGAGTACGCGCGGATGGAGGGGCTGCCGCTGCCGCGAATTGCAGATTGAAGCTTGAAGCTTGAAGATTGAGCGCGGCGCCGCAGTGAGGGCACTGCCGGTCTCCGCACGAATTTTCAATCTGCAATCTGCAATCGCCGAAGGAGGAACTATGCCGAGCTACCATATGCTAGGCCGGGTGCCCGCCAAGCGCCACTCGGTCTTCCGCGACGAGCGCGACAACCTGCTGTACGAGGAGGTCTTCGGCACCGAGGGGTTCAGCGGCATCTACTCGATCCTCTACCACCGCCACCTGCCGCCCGCCAGCCGCCGCAACGAGGTGATCGGCCCCGTGGCGCCGCACCCCGCGCCGCTCTCGCCCCATCGCCACCGCCACGTCAAGACGAAGCAGCTCGAGCCCGGCGGCGACCCGGTGAGCGGCCGCAGGGTGCTCATGTTCAACCGCGATGTGGCGCTGGCCGTGGCCGCGCCGCGCGGGCCGATGGTCAACGCCACCGGCGAGCCCTACTTCTACAAGAACGGCGTCAACGACGAGTTGCTCTTCATCCACGAGGGCGAGGGAGTGCTGGAAACCCAGCTCGGCGACCTGGACTTCCGTGCCGGGGACTACGTCTACGTGCCGCGCGGTGTGATCCACCGCCTGAGTTTCCAGGGCGACGCCGGGCGCATGCTGGTGATCGAGGCCGCCGGGGCCATCAGTGTGCCGAAGAAGTACCGCAACCCCTTCGGCCAACTGCTGGAGCACGCGCCCTACTGGGAGCGCGACTTCCGCCGCCCGGCGCGCCTGCAGACCCGCGACGAACGCGGCGCCTTCGAGCTGCACCTCAAGCTGGACGGCGTGCTCTACCGCCGCATCCTGGACTACCACCCCTTCGATGTGGTGGGCTGGGACGGCCACCTCTACCCGTGGGCCTTTAGCATCCACGACTATGAGCCGCACGCCGGGCGCTTCCACGTGCCGCCCACCACCCACCAGACCTTCGAGGGGCCGAACTTCGTGGTCTGCTCGTTTGTGCCACGCCAGATCGACTGGGACCCGCAGGCGGTGCCGATCCCCTACTTCCACTCCAACCTGGACTCGGACGAGGTGATCTACTACGTGGCCGGCAACTACGCCGCCCGGCGCGGGATCGAGATCGGCAGCATCACCTACCACCCGCGCGGCCTGCCGCACGGCCCGCAGGCTGGCGCGATGGAGGCCGCCCTCGGCGCGCCGCGCGTCACCAACGAACTGGCGGTGATGGTGGATACCTTCCACGGTCTGCAGCTCACCGACCTCATGGACGCCATTGACGACCCGGCCTACCCGGACTCCTGGACGCGCTAGACTCTCCCGCGCTGCGTGCACTGCCAAAAGGGGCGGGTCTCAGGGAGCTTTACCCTCCCTGGCCCGCCCTTTTTCCATGGAGTGCGGCGCGGCGTGGGGATGCGGGCGCCGTAGGCCCCCACACCCCCGGCGGGGCGGATCCCCGCGCCCCGGTTCGCGGGCGACGAGGTGACACGGGAGGGTCAG
>DATMBA010000754.1:0-2194 GCA_035559635.1 Roseiflexaceae bacterium
CTCGCTGGACTTGGTGAGCGCCGAGGGGCGCACCGCTGGCGCCACGGTGCGCGCCGCGGCCACCGGTACGGTGTTCATCTGGGTGCGGCGCAGCGGCACGCTCATCCTGGACCACGGCGGCGGGTTCTACACCATGTACACCCATATGGCGAGCGCCGCCGTGACCGAGGAGGGCCGCATGGTGAGCCGCGGCGAGGCGATCGGCACGGTGGGCGACCGCGGCGCGCCCGGCACGCCGCACCTGCACTTCACCGCCTTCACCGCCGAGGGCGCCTACGCCCGCAGCCGGCGCTCGGTGCCGCTGGCCTTCGCCGAGGGGTACGACCTGCCGGAGGTGGGCGGATGCAGCCAGCACGGCGGCGCCACGCTGGTGGCCGGCAGCTCGCCCGTCCTGCGCTCCGAGGGCATCGCCTTCCAGTCTCCCGCCGAGCCGGGGCACTGGTACAACAGCGACCTGCGCGTCGAGTTCGGCGGGGCCGGGATCGCCGGGGGTTTCAGCAGTGCCTGGGACGGCGACCCGGCCGGGGGCGCGCCGGCGGTGGCTGGCCAGCCGCTCGGCGCCGCCCAACTCGCGAGCGCCGGCGAGGGGCTGCACACGCTCTACGTGCGCGGTTGGGACGCCGCCGGCAACCAGGTGGTCTCCAGCTTCGGGCCGCTGGGCTTCGACGTGACCCCGCCGGGCGCGCCGCCCCGCCTGGATGAGGACGAGCTGGTGATACCGGCCGGCAGGCCGGCGCAGCTGAGTTGGCGGCCGGCACAGGACAGCGCATCCGGCGTGGCCGGCTACCGCGTCTACCTCGGCCAAGACCCGCAGGGGATCTCCGAGTGGTTCGTCCCCGTCCCCGAGGTGCAGGCCCCGCCGCTGGCCCCCGGCAGCTACCTGCTGCGCCTCCAGCCGCTCGACTACGCCGGGAACGCGGGCGAGTGGGTGACGGTGGGGACGCTTCTGGTTGGGGGGTGAGCGCCCTCTTGCGCGTGATGACCTGACAAGGTGACGTTGACGTAGCCCTGGTCACCTTGTCACCTGGTCACCCTGTCACCTATAATAGTGCCTGGACGTTCGTGACACAAAGGTTGCGCCAGATGAGATTCGGCGCCCACATGTCGATCGCGGGCGGGTTGCACAGCGCCTTTGGCCACGGGCAGCGCGCCGGCTGCGACGTGATCCAGATCTTCAGCAAGAACCAGCAGCAGTGGCGCGCGCGGCCGCTGACCGAGGAGGAGATCGCCCGCTTCAAGGAGGAGCAGGCGCGCTGCGGCATCCCGGCCGTGCTGGTGCACGACTCGTACCTGATCAACCTTGGCTCCCCCGACGACGCGCTGTGGGAGAAGTCGCTGGCCGCCTTCGGCGAGGAGTTGGCGCGCTGCGCGGCGCTCGGCGTCCCGTACCTCGTGATGCACCCCGGCGCGCACACCGGGAGCGGTGAGGAGGCCGGGCTGAAGCGGGTGGCGCTGGCGCTCAGCCGCCTGTTTGACGCCGGCATGGGCCAGGGCGTGATGGTGCTGCTGGAGACCACCGCCGGGCAGGGGAGCTGCCTGGGCTACCGCTTCGAGCACCTGACGCGCATCATCGAGCGCTGCTCGCACCCCGAGCGGCTCGGCGTGTGCGTGGATACCTGCCACATCTTCGCCGCGGGGTACGACATCCGCACCCCCGAGGCGTACGCCGCCACTATGGAAGAGTTGAAGCGCGCGGTGGGGTTGGAGCGCGTGCGCGCCTTCCACCTGAACGACTCGCTCAAGGGCTTGGGCAGCCGGGTGGACCGCCACACCCACATCGGCGAGGGGTGCATCGGGCTTGAGGGCTTCCGCGCGATCGTCAACGACCCGCGCTTCGCAGGGCTGCCGATGGTGCTGGAGACGCCCAAAGGCGACGACCTCGAGGACGACATCAGGAACCTGGCGACGCTCCGCGGGCTGATCGCCTCGTAGCGCGTCTCCGCGCAGGAGATAGGTGATAGGGCATAGGTGACAGGGTACAGGTGCGAGGTTGGACTTATCATGTCCCGAAACCCCTCGCACCTCTGCCCCATGACCCATCGCCTGGCTTGAGATGGAGCCTGCCGTGTTGAAACGCCTGCTGCTCCTGGCGCTGCTCGCCGCCGCGGCCTGGCTGCTGTACCGCCAACTCCGCCTGCGCGTGGCCGAGCCGCTGCTGGCGCGCGTCCGCATCCGGCCGGCGGGCCGCCCGCAC
>DATMBA010000755.1:0-3849 GCA_035559635.1 Roseiflexaceae bacterium
GGCCCCTGCTCGGGCGGCCCTACAGCGCGCTGCTCCGGCCGCGCCGCCCCTCCCGACGACGAGCGCGCCGCTCGCCGTTGGTCTGGCGGTGCGCCTGCCCGCGGCGTCGCTCGCTGGCGCCTGGCCAACGGCTGCGACCGCTCCCACCGCGGCGCCACTCGCCAGTAGCGCACTCTCCTCCGGTGGGGCCAAGGCCCGCCTCGGCCAGGCGCCGGACGCGGGCGGCGCACCCAACGGCTGCCCGCTGGCGAGCGACGGGCGCGTGGTGGTCACGCAAGGCTACGGCGTGGGAACCCACGCGCCGGCAGAGAGTTGGGGCGCGCTGGACCTGGGGGTGGACCGCGACGGCGACGGCGTGGCCGAGCCGGAGTCCTCCCGCGGGGCGCTGGTGTTCACGCCGCAGGCCGGCGTGGCGCGCGTGGTGCGCGGGAGTTGGCCGGGCGGCAACTACGTGCGTGTGACCGACGCCCGCACTGGCTGGGCCACGGCATACGCCCACCTCGACCAGGTGTTCGTCAGCGACGGGCAGGCGCTGGAGGCCGGCGCACCGATCGGCACCGTGGGCAGCACTGGCTACGCCACCGCCCCGCACCTGCACTACGAAGTGTGGCGCGACGGCGCGAACCTGGACCCGTCCCCCTTCGTCCAATGCGGCTGAGCAGCGGGGAGGCCCCTCCAGGCCTCACCTCGCGCTCCCCTGGTATAATGCGCGGCGAAGGAGACGCCGCCATGCACCGCCGCCACCTGCTGAAACTGCTCGCCGCCGTACCGCTGGCCGCTTGCACCGCCGCCCCGCGCGCCGCGCCCCCCACTCCCGCGCGCCCGACCCCCGGCCCGCGCCCAGGGCTGTACGTGGACGCCGGCTACGAGTACGGCCCGATCAGCCCCCTGGTCTACGGCACCAACACCGGCCCCTGGCAGACCGTGGGGCTAGAGCAGATCCCGCTCAGCAAGGCGGCCGGCATCAGCGCCATCCGCTGGCCGGGCGGCAATTGGGGCGACGAGAACGACGTCACCGAGCGGCAGCTGGAGGAGTTCATCGCGCTCTGCCGCCAGATCGGGGCCGAGCCGATCGTCCACGTGCGGCTGTTCGGCGGCAGCCCCGAGCGCGCCGCCGCCCTGGTGCGCACCGCGAACGTACAGCGGCGCTACGGCGTGCGCTACTGGGCGGTGGGCAACGAGCCGGACCTGTACGTGACCAAGCGCGGCGCAGCATCCTACACCGCCGCCGACTACGCGCGCGACTTCCAGGCCTACCGCGCGGCCATGAAAGTCATGGATGCGTCGATCGTCGTGATGGGGCCGGAGATCAGCCAGTACAGCGACGCTACCAGCTACCCGGTGGACGCCACCGGCGTGCCGTGGATGGAGGGCTTCCTGCGGGCTGTGCCGGACGTGGAACAGGTCTCGTTCCACCGCTACCCGTTCGGGGACCCCCCTGCCACGCCGGAGACCCTGGCCGCCGAGCCGCCAGCCTGGACGCGCGCCATGGAGAGCCTGCGGGCGCAGATCCGCCGCGCCACCGGGCGCGACATCCCGATCGCCGTCACCGAGGCCAACTCGGACTGGACCGGGCGTACCGACCCGCAGGCCGGCACCGACTCGCACCGCAACGCGCTCTGGTGGGCCGACGTGCTCGGGCGGCTCATCCGCGCCCAGGCCACCATCGTCGCCCAGTTCTGCATGGGCGCCATCCCCAGCCAGGGCATCGGCATGTTCGGCCCGCTGGCCTACGACCCCGGCCCGCGCCCGATCTACCAGGTGTACGCGCTGTACCGCATGTTCGGCACGCGGCTGGTGCACGCCTCCTCGGACGACGACCGGCTGCCGCTCACGGCGGCACGACGCGAGGACGGCACGCTGACGCTGGTGGTGGTGAACCACGCCGATGAGCCGCGCTCCGCCGCGCTATCGCTGAACGGCCTGCGGCCCGCCGGCCCCGCCGAGGTCTGGAGCTTCGCGGACGGCCACCCGATGGAGCGGCGCGGCACAGCCGACCTGGCGCGGCCGATCCCCTTCGAGGCGCGCTCCGCGACGCTGATGGTGGTGGGGGGAACAGCGGATAGGAAGCGGATTAACGGATAGCGGATTATCCGCTGTCCCCTCCGCTCTCCTCGCTCGCCTGCTCTCGCTCCACCACCCGCCCGTACAGCTCGGTAAGCTGCCGCAGCCGGTCCGCGGCGAACGAGTCCAGCATCCCCTCGGTGTAGCGCCAGCTCCAGTTGCCCGCCGGGCGGCCGGGCGTGTTCATGCGTGCCTCGCTGCCCAGCTTCAGCACGTCCTGCAGCGGGATGATCGCCGTGTCTGCCACCGAGGCCAGCGCCAGACGGATGAAATCCCAGCTGATGTCCTCGCCGCTGCGCCCCAGGTAGAGCTGCACGTGGCTGCGCGTCCCGGAGTCCAGCGCGTTCCACCAGCCGAGCGTCGTGTCGTTGTCGTGCGTGCCGGTGTAGACCACGAACGGGCGCGTGTAGTTATGCGGCAGGTAGGGGGCGTCCGCGCTGCCGCCGAAGGCGAACTGCAGCACCTTCATGCCTGGGAAGCCGAAGCGGTCACGCAGCTC
Source organism: Roseiflexaceae bacterium (assembly GCA_035559635.1). Taxonomy (GTDB): domain Bacteria; phylum Chloroflexota; class Chloroflexia; order Chloroflexales; family Roseiflexaceae; genus CALJIC01. Next base: position 2,564 of record DATMBA010000755.1, read on the forward strand.
CTCCACGTCCGGCGTGATCACTCCCAGATCCTCGGCGATGATCGGCAACTCGCCGAGCGCCGCACGGGCGGCCTCGAACACCGCCGCCCCAGGACCCGGCACCCAGCGCCCGTTGATGGCCGTCTCCTCCCCCGCTGGCACCTCCCAATAGGCCGCGAAGCCGCGGAAGTGGTCCAGCCGCACGATATCCACCAACGCGAACACCGCCCGCAGCCGCTCGATCCACCAACGATAGCCCTGGGCGGCCAGCGCGTCCCAACGGTAGAGCGGGTTGCCCCACAGCTGGCCGGTGGCGCTGAAGTAGTCCGGCGGCACGCCCGCCACCACCGTGGGCCTGTTGTCCTCGCCAATGAAGAACAGCTCGCGGCTGCCCCACACGTCGGCGCTGTCGTAGGCCACGAAGATCGGGATGTCGCCGATGATCTTGACGCCGCGCTCGTTGGCGTAGGCACGCAGCCGCTCCCACTGCTGGAAGAAGAGGAACTGCGCGAAGGCCTGGAACGTCACTTCCTCAGAGAGGTCGGCCAGGGCGCGGCGCACGGCGTCCGGCTCGTGGCGGGCCAGCGCCGGCTCCCAATCCGGCCAGGCGCCACCGCGGGTCCCCTTGAGGGCCATGAAGAGCGCGTAGTCCTCCAGCCAGAGGGCGCGCCCGGCGCGGAAGGTCTCGAACACCCGGCGCTGCTCGGGCGATGCGGCGGCCTGGAAGCGGGCGAACGCGCGCCGCAGCAGCGCCTGCTTGTAGGGGATCACCGCGCCGTAGTCCACCGCGGCGTCAGGGAAGCCCGGCGCGTCGGCCACGTCCTCCGCGGCGAGCAGCCCCTCGGCCAGCAGCAGGTCCGGGCTGACCAGCAGCGGGTTGCCGGCGAAGGAGGAGAAGCTCTGGTAGGGCGAGTCGCCGTACCCGGTGGGGCCGAGCGGCATCACCTGCCAGCGCTGCTGGCGGGCGGCCTCCAGGAAGTCCACGAACGCATAGGCCGCGGCGCCCAGGTCGCCGATGCCCCAGCGCGACGGCAGGGAGGTGGGGTGCAGCAGGATGCCGCTGGTGCGGGTCTCGCTCATAGGTGCCTCTTGCGGTGGGCGGTTGCAGGATCTGTAGTATACCGCCGTTTCCGACCGGGGACCGACGACCGGCGACCGACGGAGTGCGGCGTACTGGCTTGCAGGTGCGCCCGGCAGCCCACGGCGGCGGGTGTGGCAACAGCTCGCCCACGGCTTTTGAACTTTGAGAAAATCATCGAGCTATCGGCGGCGCACCACGCCCGGCCGCTGAAGCGGCGGGCTACCTC
>DATMBA010000756.1:0-2936 GCA_035559635.1 Roseiflexaceae bacterium
GCGGAGGGAGCGGAGGGAGCGGAGGGAGCGGAGGGAGCGGAGGGAGCGGAGGGAGCGGAGGGAGCGGAGGGAGCGGAGGGAGCGGAGGGAGCGGGCATTGACCCGTTCCGCTCCCTCCGCTCATTCCGTTGCCACGGCTCCGTTCCCTGGGCCGGCTGATCAACTCTTCAGCTTGGAGAGGAACTTCGTGCGCGCCTTGGCCACCTTGGGCGCCACTACCACGCGGCAGTAGGGCTGCAGCGGATTGTTCTTGAAGTAGTTCTGGTGATAGGCCTCGGCCTTATAGAACGTGGTGTACGGTACAAGCTCGGTCACGATCGGGTCGGCCCAAATGCCGGACTCCCCCAACTCGGCGATCGCCCGCTCCGCCTCGGCGCGCTGCTCTGGCGAGTGGTACAGGATGATCGAGCGGTACTGCGGCCCCTCGTCCGCCCCCTGGCGGTTCAGCGTCGTCGGGTCGTGGATGGTGAAGAACACATCCAGCAGGTCGCGGTAGCTGATCACCTGCTGGTCGAAGGTGATCTGCACCACCTCGGCGTGCCCGGTGCGGCCATCGCTCACTTGGCGGTAGGTAGGGTTGGGCACATGGCCGCCGGCGTAGCCGGACTCCACGTGCTCCACGCCGCGCAGCTCCTGGTAGACGGCCTCCAAGCACCAGAAGCAGCCACCGCCCAGCGTCGCAACCTCACGGCTCCGTCTATCGCCTGCCATGTTCCATCTCCCTTGCTACAAAAAGTGCGGCGCTTCATCCCACCCCTAATGACGTTTTACCACATCATCGGGTCCGTGGCGCCCGCTCACGCTCGGCCGGGCCCAGAGGGCATCCCGCGGCGGGCTAGCGCTTACCAAGCCCGCGCCGGCGGCCTTCGGAGAGATAGCCCGCCCGTTCACGGGCCGGGCGTGGTGCGAAGCCAGGATACCCGATTACATACGCAAAGTTCATAAGGGTGTGGGCTTTCGCGCCAGGGTTTCTGTAAAAGACGTTGCGCGCCGGGATGCCCCCGCGCGCTCTCCCTGGCGCAGGGGAACGTGTGGTGGGTTGCCCCGCGCGCTCCCCGGCAGTGTACACCGATTCTGTCCGCCGCGGATGCGGGGCGTTACAGGTGGCCGCAGCTGCAGGGGAGCGGCGGTACCGGGCACGCGAGTTCCATGCTATGATCCCCGCTCGTAGAGCGGAGGTTGCTATGATCGACGTGATCGCGTTCGACGCCGACGACACCCTCTGGCACAACGAGACGCTGTTCCAGATGACGCAGGAGCGCTTTGGGGCGCTTATTGCGCCCTACCTGCAGGCGCCCTGGACCGGCAAGGAGCTGTACGAGACCGAGCTGCGCAATCTGCGGCACTTCGGCTACGGCATCAAGGGCTTCACCCTCTCGATGATCGAGACCGCGATCGAGTTGACTGGTGGGCGGATCCCGGCGCGTGAGATCCAGACGATCATCGACTTCGGGCGCGCCATGATCGGCTCGCCGATCGAGTTGATCGACGGCGTGGCGGAGGTGGTGCCGGCGCTGTCCCGCCGCCACACGCTGATGCTGATCACCAAGGGCGACCTGTTCGAGCAGGAGACGAAGATCGCCAAGTCTGGCGTGGCGCAGCACTTCGCCCACGTGGAGGTGGTGAGCGATAAGACGGTGGCGTCCTACCGGGGGCTGCTGGCGGCGCGCGGTGTGGACCCGCAGCGCTTCCTGATGGTCGGCAACTCGCTGCGCTCGGACATCCTGCCGGTGCTGGAGTTGGGCGGCCACGCGGCCTACGTACCCTATCACGTGACCTGGGCGCACGAGGTGATCGCGGAGGAGGCCATCGGTGGGCACGTGTTCCACCGGCTGGAGAGCATCCGCGAGCTGCCAGCGCTCGTCGAGCGGTTGAACGTTGCACGTTGAACGGGGAGTTTCCGCTGGCCGTGTGCGGCGTAGCCGCATGGGAGTCTAGGGCGTATCCGCAAGGCGGGAGGTTTGGAGGGGCGCAGCCCCTCCAAAAGAACCGTTGAGCAGATTGTTTGGGGGCGCAGCCCCCAAGCCCCCACAAACGCAGGTTGCGGATAGACCCTAGCGCGGCACGTAGAGGATACGCACGTCCGCGTGCTCGTCCGTGGGGCGGGGGAACTCGCCGAGCGGCCGCAGCCCGGTGGCGTCGAAGCTGTCGAGCGGCAGGGCGTGCAGTTCCACGCGGCCCGCCTCCAGGTTGCTCACTAGCACCAGCGGCGTGCCATCGTCGGCCCAGGCGATGTCGCGCAGGGCCAGGCGGAAGCCGGACACGCCGAAATCCACCGCCTGCGCACCCGCGCCCTCCAGGCGCATCGTGCGCAGCGTGGTGACCGGTGAATCGTAGCGCGCGGAGAGGGAGTACAGCACCCGGCGCTCGTCGGGTGAGAAGTGCAGGGCTTTCACCAGCTGCGGCGCCTCGGCGGCCAGGTCGTGCAGGCGACCCGAGGGCAGTTCGGCCACGACGACCCCCTGGCGCGGTTGGTCAGCGATCGGGGCGATGCCCGTGACCAGCGCCACGCGTGCGCCATCCGGGGAGGGGTAGGCCGCCAGGTGCTCCACCGCGACACGCGCCGTCACGGCGCCGTCCGCCGGGGCTACGAGGGCCACCCCGCGCGGCGGCGCGTCGGTGCCCCACAGCACCTCCTGCACCAGCACGCCGGCGGGTGTCCAGGCCAGCGGCAGCGGCAGGAAGGGCGGATCCGCCCCTTCCTGCCAGGTGGTCGTCCCTTCCTGCAGCACGCGCTCGCCGCCCACGTCCAGGCTGGCCATGCGCAGCTGCCAGTAGCCCTCGCCGATCACGGTGAAGGCGAGTTGGCGTCCGTCCGGCGAGAAGCGCCCCTCGGTGGCGTCGCCGAAGCTGTCCGCGGGCAGGGTGCGCACGTCGCCGTCGGCGAGGCGCACGGCCACCAGGAGGCGTGGCGCGCTGGCCCCGTCCGAGAAGGC
>DATMBA010000757.1:0-5647 GCA_035559635.1 Roseiflexaceae bacterium
GGCCTTCCTGGCCGAGCCATTGGCGCGGCGCCTGGGCTTGGGCCGCACGCTCGTGGCGATGCTGGCGCTGGGCAGCGCCAGCGGCGTCTTGCTGCCCCTGGCCGGCGGCCCCTGGGCCTTCGCCATCCTGGTGGTCATGCAGCTCGGCGACGTCCTGGGGACGGTGTACGCGATCACCGCCCTCAGCCTGCGCCAGTCGGTCACGCCAGACCGTCTGCTTGGGCGGGTGAACGCCAGTTTCAACCTGGTCTCGCCGGCGGCGGGGCTGCTGGGGGTGGCAGCCGCCGGCGTGCTGGGCGAGGCCGTGGGGCTGCGCGCAGCGATGGCGGTGGCCGTGGCCATCGGCGCGACGGCGGTGGCATGGCTGCTGATGGCGCATAGGGGCCTGGACAGCCGGGCGGCCGAGCAACTGAGCACCTGAGCGCCAACGCTACCGGGCGATGCCGCCAATGGGGGCGGATACTCCTTTCGCGTTCAGCACTCACGCTGGCCACATCCCCACCCCCTCGCGCTCCACGTGGAAGCCGCACTCGAGCAGGTAGCGGATCACCTCGCGGCCGTGCTCCTCGTCGCGCACCTCCAGCACCAACTCCACCCCCACCCGGTCCAACGGTGCGAGCCAGAACGCGCGGCGGTGGAAGATGTCGATCACGTTGGCGCCGGCCTCGGCCACCGCGCGCACCAGCGGCGCCAGGTTGCCCGGCCGGTCGTCCATCAGCGTCTTGATCAGGATATAGCGCCCCTGGCGCACCGCCACCTGCTCCAGCACCCGCGTGAGCAGGTTCGCGTCGATGTTGCCGCCGCACAGCGGGATGCAGACCGTCTCACCAGGGCGCACCGCCACCTTGCCGGCCAGCACCGCCGCCAGCCCGGCCGCGCCGGCCCCCTCCACCACCAGCCGGTCGTTCTGCACCGCGTGGGCGATGGCGCGGGCGATCGCGTCGTCATCCACCGTGACCACCTCGTCCACCAGCGCCCGGATGATCGGCAGCGTCAGGTCCCCCGGGCGCTTGACAGCGATGCCGTCCGCGATCGTGCGCGCGGCGGGGGCTGTGACGGGCACGCCGGCCGCGAGCGAGGGGACCACCGGCGCGCACCCCTCGGCCTGCACCCCGACGACGCGCGCGTCCGGCACGAGACCCTTGACGGCGGTGGCGACGCCGCTGATCAGCCCGCCGCCGCCGATCGGCACCACCACCAGCCGCAGGTCCGGCAGTGCCTCCACTATCTCCAGCCCGAGCGTGCCCTGCCCGGCGATGATGCGCTCGTCGTCGAAGGCGTGCACGTAGGTGAGGCCGCGCTCGGCCTGCAAGCGGCGCGCGTGGGCCACCGCGTCGTCGAAGCTCGCGCCGTGGAGGATGACCTCGGCGCCGTGGCGCCGGGTGGCGGTGACCTTGGTGAGCGGGGCGCGCTCGGGCATCACGATCACGGCCGGGATGCCGAGCAGCCGGGCGGCCAGCGCTACTCCCTGCGCGTGGTTGCCAGCCGAGGGGGCGATCACGCCGCGTGCGCGCTCCTCGGGCTCAAGACGGCTGATCTTGTGGTAGGCGCCGCGGATCTTGAAGCTGCCGCTGCGCTGGGTGTTCTCGGCCTTAAGGAACACCTGCGCGCCCAACTCTTGCGAGAGGCGCTCGTCCAGCAGCACGGGCGTCTGCACGATCACGTCCCGCAGCGTGCGGCGGGCGGACTGGATGTCGGCGAGGGAGACAGTCATAGAAACGCTAAAGGCGAAACCGCTGATGCGATATGATGCGGTACAGCTCCGACGATGTCGCAGCGCTCCTGAAGGCGAAACGCGAAATACGAGATACGAAATGCGAAACGGGAATTGATCGAAGCGGTACGGCTGCGATTAGGCCCCGCTCCTTTAGCATTTAGCCTTTAGCGTTTAGCCTTCCTCCAGTTCCTCGCGCTCGTTCGCCGCCTTGGCGGCCAGCACGTGGAAACGCCGCGCGACGTCCTTGGCGCCGTAGGCGTTGGCGGCCTCCATCAGGAACCCCGCAGCGGTCTGGAGGTTCCGCAGGCCCTGGCGGTTGCCGGCCAACTTGTACTCGGCGATCACCCGCTCCAGGTACTCCTGGATGTTCTCGACGGTAAGCATATGCCTCTCCTTCGCAGCCGTTACGCGGTGACGCCCCCGCACCCCAGGGGGAGGTCGGGAATCCGTAGCGAATCCCTTTGGGGGCCTGCCGCCCCTGTGCCCTGCCGGAGACACCGACTGCGCAACCTGTCCTTCAGCGCTGTGGCGCTATTGTACCACGCCGCTCTACGCAGGCCGCAGGCCGCACCCCCCGCGCGTCGCCCCGGTGATGTACAATGCAAGCTGCGTGCACACGGTTCGGCTGGCCGGCAACGGAGGAGACCTGGCCGGACCTTGCCTCCGCCCCTCCGCTCCCTCCGTTCCAGGAGGCTTCGCCTCATCCAGGCGCTGATGGAGCCGGCGGATGCGCACGACGGCGGCTCTCTGCTCCCTCCGTTCCCGGAGGTTCCGCGCACTCCGCTCCCGCCTCCGTTGCCGGCCCTTTTCACCTACGGAGTGGTACACACCCATGGTATCTCGCCTGCCATACCTGGCCACCCTGGCCGCGCTGCTGCTTGTGAGCGCGTGCGGCTCGCTGCCGGGGGCCGCCTCGCCCCCCAGCCCCACCCCCGCCGCCACGCGCGTGCCGCCGCGCCTGCCGCCCGAGGACGCGGCCAGCGCGCGCCTGGCGGTCCCGCCCGGCTTCGCAGTGCGGATCTTCGCCGCCGGCCTGGATAACCCGCGCCTCATGACGGTGGGGCCGGACGGGCAGCTCTACGTGGCCGAGCGCGGCGCCGGCGCGGTGGTGCGCCTGCCGGACGAGGACGGCGACGGGCTGGCCGACGCGCGCCAGCTGCTCGCCGAGGGCCTCGAGCGCCCCCACAATCTTGAGTGGTTCCAGGGCGCGCTCTACGTGGCTGAGGATGGGCGTATCAGCCGGCTCACCGACGCCAACGGCGACGGCGATATGCTGGACGACGGCGAGCGCACCACTGTCACCGAGAACATCCCGCGCGGTGGCGCCCACCACTCCCGCACCCTGCACTTCGGGCCGGACGGCAAGCTCTACGTGGCGGCCGGCTCCAGCGGCAACAACGACGTGGAGGACGACCGCCGGCGCGCGACGATTATGCGCTTCAACCCGGACGGCAGCATCCCCCAGGACAACCCCTTCGCCACAGACCCCGAGGAGACCAGGCGGCCGGTGTGGGCCGAGGGGCTGCGCAACAGCGTGGACTTCCTCTGGCTGCCGGACGGCCGCCTGTGGGCCAACCACAACGGTGTGGACGGCCTGGGGGACGAGTTGCCGCCCGAGGAGATCGTGGTCCAGGTGGAGCCGGGCAGGCACTACGGCTGGCCCTTCTGCTATACGCGGGAGCTTGGCGCGGTGCCGCCGGGCGCCCGCGAGGTGCGCGACGAGCGCGTGCCGCTCGGCCGCCTCGCCAGCTGCGACGAGGCCGTGCCGGCGCTGTTCACCGACACCGCGCACTACGCGCCGCTCGGTATGGCGCTCTACCGCGCCAACCAGTTCCCGCCCGAGTACCAGGGCAACCTGTTCGTGGCCTACCACGGCTCCTGGAACAGCGCCGTCCCGCGCGACTGCCGGGTGCAGATGGTTGTGGTGCGCGACGGGCGCCCGGTGGAGAGCCGCCCCTTCCTCACCGGCTTCCGCGACAGCGAGGCCCAGATGTGCCGCGAGGCCTGGGGCCGCCCCACCGGTGTGGTGGTGGGCGCCGGCGGTGAGCTGTTCGTGGCCGACGGGGAGAACGGCAACATCTACCGTATTGTGTACGTGGGGAGTTGACGATCCGATGCCGCAGCTGAGACACTACTACGAAGAGGACTACGGCCCGCGGGCCCTTGACAGGGATCGCGCGCGCGTCAACCGGCTCGCGTTTGTCTTTCCGCCGCAGATGCGCGGCAAGCGCATCCTGGATATCGGCTGTGGGCCAGGTGTCCAGTTCCTGGCCCACGTGCCCAACAACGAGTTCCACGGCGTGGACATCTCGGCCGCGGCCCTGGCTGAGGCCGCCGCCCACGGGCTGATCCCGCATCAACTCGCCGTGGGCGACGACCCGCTGCCGTTCCCGGACGGCTCTTTCGACGCCGTGGTGTGCACCGATATCTTCGAGCACCTGTTCGACCCGCTCGCGGCGCTGCGTGAGGTGCGCCGGGTGCTGAGGGACGACGGGGTGCTGATCGCGAGCGTGCCCAATCATTTTATGTGGTGGATGCTCATCCGGCTCGCGCTGAACAAAGGGCTGGTCCTGCCGTTTCACCGGGGCGAGGACTGGAACTACTTCCACCTACGCTTCTTTACATCGCGCTCCTTCGAGCGCTTTCTCGAGGCTGGCGGCATGCGGGTGACCAGGCGGCGGTACGATGCATTTCCCTCATTCCACTGGTTCATCCCGCCGCCCATCCGCCCGTGGCTCGTCCGGCGCTTTCCCGATAAGTTCACCTTTCACTTCCTGGTCGAGGCCGTCAAGTCGTGAGATCGCAGGCGACGATCATCTGGCATATGCTGCGCCGCCACCTGACCTCGCCGTACATCTTCCTGTGGCGCACGGTCGAGTTGCTGGCGATCATCAGGCTGGCCCGCGAGCACGGCTGCGACCTGACCGGCCAGCTCGACCTTGACGCGGGCTGCGGCAACGGCATCGTCGGCCAGGCGGTGGGCGCGCGCATCGGCGCCGGCATCGACAGCACGGCGCGCCAGTTGGCCTGGGCGCGCCGCGAGCCGGCCTACCAATCCCTGCTGCAAGCGTCGCTGACGGCGATCCCGCTGCGCGATCGCTCACAGCGCGCCGTGCTGTGCAACTCTGTCATGGAGCATATCCGGGACGACGCGGCGGCGTTGGGCGAGCTGGCGCGCGTGCTGGCCCCCGGCGGGTACCTGCTGCTGACGCTGGCGAGCCGCGATCTCTACCGCGCCGCCTTCGGCGCCGATGCCGTGCCGCCCGCGCTGCGGCGCGAGTTGGACGCGAGCCTGGCGCATGAGCACTACTACGACGCCGCGGGCATCCGGCGACGGCTCGAGGCGCTCGGGCTGGAGGTCCTGGCCGCGGAGCCGTATATGGCGCCGCGCCAGGCCCGCCGCTGGATCCGGCTGCGCACCTACCAGTCGCGCCAGCCGCAACGCGGACTGCGGGGGCGGCTCGCGCAGCTCGGCCGTATCCCGTTGACGCTGGCGACGCTGCCGCTGCTGTGGCCCACCCTCGCGTCCCCCGAGGTTGGCGCCGGGCTGGCCGTGGTGGCGCGCCGGCTACGTGCCTATCCGGATACCCTGGAGCGGGAGGGGTTTCAGGGGAAAGCTGCGCCCTCCCCTGACCCCGCCCCAAGGTATTCGGATAGGCGTTGGGCGTTTGGGCGCCGGGCATGAGGCGTTCGTACCAAGCGCCTGTCGCCCGGTGTGGAATGGCACTCGATGAGAATCATCACAGCAGAGCGAATCACGCTAGCCCATGGTGTGTGCGGCGGCATGGAGACCCAGGCGGAGAGCCTGCGGGCCGGCCTGGCCGGGCGCGGCCATACCCTGACGGTGCTGACCACGCCGCACCCGGCGGGGCGCGCGGCCGAGGAGCGGCCGGCGCTGACGGTGATCTATCAGGCGCCGGGCGACTACCG
>DATMBA010000758.1:0-10599 GCA_035559635.1 Roseiflexaceae bacterium
CCCGCAGGCCACTTCTGGTATAATCCGCGCCGATGACAACGCTCACGCTCCACCTGCGGCGCGGCCTGGCGCGGCTCCCCGGCGAGCGCGGCGCGCTGGTGCTGGCGGCGCTCTTCGCGCTGCTGCTGCCGCTCGCCACCCCGCGCGTGTACGCCACCGACGAGGTGCAGTACTACGTCTACCTGCGCTCGCTGCGCTTCGACGGCGACCTGGACTTCGAGAACGACTACCGGGGCTTCGCCGCGCTCAACCCGCGCTCCGGCGTGGCCGAGAGCCTGCTGCAGCCCAATCGCATCCGCGAGCGCACCGGGCTGTACGGCAACATCGCCCCGGTGGGCGCGGCGATCATGTGGGCGCCCTTCTTCCTGCTGGCCGACGCGCTGGTTCACCTGGCCAGCGCCTTTGGCGCGCAGATCCCCGCCGACGGCTTCTCGGCGCCCTACACCCGCGCCGTGGCCTACGCCTCGGCGCTGTACGGCTTTCTCGGGGTGCTGCTCTGCTACCGCCTGGCGCGTCATTACGCCTCGCAGCGCGCCTCCTCCCTCGCGGCCGCCACCGCCTGGCTCGCCACGCCGCTGGTGTGGTACATGTTTGTCCAGATGCCCTTCGCCCACGCCACCGGCCTGTTCCTCACGGCGCTGTTCCTCACCATCTGGCACGAGACTCGAAAGGCTAAAGGCCAAACGCCAAGCGCTAAAGGGGAGGCAGCCGCAGCGCTTGCGCCTACCACAACCACGATAGCGCCTCAACCGCAGCCCACCTCGAACAAGGGCGCCACATCGCAGGACGAGACGTTTAGCGTTTCTGAGAGCGTTCGTCGTTCCTGGTCCGCCTGGTTGGCCCTCGGCCTCGTCGGCGGGTTGATGACGATCACCCGCGAGCAACTCGGCCTGTTCCTGCTGGCGCCGGCGCTCGAGGCGCTACTGGCCTATGCTAGCCTGTCCCGGCGCGGCGCGTGGCGTGCGGCGGGTGGGCTGCTGGCGCGCCACGCGCTGTTCGTGGCGGCCTTCCTGGCCGCGCTCGCCCCGCAGTTGGCTGCCTACCAGGCGCTCAACGGCGTGCCCCGGCCGGCCGGCGAGGTCTCCAGCAAGCTCAACTGGTGCAGCCCGCACCTCGTGGACACCCTGGTGGACTACGATCCGCGGCCAAGCGCGTGGTGCCGCGTGGAGGGGGACTTCACCGCCGCCCTGCGGCCCTTCAGCCGCGGCGCCTTCGTGTGGAGCCCGGCGCTGGTGCCGGCGCTGGCCGGGCTGGCGCTGCTCTGGCGGCGCGACCGGCTGCTGGCGTCCGCGCTCGCGCTTGGTTTCCTGGCGCAGACCTACGTCAACGGCGCGTTCGGCACCACCTGGCACCTCACCGGCGCCTTCGGCTTCCGCCGCCTGATCGAGTGCACGCCGGCCTTCACCGTCGGCCTGGCCCTGCTCGCCGACCGGCTGGCGGCGCGCGTGGGCTGGCGCTGGGCGCTCCTCCCGGCGCTGCTGCTGGTGGCCTGGAACGCCGGCCTGGTGGTGAACGCCTCGGTCTTCAACGCCGAGACGCAGCTGCGCCAGGGCCTCACCTGGCCGGACCTCTGGCGCTGGCAGCTCGAGGCCCCCTTCCGCCTGGCCAGCAGGCTCGGCGACCTGCTGTTCAACCGCTGCGTCTTCCTGGAGAACGGGCGGTGTTAGGCAAGCTTTCTGTGTGGTCTGGAGGCGGCGAAGCCCTCCAGACCACACAGATGCGGAGGCGGAGCCTCCCCGCAACCCCACCAGAGGAGCGCGCGGGGTGGCCGCGCGCAAGACCTTCTTCCCTTGGCCGCGGGCGCACAGCCCCTGCGGCCGAACTTGACAAATGGCGCGCCATGCCGTTATGATTCCGGCGGTGTCGGGGCGTAGCGCAGTCTGGTAGCGCACAGCGTTTGGGACGCTGGGGTCGTGGGTTCGAATCCCTCCGCCCCGACCATCAACCTTCACCTCTGCCTCCTGCCCGCGTGCCACGGCGCACGCCGGGCTCTAATGATTCTCACATCCACAACTGCGCCCGGATGGTATATAGTAGGAACGAGCGCCGCGCGGGCGGGCTGCCGCGCTGGTACGTTTGTTGCTGCGTTGGCCCAGGGTTGACAGAGACGTTCGGCAACTGTACAATGTAGCGTGGGGTTTTCTACGCAGCAGATCCCACGATTGTGTCGCACCCTCCGATAAATAGCAAGGCGCTCCACCACGGCTGTTGAGCGCGTTTGTCTTAGTGCCTATCCGGATAACCCGGATAGGGTGGGGTTTCAGGGGAGGGCGAAGCTCTCCCGACCCCTCCCCGAGATATGCGGATAGGCTTTGAGGACTATTGAGGGCGCGGCTCCTCCTTTGGGGGAGCCGCGCTGTGTCTCTTTCAAAGGAGACGAATCATATGAATCGCAAGAGCGACCAGCATGCGTGGGAGTTCGACGAGCGCCCCGAGGAGGCCGAAGGGTCGATCGGTGAGGAGCCCACCGGCGGCCCCGACCTGCTCCCTGAGGTTTTCGAGGAGTCGCTGGCGCAGGAGTCGACCCTTGACTCGATCCAGCATTACCTGCAGGAGATCGGGCGCGTCCCGCTGCTCAGCGCGGCCGAGGAGGTCGAGCTTGCCGAGCGCATGGAGCGCGGTCACGCGGCGGCCAAGCGCCTGGCCTCCGGCGAGGACCTCACGCCCCAACTCCGCCACGCCCTCAAGCAGGACGTCGTCTCCGGCCAGGAGGCGCGCCGCCACCTGATCCAGGCGAATTTGCGTCTGGTGGTGAGCATCGCCAAGAAGTACGTCGGGCGCGGCCTCTCTCTGCTGGACCTCATCCAGGAGGGCAACATCGGCCTGATGCGCGCCGTGGAGAAGTTCGACTACCGCAAGGGCAACCGCTTCTCGACCTACGCCACCTGGTGGATCCGCCAGGCGGTCACACGCGCCATCGCTGAGCAGGGCCGCACCATCCGCCTGCCGGTCCACATGAGCGAGTCGGTTGGCCAGGTCAAGCGCGCCGCCGAGCGGCTGGCCCAGGCGCTCGAGCGCCAGCCCACCGCTGAGGAGATCGCCACCGCCCTCGGCCAGCCGATCGACCGCATCGAGCGCGTGCTCGAGGCCGCCCGCCGCCCGGTCTCGCTCGAGACGCCGGTGGGCGAGGACGGCGAGCACACGCTAGGGGACTTCCTACAGGACGAGGAGTTGCCCACGCCGGCCGAGTTCGCCTCGCAGCAACTGCTGCGGCAGGACCTGGCCGCGGCACTCGAGCACCTCAACGAGCGCGAGCGCCGCATCATCGACCTACGCTATGGTCTGGCGGACGGGCAGCGCCGCACGCTCGAGGAGGTCGGCCGAGTGCTCGGCATGACCCGCGAGCGCGCTCGCCAGATCGAGGCCGAGGCGCTCCGCCGCCTGCGCGCCCCCGAGGTCGGCCAGCACCTGCGGGACTACCTGGAGTAGAAGCGGGAGGCGCTGGGCGATCGCCCAGCGCCTGGCCAGGACATACTCACCCTCTATCCCGCGACGGGCACTGGCGTGCGCAGCTCCGGCAGGCCGCCCGGCTCCATCACCTCCTCGAGCGGCAGCGGCCGCTGGTCTCCCTCGCGGAAGGTATGCGCCGCCGCCGCGATGAAGTCGCGGAACAGCGGGTGCGGCCGGTTCGGGCGCGAGAGGAACTCCGGGTGGAACTGCGTTCCCACGAACCACGGGTGATCGTGCAGTTCGACGATCTCCACCAGCCGCCCGTCCGGCGACTGGCCGCTGATCACCAGCCCGGCCGACTCCAGCAGCCGCCGGTAGCGGTTGTTGAACTCGAAGCGGTGGCGGTGGCGCTCGACGATCGTCGCCGCGCCGTAGGCGGCCGCCGCGCGCGTGCCGGGTGTCAGGACGCACGGGTAGCCGCCTAGCCGCATAGTGCCGCCCTTGTCTGTGATGTCTAGCTGGTCCGGCATGAAATCGATCACCGGGTGTGGCGTGTGCGGGTCGAACTCGGTGCTGTTGGCGCCCGAAGATGCGCCCATCACGTGCCGCGCAAACGCGATCGTCGCGCACTGCATGCCGAGGCACAGGCCCAGGTAAGGCACGCCGGTGGCGCGTGCGTACTCGGCGGCGGCCACCTTGCCCTCGATGCCGCGGTAGCCGAAGCCGCCCGGCACCACGATGCCGTACACGTCGTTCAGATGGGTGTCGGCCCCCTCGCGCTCGATCGCCTCGGACGAGACCCACTTGATGTCAACGTCCACCTCCTGGTGCAGCCCGGCGTGCCGCAGCGCCTCCACCACGCTCAGATAGGCGTCGTGCAGCGCCACGTACTTGCCGACGATCGCGATCGGCAGGCGGCGCTTGGGCGCCTTGATTGCCGTCACCAGCGTGCGCCAGTCCTCCAGGTCTGGCGCGTGCGTGGGCAGGCCGAGGCGCTCCACCAGATAGGTGCCCAGCCCGGCCTCCTCCAGCACCAGCGGCACCTCGTAGATCGAGTCGACTGTCGGCATCGGCACCACCGCCTCCACGTCCACGTCGGCGAACAGCGCGATCTTCTCGCGGATCTCGTCGCTGATCGCATGGTCCGCCCGGCAGACGATCGCGTCGGCCGTGATGCCCACCCGCCGCAGCTCCATCACCGAGTGCTGCGTCGGCTTGGTCTTGACCTCGCCGGTGGCCCCGATGTGCGGCAGCAGCGTCACATGGATGTAGAGCACGTTGTCGCGGCCCACGTCCTTGCGCATCTGCCGGATGGCCTCCAGGAAGGGCAGGCCCTCGATGTCCCCCACCGTGCCGCCGATCTCCACGATCACCACGTCGGCGCTGGTCTGGCGCGCCACTGCCGCGATGCGCGCCTTGATCTCGTTCGTGATGTGTGGGATCACCTGGATGGTGCCGCCCAGGTAGTCGCCGCGGCGCTCCTTCTGGATCACCGACGAGTAGATCTGGCCGGTGGTGACGTTGCTCAGCCGCGAGAGGCTCTCGTCGATAAAGCGCTCGTAGTGCCCCAGGTCCAGGTCGGTCTCGGCGCCGTCCTCGGTGACGAACACCTCGCCGTGCTGGTAGGGCGACATGGTGCCCGGGTCCACGTTGATGTACGGGTCGAGTTTCTGCACCGACACCCGCAGCCCTCTGCTCTTGAGCAGGCGCCCGATCGATGCGACGGTGATCCCCTTGCCCACCGAGGAGGCCACGCCGCCGGTCACAAAGATGTACTTCGCCATCCCCTCACTCCTTGCCTACCAACGTACTATCTGCCTCCGCAAAGACGGGCGGGTCGCTCAACCTGCCGGCTGATACGACCCGCCCTAGCTCGATCTTCGGTTGTCGGATGCGATCTTGTGCGCATACCACCAGCGCAAACAGGCGGCGTTCAGACGGTCCCATCAGCACGGGGGTGGGGCGCGAGGAGCACGCCCGCCTCGCCCCGCCCAGCGTGCTGCGTGCGCGCGCAGCGACCCATCGCCTGGATGAACGCGCCCGGCGGGCGCTTTTCACAGACAAAAGGAGAGGGGAAGGTGGCGACACCTTCCCCTTTGCCGGGACCCCTCGCGTTCGCGCGACGCTGGTCGGCGAGACAGGATGTGCGGCTCATTGTGGCCGGCTGGCACCCGGCAGTGTATCGCTGCGCGTTGTTCATCCGCAGTCCACCCTCCGGGCCTCCATTATAGCACACCCGCGCCGGTTGGTGAAGCGGTCTTAACATTTCATCAGGGCCACGTCACCGTCCATTGTGGCGTACCACGCCCGGCGTGTGCACGCCGCAGGCGTTCCCGCCGGGGACGCGCGGGCTCTCCTTCGCGCAGGCCGCCGGCGCGGCCTGCAGGACAGCCCGCGCCGGCGGGCTTTGCCGAGTCTCGCCCGCCGCTTCAGCAGCCGGGCGTGGTGCGGAGCCGCAGACGTTGACAGCGCCCTAACGTTTCATTGACAGGGCGTATGCGGTAGCACCGCCCCGCACCCCATGGGGAGGTTTGGAGGGGCGAAGCCCCTCCGAAAAAGATGTGAGAGGACTCTTTGTGGGAGCCGTAGGCCCCCAATCCCCCGGCGGAGCGGATCCCCGCGCCCCCGATTCGCGGGCGACCGCGTCACTCCTGTCATTGAGTGGGGTGCGCAACCGGCGCAGCCCCGCACACGCTACAGATCCGGCCGCATCACGACGACGCGCGTCTGCTCCTCGGCGCCCGGTAGATTGCTGGCGTTGAGCGTCAGCTTGGTCTCCGCCGTGAACTCCTTCAACCCTAGCTCATGGGTGAACTTCTCGAGCGGCGCGAGGTCATTGGTGAAGCTCATCTGGTCGCTCAGCGCGTAGTGCATCGGGATGACGATGCGCGGCTCGAGCTGGCTGATCACGCCGGACGCCTCGGCCGGGCCGATAGTCTCGCCGCCGCCCACCGGCACGAACAGCACGTCCACGCTGCCGATCTCATCGATCTGCTGCGACGTCAGCTCGTGCCCCAAGTCGCCCAAGTGGCAGAAGACCACGTCGTCCAGATGGATGACGTACACCGTGTTCTTGCCGCGCTCGGCGCCCTTCTGTTTATCGTGGTAGGTGCGGACGCCGGTGATCAGGATGCCGCCGATCTCGTACTCGCCGGCGCCCTGCACCACGAACAGCCGCTCGCGTGCCGGGCGCACCGCCGCGACATTGGCGTGGTCCGGGTGGTCGTGGCTGACGGTGACGATATGCGCAGTGGGCCGGCCGAGGTCCAGGCCGATCGAGCGGTCGTACGGGTCGGTCAGCACGATCCCGTCCCGCCCGCGCAGCCGGAAGCACGAGTGGCCCAGGTATTGAACGTCTGGCATAGCTCTCTTCTGAAATAACAGGAGGCGTGGAGGGCGAAGCCCTCCACATCCTCCCCCGGTGGGGGGAGGGGTTCGCGGGGGCAGCAGGCCCCTGAACCCCCACGCTGCGGGCAGCGCCCGCGTATGTGCAACGTATTGGCCCTAGCCCTCCCTGTGCCCCTCCCGCTCCTGCCAGAGCCGGTCCACAATTGGCCGCACGGTCTCGAAGCCGAAGCCACGGCGCTGGAGGAAGCCGCCGAGCCGCCGAGCGAAAGTGGCGTAGTCCGGCGCGGCGCGGTACTTGTGGAGTGCGGCGCGGGCCAGAGCGAGCGCCTGCTCGGCCTCGTCCCCCCGCAGCGCCGGGTCGTCCAGGGTCTGCGCGATCACCTCGGCGTCCACGCCCTTGCGCCGCAGCTCGTCACGCAGGGCGCCTGGGCCGCGCGGGCGGTGGGTCTGGCGGCTCTCCACCCAGTAGCGTGCGAAGGCCGCATCGTCCACCAGGCCGAGCTCCCGCATCCGCTCGAGCGCGGCGTCCACCGCCTCGGGCGCGAACCCCTTGCGCCGCAGGCGCTCGCGGATCTCAGCCTGTGAGCGCGGCCGGGTCTCGATGATGCGCAACGCCGCGTGCAGCGCCTTGTCGGCGCGCTCGGCGCGCTCGAGGCGCTCGTAGTCCTCGGCGCTCAGCTGCTGGCCCACATACAGCCGCTCGCGCGCTAGCGTCGCAAGGCTGAGGCCGATGGCGAACGCGCCGTCCACAAACAGGTTGACGCGCTGCGCGTCCTGCTCCTGGACGCGCAGCGCGGTGATCGTCCCAGCAGGCATACCAAAGGCTGAACGCTAAACGCTGAACGGGCGAGCGGGAGGCGATCGAAGCTGTACTACATCGAACGGTCCCGGATCTTCAGCCGTCAGCGTTCACCCTTCAGCGTTTCGGACTACTCCTCAAACAGCCCGCCGTCGCCCTCGTCGTCGCTGGCGGCGGCCGCTACCACCGGCGCGGCCGTCATGGCTTGGGCGCGGATGAGGCGCTCGATCTCGTCCATGAGGGCCGGGTTCTCGTTCAGGAACTGCTTGGCGTTCTCGCGCCCCTGGCCCAGGCGGTCCTCGCCGAGGTAGAACCACGCCCCGCTCTTGCGGATGATATCCAGCTCGACCCCGATGTCCAGGATGTTGCCGGCCCGCGAGATGCCCTCGTTGGCCATGATGTCGAACTCGGCCTGGCGGAAAGGCGGCGCGACCTTGTTCTTCACCACCTTCACCCGCGCGCGGCTGCCGATCGTCTCCTGGCCGGACTTGAGCGTCTCGATGCGCCGGATGTCCAGCCGCACCGAGGCGTAAAACTTCAGCGCCTGGCCGCCCGTGGTGGTCTCCGGCGAGCCAAACATGACCCCAATCTTCATGCGCAGCTGGTTGAGGAAGATCACCACCGTCTTCGACTTGTTGATCGCCCCGGAGAGCTTGCGCAGCGCCTGGCTCATCAGGCGCGCCTGCAGGCCCGGCAGACTGTCGCCCATGTCGCCCTCGATCTCGGCGCGCGGCACCAGCGCGGCCACCGAGTCGATCACCACCACGTCCACCGCGTTGGAGCGCACCAGCGTCTCGCAGATCTCGAGCGCCTGCTCGCCGAAGTCCGGCTGCGACACCAACAGGTTGTTGATGTCCACCCCGCAGCGCTGGGCGTAGATCGGGTCGAAGGCGTGCTCGGCGTCGATGAAGGCCGCCACGCCGCCCATCTTCTGCGCCTGCGCCACGATATGCTGCGCCAGGGTGGTCTTCCCACTGGACTCGGGGCCGTAGATCTCGACGACGCGGCCGCGCGGCACGCCGCCGACGCCCAGGGCGATGTCGAGCGCGATCGCCCCGGTGGGGATCACCTCGATCGCCAGCTTCGAGCTGGCCTCGCCCATCTTCATGATCGAGCCTTTGCCGTACTTGCGGTCGATCTGGCTCATGGCCGCCGCGAGCGCCTTTTCCTTCTCGGGAGAGATGGCCATCGCCTGCGCTCCTCCGTTTAGCGTGCTCACTCGTGCTTCTCCTTACGGTCTCTCAACTATACCGCGCCAGGCCGGAGGCGTCAACGCGGGGGCTCGAGGGGGAGGCCCGCGCGTAGTATAGCACGAAGGTTCTGCTCGCACAAGTGGGCGATTGGGCGTTTTGATGCCGAGTTTGTCCGCTATCCGCGGGGAGGAAAGACGCTGCTGGGAAACTCGCGCGGGGCGCGCTTGTCCCCCACCAGCTCCTGCTGGAGGGGTGTGGCGCGGTGCAACCTCCCCACCGCAATGCGGGGTTCGGAGGCCTGCGGCCCCCGCACCATCCCCGAAAACGGGTGGATGCGGAGGGGCGTAGCCCCTCCGCCCCGCCCCCACGGGGGGTTGGGGCTGCGCCCCAAGAATAGATGACCGACCGGAAACCCCTCCACCTACCGGATGGACCAGCTGCTGAGGTTCGCTTGCTGCTGCGCGCTCGCGGCACCGTAGGGGACGGCGCGCACGATCACGCGGTACTGGAACTTCTCGGGGCCGCGCGGCGGCCAGCAGGTGACGAGCGTCACCACCTCGTGCCCGGTGGGGCCGATGTAGCGGGCGTTCGCCTCCTGCTGCTCGGGCGACACGCCCTCCTCCTTCACCACCAGTTGCTCGCTGACGGTGTACAGGTACTGCTGGCCGCCGCTGTAGAGCGTGATGCTATCGCCCGGCTTGACGGCGATCAGGTCCTTGAACACTTTGCCGTAGCCGCCGACGTGCCCCGCCAGCACGATGTTGTCTCCCTCGCCGGGGTTGGACGAGCCGCGGTGCTGCCCCACGGCGTACTCCGCCACCTGCCACACCGCCACCTGCTGCCCGCCCACCTCCTGCACGTCCCATCCCACCTCGACGACCTTCGAGTCCACCTCGATGCTTGGGATGACGATGCGCGCGACGGTCGAGACATGCGCGGTCTGCGCCGGCACATCGCTCACCACCCGCCCGGACTCGGCGCCGACGTTCAGCAGCGGCGCGATGAACGGCGCCGGCTCGACTTCGCCCATGAAGCGCAGCGCCCCCGGGTCGGGGCGCGCCACCACGCGCGGCGGTGGCACGTCGGTGTCGCCCCTGGCAGCGTAGCGGCCGTACTCGGCCTGCGCGTACAGCCCGCCGACGTAGGCCAGCAGGATCACGCCCAGCAGCATCAGGGCGTTGCCGAGCGTCCAGAGCACCTTCGCCCGCGTGCTGAGCGACCGCGCCGGGCGCCGGTACGCGCCGGCCAGTCTGAGGATGTGTATCACGTCGCGCTCGTCCAGGTCTTGCGCCGCCCTGCGCGGGCGGCGCGTGTGTAGCTCGATCTTGATCTGCATTATAGCGTATCCCCCGGCGCCTCGGATTGCATTCCCATCATGTGTTTGTGGCAAAACCGCTTCATAGCGCGCTGGATTGCGGCTGCCGCTGGCCTATGGTAAGATGCCGAAAGGTCCCCGGCGGGCGATGCTATCGTGAACAAGGGGGGGCGCGGGGTTGCTCCTCGCAACAATCCCTTCTATTCGCTCCATGTGCGTAGCAGCAGGACGCCTGTCATCAACAGTATGGAGGTGCCAGTGGATCCGAACGATCAGCCTCCAGACGAATCATCACCGCGAACACTCACGATCCGGCTGACGCGCGATACGCTGATCCTGCTGGCCGCGATGGTGTTCCTGGCGATCGCTATCCTGCTGGCGGTGCTCTTCCCGTCCGGCGGCGGCGAGCCGGGCGAGGTGGCGCAGGCGACTCCGCCGGCCACGCGCACCGCCGCCGTGGCGCAGGCTACCGCAATTGTTGTGCCGGCCGCGACGCAGCCGCCCCCGGGGCTGACGCCCTCCCCGGTGGAAGTGGCGCCGACGCAGGCCTACCC
>DATMBA010000759.1:0-23785 GCA_035559635.1 Roseiflexaceae bacterium
AAGGTACCATGACGGGCGACAAAAAACCAGGCGAGAGTTGCCTCGCACCTGGCACCGTTGCGGGCCGCAGGCCCGGCACCGTTCGCTTGCCGTCCGTCCAGTTGTCGCGTCTGCCTCCGAAGAGTGAGACGGTTGCACAACGCGGCCAGTATAGCACAGCCAGGACATACTGTCAAATCCGGCTGACCGCTTGTGCTGGCCGCCTGCCTGCTAGCAGAGCCGCCATTGCCGACGCCCTGGAAGTATACCACAACTGAACAGTTATGTCAAATCGTGGCCATCTGGGCTGTCGGGAGAGGTGGTGACAAAAAACCAGGGGTGGTATCCCACCGCCTGGCGACGTCTCCGGGCAGGACGCCCGGCGCGTTTCGCAGATTGTCGCCCACTATCTGATTGTCGCGTCTGCCTCCGAAGAGTGAGACGATTTTGGACGCCGAGAATATAGCACACCATGTGCGCAGTGTCAAACCGGTATGCCAGCGCTCATCAATGTTCGCGGCTGCGCACCACGCCTGGCCGCCGCCGCGAGCACCACCTGCCGGGCCTTGACGAGCGTCGGGGGCGAACGGCTTCTCGACACGGGCGATGCGATCCCCTACCACATGCGCTATAATGCGTGCCCCGAGCATCGGAGCGAATCGCGGCGTGGTTCTGTGGCTCTCGGCGCGGCCCGAACCGGATCGTCCCTTCGTGTCCTCGCGCCCTCGTGTCTTCGCGGTGGACGCGCTCCCTATGAGCACCCCTCCTGTCAACACCGAGAAAATCCACGCCGTTAACACGCGCCTTGCGGAGGTCTACGGCCCGCGCACGCTGCGCCCCGGCCGCGACCCGCTGGACGAACTGGTGCTGACGATCCTCTCGCAAAACACCTCGGACCGCAACAGCGGCCGGGCCTACCGCTCGCTGCGCGCCCGCTTCCCGACTTGGGAGGCAGTGATGGACGCACCGGTGGGCGAGGTCTACGAGGCGATTAAGGCCGCCGGCCTCGGGAACGTCAAGGCGCCGCGCATCCAGCAGACGCTGCGCGCGGTGCTGGAGCGGCGCGGTGAACTGAGCCTGGACTTCCTGGACAACCTGCCGCTGCCGGAGGCGCGACGCTGGCTTACTGCGCTGGACGGCATCGGCCCCAAGACGGCTGCCTGTGTGCTGCTGTTCGCCCTCGGCAAGCCTGCGCTCCCGGTGGACACGCACGTACACCGGGTAGCGAAACGGCTCGGCCTGATCGGCCCGAAGGTCAGCGCCGAACTGGCGCACGACCTGCTGGAGAGCGCGGTGCCGCCCGAGGACATCTACGCCTTCCATGTCAACCTGATCCAGCACGGCCGGCGCATCTGCCACGCCCAGCGGCCGGCATGCGCCGTCTGCCCGCTGGCCGATCTATGCGATTACTACGGGGGAACGGCGTAGCTACTCAAGGGAAAAGGCTAAAGGTAAAAAGCTGACGCGTTTTACCTTGACACGCACTCGCTGGATGGAGTTGGGTTTGAGGGAGGGCTGCACCCTCCCTCGCCCTCCCACTTCTGTCAAGGGATTTGGCGGATGCACCATGTAGCTTTTCCCCTTTAACCTTTGTACATGCGGAGGAGCCGCACCTATGCAGCCACATACGCATCAGATCGTCCTGACGGTGATCGTGTGCCTGGTGGCGGTATGCGTGCTGGCCGGCGGGGCGGCGGTGGTGCTCCGCCCACGTCCGATTCGGACCCATCAGGATGCGGTGGCCTATGTGCTCGACCAGCGCGGCATCGCCTACCGCGATATCGTGCTCGACGACATTCTGTCGCACATCGTCGGCTACAACTCCTTCCCGAACGAGCCGCGCCCGTACACGGTGCATGTCACACTGAGCGGCGGGAGCGAGAGCCACGGCTGGCTCGACTGCCGGGCCGGGCGCACAGCGTGCCAACTGAGCCTCCCATCGCTCGGTATCGAGAAGATCCAGATTCCTGACCCGGTTGAGGATCGCGGGTTGCCCTGGCTGAGCCGTGTAGCACACTACTTCGAGGTGGCCGGGCTCACCCATCTCTGGCGGCGATGAGCATGGACCGACTTGTCGCGCTCCACGCCAACCTACTCTTCACTATCCTGGCGGTCCTCGGTGTGCTGGCTATCTGGGGACTGGCTGGCGCCTGGCGTGCCAGGCTGCCGGGGAACCTCTACCTGAGCTGCCTGGCGATCGGCGAACTGCTGCTGGTAAGCGAGGCGTTGATCGGGGTGGCACTGTTCGTCGCCGGGCTACGCCCGGCCCGTCCGGAGCTGCACATCGTCTACGCCGTTGTTGCTGTGGCGGCGCTCCCGGTGGCGCACCGCTATGTGCGGGACCGGCCGCCGCGCCAGCGCTGGCTCACCTATGCGCTCACATGCGTGTTCCTGTGCGCCGTTGTGCTGCGCGGGGTGGAGACCGGGAGCGCTGAGGCGCTGATGGGGTGAGGCCGCTGCTGGTGCGGGACGGACGCGGGCAAGGCCTCAACGTTCTCACCCCTTCAGCGGTTCAGCGATTCCAAATCCCAGGAGATGCCTATGCCGCAGTACTCGTGGGACAACTGCCCTGCCGATGTGTGCGCCCAAGTTCACGGGCTGCTGGTGGAATTGCGCGCCATCCTCGGCGCGAACCTGGCCGGCACCTACCTGCACGGCTCGCTGGCGATGGGTTGCTTCCATCCGGCGCGCAGCGACCTGGACCTGCTGGTGGTGACGGGCGAGCGCATAACGCCCGAGCAGCGTTATGCCGTCGCTGGCGCGCTGCTGCGCTCCTCGGGTGCGCCGGCCCCGATCGAGATTAGCTTCCTGAGCCGCACGCAGGTCTCCCCCTGGGCGCACCCCACGCCGTTCGACCTGCACTACAGTGAGGACTGGCGCGTGAAGACCGCCGAAGAGCTAGCGAGCGGCGCCTGGCGCTCCTGGGGCAACCCTGAGCCGCGCGACTACGACCTGGCGGCGCATTGCACAGTAACGCTCGCGCGTGGTGTGACGCTCTCTGGACCGCCACCATCCGCGCTGCTGCCGCCGGTACCTCGTGAGGATTATGTGGACTCGATCATACGGGATGTGGTGTGGGCCGGGGATCGGATCGCGGAGGACCCGGTGTACCTGGTGCTCAACACCTGCCGGGTGCTCGCGTACTTGCGCGAAGGGCTGGTGCTCTCCAAGGACGAGGGCGGCGCCTGGGGACTGCGCGCGCTGCCGGAGGAGGACCGGCCGGTGGTGGCCGCCGCACTGGCGGCCTACCGCGATGGCACACCACAGCTGGAGGGCGTGACGGCCTCCGCCCTGCGCCGATTCGCCGGGGAGCTAGCAGCGGGGATCAGGCGGGAGGGGTGAGGAACGGACCAGTCAACGGAGGGGGAGCGGAGGGAGCGGAGCGGAGGGAGCGGAGGGAGCGGAGCGGTGGGAGCGAGAGGGGAAGCCCTACGCACGAATCCTTTGCTCCACCCAGGTCTGCGCGGGGCGTGGGGAGACCTGGGGAAGCAAACATCCGCCCAAAGACCGAGAAACCCCCGCTTGACAATCGCGTAGGGGGCGTGCTATCCTAGCCGCGGTTGGATAGACTCTCCAGAGCTACCCAGATACTCACCGAAGGAAAGGCGGTACACGAATGGCTCGCAGCAACACGAAGCTCATCACAATCACGAGCTTCCTGGCCGTGGAGCGCTCCAACGCTCCCGTCGGCACGGTTGCTGGTGGCCATACTGCGCCCATTTTCCGGAGGCTCAAGCGCTGACGCGCACATCCAGGACGAGCTGACGGGCCGTGGGCGACAGATGGCGAAGCGCTCACGGCCCTTCGATTTTCTTCGGAGGCCGTGGGTCGCACCGGCAGATGGACCCGCGGCCTTTGTGTGCCCGGGAGCAGGACGTGCAGGAGGTGTGACGCTGGATGTCGCACCGATGTGCTATGACGAGTGACGGAACGACCGGTCGTCTGCGACGGCCAAGTGAGAGAGGAACCGCCGTGGTTATCCAGAATCCAGACGGCAGCCTCGTCCAGGACGTTCGTCACGGGCGGCTCGCACCGGAGAAGAAGCACACCTACTACGCCGAGCTGCCGCGACACCAGCTGGACGAGCATGCGACGCTCATGGAGCACCTGATCGCGTACGCCTTCGACGTGCTGGGCGCGCTCCACCTCGAGGTGCGCGTCCTCGACCCGGAATAAGTTGCAGGTTGCACATTACACGTTGCACTCGCCTACGCAGCCGAACACCCGCACTGAGCAACGTGTAATGTGTAACGTTCGACGTTCAACGTGAAGAAGGATATGGCAATGACCACCCTAACGGATACCGTGGAGACGGCGCCGAGGGAGACCGCGAGTGGGACCGACGAGCCGGCGCTGGTGATCCAGGGGGCGCTCAAGCGCTTCGGCAAGGAGCAGCAGGAGCAGCAGCCCTTCTGGCGGCGCGGCGCGCGCAAGGCAACCGAGATGATGGTGGCGGTGGACAACGTGAGCCTGAGCGTGCGGCGCGGCGAGATCTTCGGCCTGCTGGGTGCCAACGGCTCCGGCAAGTCCACCTTCATCCGCCTGGTCTCCACGCTGCTCATCCCGGACGGCGGCAGCATCACCGTGTTCGGGTACGACGTGCAGCGCGACGAGCGAGCGGTGCGCCGCATGATCAACCGCGTCAGTGTGGAAGCCTCGTTCTTCAAGAAGCTCTCGGCGCTCGAGAACCTGATGTACGCGGCGCGCCTGTACGACCTGCCGGCCAGCGAGGCGCGCGAGCGGGCGAAGTTCATCCTGCGCAAGCTCGGCTTGGGAGAGAAGCGCCTCTACGAGCCGCTGGAGCACATGTCGCGTGGGATGCAGCAGAAGGTGGCGATCGCCCGCGGCCTGCTGACCGCACCGGTGTTGCTGCTGCTGGACGAGCCGACCACCGGCCTCGACCCGCGCTCCAAGCAGGACGTGCAGAAGTTCATCCTGCGCATGCGGCGCGAGCACGACACCACCGTGTTCCTGACCACGCACGACATGGACGAGGCTGACCGGCTGTGTGACCGCATCGCGATCATCGATGAGGGGCGCATCGTAGCCCTGGATACGCCCGAGAACCTCAAGCTGGCCGTGGGCAGCCGCACCGGTAAGAACGGCGCCACGACGATGGAGGATGTGTTCATGGCCCTCACCGGCAAGAGCCTGGACGACGACTTCGAACCCTCGGAGGATTTCGATGCTGAGTAGCCGTGCAGCCGGGGAGCGTGAGTCGAGGAGTGAGGGGCCCGGGCCGGCCACGCCCGATGGGGCGAGCGGCCGGCTGCGCGGCACGGTGCTGCGGGCGCAGAGCGGCTTCTTCTGGGTGCAGACGGAGGCCGGCGTGCTGGAGTGCACGCTGCGCGGCCGGCTCAAGAAGGAGCGCCAGTCCAGCGACATCGCCGTGATCGGCGACGTGGTGGAGGTGGCCGTCGTCTCGCCGGGGCACGGCGCGATCGAGGCCGTGCTGCCCCGCCGCACCAAGCTCGCCCGCCGGGCGCCCTTCACCAAGGGCGTCTGGAAGGAGGACGTGCTGGCGGCGAACGTGGAGCAGGTGCTGCTGGTGTTCTCCTGCGCCAGCCCGGAGTTCACCCCGCGCATGCTCGACCGCTACCTGGTGCTGACGGAGTATAGCGAGCTGGCGTCGGTGATCGTGGCCAACAAGGTAGACCTGGTGGGCATGGAGCGGGCCCGCGAGCTGTTTGCCATCTACGAGCGGATCGGCTACCCGGTGGTGTACACCAGCGCCAAGACCGGCGAGGGCATCCCTGCGCTGCGCACGCTGCTGGAGGGGCGCATCAGCGTGGTGACCGGCAAGTCCGGCGTGGGCAAGAGCAGCCTGTTCAACGCGGTGCAGCCCGGCCTGGGCCTGGCGGTGGGCGAGGTGAGTGAGACGCTGAACAAGGGCCGCCACACCACGCGCGTGGCCGAACTGATCGCGCTGGACCTGCCGGGCGGCGGCTACCTGGCCGACACCCCCGGCATCCGCGAGCTTGGGCTGTGGCGCTTCCCGCTGGACGAACTGGACTGGTGCTTCCGCGAGTTCCGGCCCTTCCTCGGCCAGTGCTACTTCGCCGGCTGCACGCATACCCACGAGCCGGACTGTGCGGTGCGCGCGGCGGTTGAGCAGGGCGCGATCACCACCGCGCGCTACGAGAGTTACGTCAAGCTGCGTGAGGAGTAGGGGAGGTTCGGCGGGGCTGTGCCCCTCCAAGCAATCCCCCGGTAGGGGGCGGGCCATGGAGGGCGAAGCCCTCCCTAAAATCCTCCCACCACACGGAAAGAACGGTTGCGGAGGCATTGCGTGAAAGGAGGCCGCCATGACTGCAAGCGCTGCCCTATGGTTTGGATCGTCCGCCATTGGCCCTGACCTGAAGCACTGAGCTGAGGCAGGCGCGCACCGGGCGTCGCCGCCTCACCGAGGAGAACCAGCGGCAATGCCACGTGTTCAGATCTACCTGCGGGACATCGACGAGATCGAGGAGTTGGAGGAGCAGGAAGACTGGGAGGAGCAGATCGGGCTGCGCAGCGGCGACGAGCGGCGCGAGGCCATGCTGGGCAGCCAGGAACTGGCCGTGCGCCGGCGCATTGCGCGCGGCAGCGGCGAGCACCTGGCGGCGCGGCGCAGCGAGCGGCGCAAGGCGGTGCACCGCGGCGGGAAGCGATATTAGGCAATGCGTCATCCGTAATCCGCGATGCGTGATGCGTCAGGCGCAAGGCGAACCGTCACCAGCCGCTGGCTACGGAATCGCGGCGGGATGCCAGTTGGTACGGCGAAGGTTGCGGCAGTACGGCGTTGAAAAACTGGCGGCATCGCTTTACGGATTACGGATGACGGCTCATACCCTCCCCGAAGTGTGCGAACGAGGTAGTGATCGTGGAGACCTCAGCGACATGGCGGCCCGAGGTGGTGCCCGGAGAGCGGATCTTCCTGAGCCATGTGCGGCGGGAGGACGTGCCGCTGCTGGCGCGCTGGTTCAGCGACGTGGAGTTGACCACCTACCTGGGACAGCAGGGCTTTTCGTACCTGCTGGAGCACGAGCAGGAGTGGTTCGACATCATGGTGCGGGACCGGGCCACGCGCACCTTCGCGATCGTGGTGCGCGAGGGGCGGCAACTGATCGGCACCGTCTCGCTGATGAACGTGGACAACGCCCGCGGCATCGCCGAGTTGGGCATCGCGATCGGGGAGAAGGCGGCCTGGGGCCAGGGGTACGGCAGCGAGGCGGTGCGGCTGATGGCCGACTACGGCCTGACGTTCATGGGGCTGCACACCATCTACCTGTGGCACGTGGCCTATAACGAGCGCGCCCACCGCGCCTACCTACGGGCTGGCTTCAAGCTGGCCGGGCGCTTGCGCGAGGCGGATGTCTTCGACGGGCGGCGCTACGACCGGATCTTGATGGACGTGACCCGCGTGGATCTGGGGCCGTCCCGCCTGACAACGCTGATCTCTCAGCTGAACGCGGGGGATGCAGGATAAAGAGCCTCCGATCACACCCCTGGAAGGGGGCGCAGGGGCACCTGCTTCTCCTGCATTGTCCCTCCGCCGGAGAGTGTGGCACAGCCCCACGACAGGCTACACCAGCATGTTGCATGCCAAAGTGAGATAGCACATGACGACGCTCACACTAATAAGCAGACCCTATAGAGGCGAGGTGGATCTGACACCGATCGTCGACTTTCTGAACCTCGTTGAGGCGCACGACCAGGTCGACGAGGGGTCCTCGGTGGAGGAGCTGCGCACCGACTTCACCGAGCCGGGGTTCGACCCATCGCGCGACGTGCGACTGGTGGAGGATGAGGAGGGCCGGCTGGTGGGGTTCGGGGAGCTGTGGGCCGCTGGACAGAGCGCAGACAACGACGGCTTCCTGTGGTTCAAGGTGCACCCCGAGCTGCGCGGCGCGGTTGAGCCGGAGCTGTTCGCATGGGCCGAGGCGCAGTTGCGCGCGCGCGGCCGGGCGGCCCTGCGTGTCGCAGCGCGCGACATCGAGGCCGGGCGCGCGCAGCTGATCGAGCAGCACGGCTTCCGGCCGGTGCGCTACTTCCTGCGCATGGCGCGCCCGCTCGAGGAGCCTATCCCGGAGGCAGTGTTCCCAGCCGGCTACACCCTGCGCGCCGGCAACCACGACCCGCAGGCCTGGGCCGAGATGTACAACGAGTCGTTCGTGGACCACTTCAACTTCCACGCGCACGACGCCGCATGGGTGCGCCACTGGCAGCAAGATCCGGAGGACCGGCCGGAGCTGAACCTGGTGGCCGTGGCTCCCGATGGCACGCTGGCGGCCTTCGCCTGGTGCAGCGTCCGCGCTGCGGAGAACGCGCGCACCGGCCGCAGGGACGGCTGGGTGGGCCTGCTCGGCACCAGGCGCGGGCACCGCCGGATCGGTCTCGGGCGGGCGATGCTCCTGAGCGCCCTCCAACGCATCAAGGCGGCCGGTATGGACACCGCCCTGCTCGGAGTGGACGCATCTAGCCCGACGGGCGCCACCCGCCTGTATGAGGTGGCCGGCTTCCGGACGGTGTACAGCAGGACGCTGTACAGCCGTGACATACACCCTACATAGATACAGGTAGGGAGGGCCAAGCCCTCCATGAAACCCATCCCTACCGGAGAAACAACGAGCGATGACAACCTTATCACAGCGGCCCGGCGGCGCTCTCGGTCGCGAGCTGCGCGCGGCCTACGCCTTCATCGAGCGCAACGCCAACCTGATCAAGCGCTACTGGGCATGGGAGCTGGTCTGGCTGGCGTACTCGATCGTCAACGCCCTGTCGATCACCTTCATCGGCAAGGCCTCCAGCCAGATCACCGGCGTGCAGTTGACGCCGGCGCAGATCAACGAGTTCATCCTATTCCTGATGGTTGGCACGCTGGTGTGGCACTACCTGGCGATGGTCTTCGACCTGGTGAGCGAGTCCATCCAGTGGGAGCGATGGGAAGGGACGATCGAGTACACCTTCATGGCGCCGATCTCCCGCCTGACGCACCTGCTAGGCCAGGCGGCCTTCGCGGTGCTGTACGGCGTGCTGCACACCAGCGTGATCCTGACGATCGTGGCGGTGTTCTTCCAGGTGGACCTGAGCCACGCCAACCTACCAAGCATGCTGCTGATCATCGTGGCCGGCAGCACGAGCTTCATCGGCCTGGGGATGCTGGCGGCGGTGCTGCCGCTGCTCTCGCCGGAGAAGGGCCTGCAGATGACGAACATCATCAAGGCGCTGGTGCTGCTGGTGAGCGGCGTGTACTACCCGATCGAGGTGCTCCCCACCTGGCTGCAGCCCGCCGCGCAGGTCTCGCCGGCCTACTACATGCTCAGCGGCATGCGCGCTGCACTGCTGGACGGCACCAGTGTGAGCCAGGCGCTGCTGCCGTACATCGTGCCACTGGTGATCACCGGCGCGGTCACCATTCCGGTGGGCCTAGCGGCGTTCATGCGCGCCGAGCGCTACGCCAAAGCCACCGGCAAGCTGAAGCGGAACGGGTAGTGTTCGTGTCGTCGCGGTATGCGCTCTCTGTGCGTACACCGCGACGACGAGAAAGAAAAGAGGGGGTCGATGCGCCGCGGCGAACGTGTGACGCTGCGCCCGATCGAGCGCGAGGACCTCCTGCGGCTCTACGAGCTGCGGCGCAACATCGACCTGTACCCTGCTGGCCAACGACCGCTGGAACCCACGGCCGCTGGCGAAGTACGAGCGCGACTTCGAGAAGCGCCTGGAGGAGGACGAGCCGACCTGGTTCGTCGTCGAGGTGGAGGGCCAGATCCTGGGGACTGTCGGCCTGCACGCGCTCAATCGCTTCGCCGGCACTGCCGCGCTCGACATCACCCTGTACGACCGCGAGCGGCTCGGCAAGGGCTACGGCCCCGAGGCGATCCGGCTGCTACTGGACTGGGCCTTCCGCATGCAGAACTGGCGCCGGATCTGGCTTGAAGTTATGTCGAGCGATGAGCGCGCCATCCGCGCCTACCGCGCCAGCGGCTTCGTGGAGAAGGGACGTCTGCAGGCCCACGACTTCTACGACGGCGGCTATGTAGACGTGACCGTGATGGGGTTGCTGCGGGAGGAGTGGCAGCGCCAGCGCGAGATCTGATAAGGAGCAATACGCCTATGGCTACCAATACATCCAGCAGACGCGACCTCGGCGACGGCCTGGTGGCGCGCTGGTCCACCGCCGCCGACACCGAGGGGGTCGCGCGGCTGTTCGGCCACGTGTTCCGTGAGAACCCGGAACGGCCGATCAACACGGTGGCAGAGGCATGGATCCGCGACGAGATGAGCGAGCGCCACCCGCTCGGCGGGCCGAACGAGGTGGCGCTGGTGGAGGACACCCGCCGCGGCGCGATCGTCTCGGCCTCGGTGTACCTGCGCCAGACTTGGGAGTACGCCGGCATCCCCTTCAACCTGGGGCGCACCGAGCCGGTGGCGACGCACGAGGACTACCGCAACCGCGGGTTGGTGCGCGCGACGTTCGACCTCTGCCACGCGCGCAGCGACGAGCGCGGCGACCTGGCGCAGTGCATCACCGGCATCGAGTACTTCTACCGCCAGTTCGGCTACGAGTACGCCGTAGACCTCGGCGGCCGGCGGGTTGTCTACCTCTCGCAGGTGCCGAAGCTGAAGGAGGGCGAGGCCGAACCATACCGCCTCCGCCCGGCGCAGCTGCAGGACATGGCGCAGGTGATGATGCTGTATGAGCGCGAGCGCACGCGCCTGCACAACGGCCGCCCCATGCTGGTGACGGCGAAGATCGACACGCGCTACTGGCAGTGGCTGCTGGAGGGCCAGAACCCGGCCGCCGGCGAGGGGCTGGCGACGTACCTGATCGAGCGCGCCGCAGACGGCCAGGCGGTGGGGTACGTGCGCACCAACCGCATCCGCTGGAACCCCGAGTTGCTCGGCGTCGGCGGGATCATGACCGAGCCAAACGTGCCGCTCACGGCGGTGATGCCCTCGGTGTTGCGGGCGCTCAAAGCGCTGATGCCAGAGATCCCGGTCCACCCGCTGGCCAAGCCGGGCGAGCCGACACGCCTGGTGTTCTGGCTCGGCCTCGACCACCCGGCCTACGCTGCGCTCGGCCACGAACTGACGGCGCACGCCGAGCCGCCCTACGCCTGGTACGTGCGCGTGCCGGACCTGCCGCGCTTCGTGCGCCATATCGCGCCGGCCCTCGAGCGGCGCCTGGCAAGCTCAGCGCTCGCGGGCTACACCGGCGAGCTGAAGCTGGACTTCTACCGCGATGGGCTGCGCCTGGCGTTCGAGCAGGGCCGCCTCACCACTGCGGAGCCGTGGCGCCGGCCGCTGTGGGGCGACGAGCGCAGCGCGGGGTTCCCACCGCTGGTGTTCCTGCAGCTGCTGTTCGGGCGCCGCAGCCTCGATGAGCTGCGCTACGCCTTTCCAGATGTGTGGGCGAACGACGAGCCGGCGATGCTGCTCGACACGCTGTTCCCCAAGCAGACATCGTGGGTGCTCGGGCTGGATTAGCCATGGGTTCGCTGCGCGGCCTCCAGCCTTCTAGTCTGGGGAGGCTCGGAGGGGCACAGCCCCTCCGACAAGCGTTGGTGTGGGAGCCAGAGGCCCCCACACCCCCATGCGTGTACCCTTACGTGCGAACCTTTTCTTAGAGCCTATCCGGATTACCCGGATAGGGTGGGGTTTCAGGGGCGGGCTTTGCCCTCCCCTGCCCCCTCCCAAAGATAGTTGGATAGGCACTTAGTGGTGCATCCGGCAACTTCGCATATGCTCGTTGCCGGAGGGTAGGTTCCAGGGAGGGCTTCGCCCTCCCTGACCCTCCCGTACAAGAACTTGGCGGATGCGCCGCTGCCCGCGGGGTGGGGGTGCGGAGCCTGGGGCCTCCGCGAACCCCTGCCCGATGGGTGTGGAGGACTTCGCCCTCCACGCCTCCCTGGCCCGCCCGCACGGAATAGGGGTTTCCGGGGGAGCTGCGCCCTCCCGGGCCCTCCCGTGCCGCCCCACAGGGGGAATGAGGAGGACCCCATGAGCCGGGTCCCGCTCGGTAAATACTGGGCGCTGCTGGCGGTGTACCTGCGGCCACTGTGGAAACGTGTGGCGCTGCTGGCAGCGCTCATGATCGCCACCATCGGCCTGCAGGTGGCCAACCCGCAGATCATCCGCTACGTGCTGGACACCGCGCGCGGCGCCGGCGACCTGCAGCCGCTGCTACTGGCCGGCCTGGTCTTCCTGATCTCGTCGGTGCTCATGCAGGTGGCCACCGTGGCCTCGACCTACGTGAGCGAGGACGTGGGCTGGACGGCCACCAACCGCCTGCGCGCCGACCTGGCGCTGCACTGCATGCGGCTGGACCAGGCGTTCCACAACGAGCGCACGCCGGGCGAGATGATCGAACGTATCGACGGCGACGTGGCCAACCTGGCGATCTTCTTCTCCCAATTCGTGGTGCGGGTGCTCGGCAGCCTGCTGCTGCTGGCGGGGGTGCTGCTGGCGCTGCTGCGCGAGGACTGGCGCATCAGCCTGGCGTTGGCGGCCTACGCCGGCCTCGCGCTGTTCGTGCTCAGCCGCATGCAGCGCTTCGCCGAACCGCGCTGGAAGGCGGCGCGCGAGGCCAGCGCCCAACTCTTCGGCTTCCTCGAGGAGCAGCTCGCCGGCACCGAGGACATCCGCTCAAGCGGCGCCGCGGCCTTCGCGATGCGCAACCTCTTCCGCCTCGGGCGCGCCCGGCTGCAGGCCGAGCGCCGCGCCGGGGTGGCCAACACCTTCTTCGTGATGACCTGGCTCGGGTTGTTCACCCTGGGGCAGATTGTGGCTTACACCGGCGGCTACTACCTGCACCAGGACGGTCTGCTGACCCTCGGCGCGGTCTACCTGATCCTGTACTACACCGACGCGATCTACCGGCCGCTGGAGCAGATCACCGAGCAGATCCAGAACCTGCAGAAGGCCGGCGCGAGCATCGACCGGGTGAACGAGCTGTACCACACCGCCTCGGCCCTCCCCGAGGGCGACCGGGAGCTGCCCGCCGGACCGCTCGGCGTCACCTTCGACGCGGTAGGCTTCAGCTACGAGGCGGCGCACGCGGCTGCGCGACCGACGACCGACGACCGACAACCAACGACCAACGATCTCGACAGTGAGACAGCGGCTGAGTTGGAGCAGGACGCGGTCGTCGATGGCGATCGTTCGTCGTTCGTCGTTGGTCGTTCGTCGGGAACGCGGCTCGTGCTGGATGACATCTCCTTCTCTCTGGCTCCGGGCGAGGTGCTGGGGCTGCTGGGGCGCACCGGCAGCGGCAAGACCACCGTGACGCGGCTGCTGTTCCGCCTGTACGAGCCGACGCAGGGCGCGATCTACCTGGGCGACGGCAGGCTGGTGGATCTGCGCGAGACCCGCCTGGAGGACCTGCGCCGCCGGGTGGGCATGGTGACGCAGGACGTGCAGCTGTTCCGCGCCAGCGTGCGCGATAACCTGACCTTCTTCGACCGGACGATCGGCGACGAGCGCATCCTGGCGGCACTTGAGGAGTTGGGGATGGGCGAGTGGCTGCGCGGCCTGCCCGACGAGCTGGACACGGTGCTGGCCGGCGGCTCGGCGGGGCTCTCGGCCGGCGAGGCGCAGCTGCTGGCCTTCACCCGCGTGTTCCTCAAGGATCCTGGCCTGGTGATCCTGGACGAGGCCAGCAGCCGGCTGGACCCGGCCACCGAGCAGCGCATTGAGCGCGCGATCGACCGCCTGCTGGCAGGGCGGACCGGGATCATCGTGGCGCACCGGCTGGCCACCGTGCACCGCGCCGACCACATCATGATCCTGGAGGAGGGCCGCGTGCGCGAGTTCGGCGCCTACGACGCGCTGGTGCGCGACCCGGACTCACGCTTCGCCCAGCTGCTGCGCACCGGCGAGATGCAGGAGGTGCTGGCGGGGTAGGGCTGCGAGCAGGGAGGGCTTGGCCCTCTCTGACCCTCCCCCTTTTGGGAACGAGGAGGCCGATGGCGATCAACGCGATAGCGCCCGAGGACGACGCGCCGCGCGTGAATGTCCCCACCTGGAGGTTTATCTGGGGCGTGATCCGCTTCCAGCCGGTGCGCTACTTCTTCAACACCATGGCCATGCTGCTGCTGATGCTGGCCTGGCAGATGCCGGGCCTGATCAGCCGCGAGTTCTTCAACACCCTCAGCGGGCAGGCGCAGGCCGGCTTCAACCTGTGGACGCTGATCGCGCTGCTGGCGCTGAGCGCGGTGGGCCGGATCTGGGGCATCTTCGGGCTGATCCGCACCAACGTGCCGTTCCAGTACATGGTGCACACGCTGCTGCAGCGCAACATGCTGGCGCGCATCCTGGAGCGGCCCGGCGCCCGCGCGCTGCCCGAGGAGCCCGGCAAGGCGATCGCGCGCTTCCGCGAGGATGTGCACGAACTGCCGCTGTTCGGGCTGTTCATCAACGACCTGATCGGCACGCTGCTGTTCGCTGCGATTGCGTTGGCGGTGATGGTGGCGGTGGACCCGCTGATCACCGTGCTGGCGCTGGCCCCGCTCGTCGGCCTGGTGGCGCTCTCCAACGCGGCCACGACCCGGGTGGAGAAGTACCGCCGCGCCAGCCGCGAAGCCACCGGCGCGGTCACAGGTTTCATCGCTGAGAGCTTCGCCGCCATCCAGGCGGTGAAGGTAGCCGGCGCTGAGACGCGGCTCATCCGCCACTTCGAGACACTGAACGAGCAGCGGCGTGTCACCTCGCTCAAGGACCGGCTGTTCGAAGAGGTGCTCGGCTCGGTGTTCTGGAACGCTGGCAACCTCGGCACCGGCGTGATCCTCATGCTGGCGGCCCAATCGCTGCGGGCCGGTACGTTCACGGTGGGGGACTTCGCGCTGTTCGTGTACTACGTCGGCTTTTTCGCCGAGGCCACCGGCTTCCTGGGCTTCATGATGGCGCGCTACAAGCAAGCCGGGGTGTCGGTGGCGCGCATGGTGCGCCTGTTGCAGGGCGCGCCGCCGGAGACGCTGGTGCAGCGCGCGCCGATCTACGCCGAGGGCGAGGCGCTGCCGCCGGTCCCCTACCCCGAGCACACGCCGGCGGACCGACTGGAGCGGCTCGAGATCGAGGAACTGACCTACCGCCACCCGAGCACCAGCCGGGGCATCGAGCGCATCTCGCTCAGCATCCCGCGCGGCTCGTTCACCGTGGTGACGGGGCGCATCGGCGCGGGCAAGACCACGCTGCTGCGCGCCATGTTGGGCCTGCTGCCGGCGGACGCCGGCGCCATCCGCTGGAACGGCCGGCTGGTGGAGGACCCGGCCAGCTTCTTCGTGCCGCCGCGCGCGGCCTACACCCCCCAGGTGCCGCGCCTGTTCAGCCTGACGCTGCGCGAGAACTTGCTGCTCGGCCTGCCCGAGGAGCGCGCCGATCTGGAGGGCGCCCTCCACGCGGCGGTGCTGGAGCAGGACCTGGCGGCGCTTGAAAAGGGCCTGGACACCGAGGTCGGCCCGAAGGGGGTCAAGCTCTCGGGCGGGCAGGTGCAGCGCGCTGCCGCCGCGCGCATGTTCGTGCGCGGCGCCGAGTTGCTGGTGTTCGACGATCTCTCGAGCGCGCTGGATGTGGAGACCGAACGGACGCTGTGGGAACGGCTGTTCGAGCCGTTGCACGTGAGCCCGGTGCATGGTGCACATTCAGCGCTGCGTGCTGGCGCTGGCACTGCCCAACATGCACCGTTCAATGGTCAGCGTGCGACGGTGGTGGCCGTCTCGCACCGGCGGGCGGCGCTGCGCCGGGCGGACCAGGTGGTGGTACTGAAGGATGGACAGGTGGCGGCGGTGGGCACGCTGGACGAACTGCTGGCGACCTGCGAGGAGATGCGCCGCCTGTGGGCTGCCGAGCCAGGGGAGGGTGACGGGGTGACACGGTGAGCCGGAGGGCGATCACGCTGTCTCATTCGCTCAATGCCCTGCCAGCTCCAGCGCCCATGTTGATATTGACGCAAAGGGTTCTTTGCGGGGGCCTGCGGCTTGCTCCCCCCGCCTATGCCGACCACATACGTTTTTGTTATGTCAATATCTATCCTGCGATTCTCCCCGTGCGACGCCGCGTACGCGGCGGTGGCCGCGATCGCCGCGGGCGCGGGCGCAGATGCGCTGTGTGACTTCGAGTACACGACGGGGGCCGAACTGCAGGCCTTCGACGAGGGGTTCGCCCGCGCGGGCCACGCCGTACGCCGTCACGTCGCGGAATGCGGCGGCGAGGTAGTAGGCTACGCCTATAGCTTCCCGGTCACCTGGGAGCTAGGCACCGGCCGCCACTGGATCATGGCGCGCGTGGCACATGGGCACCGCCGGCAGGGGGTGGGGCGGGCGCTGCTGGAGCGGGCGCTGGCGGACGTGCGCGCGGCGGGCGGGCGGGCGGCCCTCACGATGGCACGCGAGTCGCACGGCTGGACGGCGAGCGCCCTGGCGCGCCGCGGCTTCCACGAACTGCTCCGCAGTTGGGAGTACACGCTGGACCCGCGGGCGTGCGACACGGCCGCGCTGCGGCGCTACCTCGCGCGGGCGGAGGCGGCGGGGATCACGCTGACCACGCTGGCCGCGGAGCGCGAGCGCAACCCGGCATGGCTGCCGCAGCTCTTCGCGCTGCACGCCGCGCTGAATGCCGAGATCCCCATCCCCGAGCACCCCAACATGACCCCGGAGTGGTTTGCCGGCTTCGCGCAGGCGCTGCCGGAGGCGTTTTTCATCGCCAGGGATGGCGAGCGCTACGTCGGCGAGAGCTTCATGCACCGCGCCGCCAGCAACCCGGCCACCCTGGTGCAGAAGACCACCGGCGTGCTGCCCGCGTGGCGCGGGCGGGGGGTCGCCACGGCGCTCAAGCTGCTCACGGTGGACTTCGCGCGGCGCGCCGGCTACGCGCGCATCAGCACCTGGATCGAGTCCAACAACCCCAGCATGCTCGCCGTGAGCGAGCGGCTCGGCTTCGTGCGCGGGCCGGGGCAGATCGTCTTCGAGCGGCAGCCGGCGTAGCGCTATAGCCACCGCCAGCGCACGTGCGGGTTGTGCTATCATAGCGTGCGCGGGCGCGCGAATGCCCCGCAACAACCCCTTTGGCATCCGAGGCCGTGCGCTACGCGCACGGGAGGCTGAAGCGAATCCATGGAACGGATCGGTCTGGCCGGGCTGGGGCGGATGGGGCAGGCGCTGGCCGGCCGGCTGCTGAGCGCCGGCTTCCCACTCGCCGTCTACAACCGCACTCGCGCGCGGGCCGAGGCCCTGTTGGGGCGCGGGGCGGCCTGGGCCGGCACACCGGCCGAACTGGCCGCGCAGGCG
The DNA here is from genome assembly GCA_035559635.1 of Roseiflexaceae bacterium. Taxonomy (GTDB): domain Bacteria; phylum Chloroflexota; class Chloroflexia; order Chloroflexales; family Roseiflexaceae; genus CALJIC01. The sequence goes on from DATMBA010000759.1 coordinate 17,244, forward strand.
GACATCGTCCTCACCATCCTGACGGACGACCGTGCGGTGGAGCGCGTCTATCTGGGGCCGGGCGGGCTGCTCAGCGGGGACGTGGCCGGCAAGCTGTTCGTCGAGATGAGCACCATCCGCACCGCCACGATCGCCGCACTGCGGCCGGCCGTCGAGCGGGGCGGCGCGCGCCTGTTGGACGCCCCGGTCTCCGGCACGGTGGAGCCAGCGCGCCAGGGGCAGCTCCTCACGTTGGTGGGCGGCGCCGAAGAGGACCTGGAGCGCGCGCGGCCGGCGCTGGCGGCCTTCAGCCGGCGCATCGTGCATATGGGGCCCTCCGGCGCCGGCACGACGATGAAGCTGGTGCTGAACATGCCGATGGCGGTCTTCTGGGCCGCACTCGGCGAGGCGCTGGCGATCGGCGCGCAGCACGGGCTCCCGCTGGACCGCATGCTGGACGTGTTCCTGGACTCGCCGGTGGCCCTGCCGGCGCTGCGCGCCAAGGCGCCGCTGCTACTGGGCGCGGCGCACGAGCCGGCCTTCGACGTCACCGGCGTGCGCAAGGACCTGCTGGCGATGGTGGCCACCGGCCAGGACGTGGGCGTGCCCACGCCCACCGGCGCCGCCGCGCTGGCGCAGTTCGCCGCCGCCACAGCGGCCGGGTACGGCGAGCGCGACCTGGTGTTCATTGTCGAATACCTGGCCGAGGTGGCCCGGCGCACCTTCCCGATCGAACAAACCTGAGGGAGCGCACGCTCCCCGCCACCCTCCCTTGCGGCGGCAGCCATGATCATCACGATGCGCCCATGCGCTGGCGAGGCGGACCTGCGCCAGGTGGCCGAGCTGGCCCGGTCGTTCCCCGACGAACAGCTCCACGTCGCGGACCTGCCGTACCGCCTGGCATCGTGGGCGCTCGAGAGCGAGCGGAACGCGCGGCTGTGGTGCGACTCGGCCGGCGCGCTGCTGGCCTTCGCCATCATCCAGATGCCGTGGCAGACACTGGACTACTTCGTCCACCCGGCGGCGCGCCAACTGGGGGTCGAGACCGCGATCATGGTGTGGGTGGCCGAGCGCATGCAGGAGATCGCGGCCGAGCGGGGCGAGGCGGTGACGCTGTTCGTGAATGTGCGGGAGGGCCACCGCGACCGCATCACGGTGCTGGCGCAGCACGGCTTCGCGCCGGCGTCCTGGACGGTGGTGCATCTGGCGCGCCCGCTGCTGGACGTGATACCTGAGCCGCAACTGCCGCCCGGCTTCAGCCTGCGGCGGCTGGATGGTGAGCGCGAGGTGCCGGACTCTGTGCGCCTGCACCGCGCCGCCTTCGGCACCAATCATATGACGATCCCCTGGCGGCGGCGCACGCTGCGCGCCCCCGAGTACATCCCCGAGCTGGACATCGTGGCGGTGGCGCCCAATGGCAACCTGGCGGCCTTCTGCGTGTGCTGGCTGAACCCCGCCGCGCGCCAGGGCCAGGTGGAGCCGCTGGGTGTCCACCCAGAGTACCAGGCGCTCGGCCTGGGGCGGGCGGTGCTGCTGGAGGGGCTGTGGCGGCTACAGGCCCACGGCGCCGAGGAGGCGCTGGTCCACACCTACGAGGACGATACGGCGGCGGTGCGCCTGTACACCAGAGCCGGCTTCCGCCAGGTTTACCGCACGGCGACGTTCGCGCGCACGTTCGTCTGAGCGTGCTGGCGTGCTGGACGCCTGTCTGGTGAACGTTGGGAATTCGCAACACACCATGCGCGGGCTGATGGTCTTTGCCTATGGATACGGGTCTGCTGGCTCCCCACCACGCCCGGCCCGTGAACGGGCGGGCTATCTGTTGCGAAAGCCGCCTCCGCGGCCTGATTCAGCCCGCGCAGCCGGGCGTTGCCGGGGAGAGCCCGCTGCGGGGTGCCCGCTGGTCCCGGCCGGGCGTGGCAGGCGGCCACGGACCCATGGAAACCGGGTCCACCGGCAACGCCGGACGTGTGCCTTCGCACGAAGCACACATGTACCACAAAACAGTGTTTTTGGCAACAGAACGCCGAATACGCGCTTCCCCGATCCGATGGGTGTTTCCTCCACGTGGCGCGCGTTCGGCTCCTCCCACCGCTGAAGCTGGTGGGCTTCCGCCGAAAGGAAGTGCTGTGAGCAACTGACGGCACCAGCGGGGAGGGGTTGATCGCTGGGAGCGCGCATCGTGCGCGCATGCGGGCGAGACGCCCGCGCTCCCAGCAGCATGCGGGCGAGACGCCCGCGCTCCCAGCAGGTGGATGGTTCGATGATTCTACACTTCGCTGGAGGGCCGCGGCTCGCCGTCGATATGGAGAGAACAGGCACATGGTCCACCTGATCGGTGAATATCTGGAGCTGCGGCCGCTGCCCGAGGCCGACCTGCCGCAGTTGCTGAAGGTCTACCAGGGGACGCCGCTGTACTTCGAGGGCATCGGCGACGACGCAAGCCGCCTGACGCTGGCGGACGTGCGGGCGCAGTGGCAGGCGGCGCAGGCCACCCCCGGCCGGCACCTGCTCGGTGTGTACCACCTGGTGACCGGCCTGCTGATCGGCGCCGCCGATGTGCAGGTTGGCGCGCCGCACCCGGAGGCGGCCGTGGTGTGGCTGCTGATCTGGGGCGGCTTCCAGCGCCAGGGCTACGGGCAGGATTGTATGGCGCTGCTGGAGGAGTGGCTCATCCCCGACCAGGGGGTGCGGACGCTGTGCGCCATCGCGGGGGCCAACGAGGAGGGGCGGAGTTTCCTGCACCTGCAGGGCTTCCAACTCACCGACGAGCCTGCGCAGCCTCCGGTGGGCCGCGGCGCGGCCGTATGGGCCTGCTGGTGAACCATGGAGATCTCGTCCGAGGCGGCGCTCGCCTATCTGGAGCGCGACTGCGACGCCAACCTGATGCCGCTGGCCGCGCTGGCCTACGACCCGCTCCAGGCCCTCCTGGGAGCCGCGCGCGGCGGGGCGCTGGCGGCGCTCGCGCTGGTGGTGGACCTGGCCGCCAACCTGCCGGATGACCGCCCGACGGTGATGGTAGCGGCCGACGACGAGGACGCGCTGGCGCGCCTGCTGGCTGGCGGCACGTGGCCGAGCGCCGCCATCTGGACCACCAGCCGGCCGGAGTTGCTGCGGGCGCTGGAGCGGCTGCTGGGTCGGCCAGCCGACCCGGCGCGCGGCCTGCGGTACTACGTCACGGCCAAGGCCGCGCGCCCGCCGGAGCTGACCGAGAACCGAGGACCGAGGACCGGCATACGTGGACGCAGCGCGATCGGAGCGGGCGTGCAGGTGCGCCCGCTTGTGGCCGAGGATGCCGACGCGCTGGACCTCGCGCCGTGCGCGCTCAGCCCCGCCGCGCTGCGCAGCTGGCTGCGGCGCGGCTGGCGGGTCTTCGGCGCGGTGCGCGGGGGCGCGTTGCTGGCGCACGCACTGGCCGCCTACCCGTTGGCAGACACCGAGGAGGTCTCGGCGGTGTTCACTGCGCCGCGCGCCCGCCGGCAGGGCCTGGCGAGCGCCGTGGCCGCCGCCGCGATCGCCGACATCACCGGGCGCGGCCGGCGGGCCATCTACGTCACCCGCAAGACCAACATCGCTTCGCGGCGCGTGGCCGAGCGGCTCGGGATGGCCTTGATGTTCGAGACCTGGGAGATCGTCACCGATGGAAGATTGAAGATTGAAGATTGAAGATGTTACGCTGCACCTCGATGACGCCAGTGCGCGATCTGCGATCTGCCATCTGCCATCTGCAATTCACATGAACCAATCCACCACCGAGCGCAACCTGCGCCTGCTGATCATCGAGCTGTTCTGGGCGGCGATCGCCGTCGGCTGCTACTCGTTCGCAGCCGCGTTCCTCATCCGCCTGGGCGGCTCGAACCTCATGGTGAGCCTGTTGACCAGCGCGGCCGCGCTGGTCAACGCGCTCACCTCCATCCCGTTCGCGATGTTCCTGGAGCGCAAGACGCGGCGCTGGCCGTGGGTGGTGGGCAGCCTGTACGCCTTCCGCCTCGGGCACATGGCGCTGATCTTCATCCCGTTCCTGCCGGCCTACCGCCCCGAGGCGATGGTACTGCTGCTGCTGCTGGTGAACGTGCCGGTGGCGCTGTTCAACGCTGGCTGGCTGCCCATGTTTGCGGACGTGGTGCCGCTGCACCGGCGCGCGCGCCTGTTCTCGGCGCGCAACATGACGCTCGGCGTGACAATGATGATCACCACGTTCCTGATGGGCCGCTGGCTGGACGCCGCGCCGTTCCCGTTCAACTACCAACTGATGTTCGCGTTGGCGCTGGTGACCAGCCTGCTGAGCACGGTGTACGTACAGCGCATGGTGGTGCCGGACTCCACGCCCCCGCCGCAGGAGCAGGCCACGCGGCAGTTCTCGCTGGCCGACGTGCGGGCGCTCCTGACGCAGCAGCGGCCGTTCGTGAACATCACGGTCAACACGCTGGTGTTCAACATCGCCCTCTGGATGGGCACGCCGCTGCAGCCGATCTACTTCGTGCGCGAGTTGGGCGCGAGCGACGGCTGGATGGGGATCTGGCTGGCACTGATGAGCGGCGGGGCGCTGATCGGCAACCTGATCTGGCCGCGGCTGATCGACCGGTGCGGCTTCGGCTGGGTATTGCTGCGCGCTACGGCGCTCAGCGCGCTCTACTACTTCCTGATCGGCCTGGTGCCGAACCTCACGCTCATCCTGGTGTTCGCCGTCATGTTCGGTGCCATCCAGCCAGGCGTGGACGTGAGCCACTTCAACATCCTGCTGGAGATCTGCCCGCCGGCCAGGCGTGCGCTGTACCTCAGCATCTTCGTCACGATCATGAACATGGGCTTCTTCCTGGCGACGCTGGCCTGCGCGCCGCTGATCGACCTGCTGGGGGCGCAGACGCTGGTGCTGGTGCTGGCGGGGCTGCGGCTGTTCGGAGCGTTGCTGTTCCGGTTGAATCCGGTGCGCGCACCGGTGACAGAGGCAGCAGCGGCTCCCTAACCACGAAGGCACGAAGACACGAAGAAGGCAAAATCCTTCGTGTCTTCGCGGTTACGGCACCTCAAACACTGGCCCGCCGAGTTGCTCGATGCAGGCGGCGTCTGGTGCGACGCTGGGGCGCTCCAGAAAGGCCAGGGCGATGCCCTCGGGGCAGGGGCCGGCGAAGAAGACGCCGTGGCCCATGCCGGGGAACTCGAAGAAGAAGCTGTTGCTGAGATACGCCACCGCCGCCTGCCCCCAACGGGGCGGCGTCACCGGGTCGTACTCGCCGGCCAGCACCAGCGTCGGGATGGCGCTCGTCACCGGGCGCTCCTCCAGCGCCCGCGCCCGTCCCGCGCCCCACACCTCGCAGATCGCCAGCACCTGGTCCACGCCGGCCAGCAGCGCCTCGTGGATGGCCGAGGGGTAGCCTTCGAGGGTGCGCGCTGCGGCCTCCCGGTCGCCGAAGATCACCTCCTCGCGGCACTCGACCGAGTAGAAGGCCCCCTCGCTATCCGAGATGTCGCCCGCATCGGCGGCGCTGGTGTCCATGGCGGGGGCGCCTGACGCGGCCGGCTGGCCCTCCGCGCTCGCGCCGGCCTCGGCGGGCTCACCAGCGCCAGGATCATCCGCCGGCGGGCCGTCGAGCAGGTAGAGCAGCGTATTGTGCTCGCCTCTCGCCGTCTCGGCGATCGCGCGCGGCAGGAGGGGGATCGCGGTGGTGTCGTACAGCCACTCCACCAGGTAATCCACCAGGTCGTCGCCGTACAGCTCCTCCTCGTAGACCTCGCCGGTGTCCGGGTCGGTACGCTCGAGCGCGGCCGGGGCGCGGTTGAGGCGCTCCACCAACCGGTAGAAGGTGCGGTCCAGCTTCGGGTAGGCCCTGGCGCAGGCCCTATCCTCGGCGCAGCCCCGGAGCAGCGACTCGATGGCGGCCGCGGCGTTGGATGCCTCCTCGGTGTAGGCGTCCACCTGCGGCGGGTAGGCCGAGTCCAGGATGACACTGCGGATGCCTTCCGGATTGTCGCGCATGGCGGTGAGCGCGGCGCGGGTGCCGTAGGAGACGCCGAGCAGGTTGAGCTGTTCCAGGCGCAGCGCCACGCGCAGGTCCGCCACGTCGGCCGCGGTGGCGGCGCTGTTATACTGCTTGAGGTCCACCCCCTCACGGCGCAGGCGCCGGCTGCAGGCGCGTGCCGCGGCCAACTCGTCCTCAGCGCTGACCACCTCCGCAGACTCGATCTCAGGGCAGTTGAGGCTGGGCAGCGAGTAGCCGGTACCGCGCTGGTCGATCAGCACGATGTCGCGCCGTTTGCGCAGCGGCGAGTCGAACCAGAACGCGGCGTCGTAGAGCGCGCTGCCGCCGGGGCCGCCCTCCAGGTAGACCACCGGGTCGGGCGCGGGGCGGGCGGCGGTGCTGCGCACGATCGCCACGGCGAGCTTGACCTGGCGGCCATCCGGCTTCGCGCGGCTCTCGGGCACCACCAGGTAGCCGCACTCCACCCGCTCGCCGAGGGTGTCGAACGGGCAGCCGGCCGGCTCGAACCGCGGCGCGTAGGCCGCCACGGGCGAGGGGGTGGGCGCCTGCGGAGGCCGGGGCGCGGCGGGGCGCGGCGTGGCC
>DATMBA010000760.1:0-1527 GCA_035559635.1 Roseiflexaceae bacterium
AAGGTACCATGACGGGCGACAAAAAACCAGGCGAGAGTTGCCTCGCACCTGGCACCGTTGCGGGCCGCAGGCCCGGCACCGTTCGCTTGCCGTCCGTCCAGTTGTCGCGTCTGCCTCCGAAGAGTGAGACGGTTGCACAACACGGCTAGTATAGCACGAGACCGGTGCGCTGTCAAATCGATCTACCACACCGTCCCGGCCGGCTAGCCGAACCACCGTTCGCGCGACCTGGATTAAGATACCACAGGTTGACTACGGCGGCAAATCGGCGCTGGCCAGTAGCCAGCTCGCTGCACAGCAGCTACCCACTATGCAACGGGCGATAGTATATCACCAGCAAGACGCCCTGTCAAATAATGCGCCCTCGGGGGCAGGGTTTATGCGTTCTGGCCACGCCCGGCAGCACCCGGCCGGTGCTGAACGTGTACGACCTCCGTGGGCAGCGGGCGCCGTCCCACACCCGGCTGCTGAAGCCGCGGGCGAGCTGCTGCCAAGCCCGCGGGGTGACCCGCCCGGCGGGGTGCGTAGCGGAAGCCCCATGCAATGTGCAAGGTGCATCAGCGGCCGGGCTATCCCCTGCGCAGCCCGCCTGTGCGGGCTGAGGTGCAGGCCGCGCAGGCGGCCTTTGCGACAGATAGCCCGCCCGTTCACGGGCCGGGCGTGGTGGCGCGCCCAGAACGCAGACGCCCTACCTTCGGGGGCAGGGCGCAGTCAAAGTTGGGGCGTGTGAGAGGCTTCGCGCCTCACGTATCCCATTCTACGGGGGGAGCTTCGCCGCCGCCTGCCGTGGAGGGAATTGCGAGGAGGCCCACCGAACCCACCGAGGCGACGTTGAGCAGCCTGCCACTGGGCTGTTGCCACAGGCTAGATGCATTGACACCTACGCCTGGCGTGGCTACAATCCGGACCATGACCGATGCACATGAGATCGCTGAGCAACTCGGCGAGACAAGGCCGCAGCCGATCGCGCTGATAGCTCGCATTCTGCGCCGTCTGGGGCACGTGCAAACCTGGGCGCTGGTGGAGCGCGTGCGGGAGATCGAGGCAGCCGGAGGGATGCTGACGAGCGATGGGGCCCGGCGGCGGACGCCTGGTGGGGTCTTCTTCGCTCTAGTGAAGCAGCACGTGAAGGCGAGTGGACAAACAGATGTGGAAGCCGCGCTGTTCCCACCCCGCCGCCGGCAGCGTCAGCGCCGCGGCCACCCGGCCCACCCCCCCTACTTGCCGCCACTACGCCTTGGTCTGCGCCCGCGTGTGAAGGGACGGCCGGGCGCGCCCCCGCCGCCCCGCATGGTTGCCGGCGCATCCCCGCCAGATCCAGGCACGGCGGCGTTGGACAGCAACAGCGCGCTGGCGGCGGCCCGCCGGCTGCTCACGGCGGAGATCGGCTGCTACGCGGTGGGAGCGCACGAGGCGACGCGCACGCTGCGGGTGCGCATCAGCTTTCCCGATGCGGCCCGCGCGCGCTACGCTGGCCAGATCGCCGCGCTCGAACGTGAGAGCGGCTGGCGGGTGGAGCTCCGCCCC
>DATMBA010000761.1:0-30986 GCA_035559635.1 Roseiflexaceae bacterium
GGCCCGGCCCCCGTGCGCGCACCCGTGCGCCCCAAAGGGCCGGTCGAACTGCCCGTCAGCATGACGGTGCGTGAGTTCTCCGAGGCCACCGGCGTTGGCGCCTCCGAGATCCTTAAGGCGCTCATGAAGAACGGCGTGCTCGCCAACATCAACCAGCAGATCGACTACGACACCGCGGCCGTCATCGCAGCCGACTTCGGCATCGAGACGACCGAGTACGTCCCGGCCCAACTCGCCGGCATCGTCGAGAACGTCAAGGACGTGCTCGCCGCGCAGGACGCCAACGAGATGCGGCCGCGGCCGCCGGTGGTCACGATCATGGGCCACGTCGACCACGGCAAGACCAAGCTGCTCGACGCGATTCGCTCGGCGCGCGTGGCCGAGAGCGAGGCCGGCGGCATCACTCAGCACGTCGGCGCCTACCAGGTGGAGATCCATGGCCGCAAGATCACCTTCCTGGACACCCCCGGCCACGAGGCGTTCACCGCCATGCGCGCCCGCGGCGCCCAGGTGACGGACATCGTCGTGCTGGTGGTGGCGGCCGACGACGGCGTGATGCCGCAGACGCTCGAGGCCATCTCGCACGTCAAGGCCGCCGGCGTGCCCATGATCGTCGCCATCAACAAGATCGACGTGCCTAACGCTAACCCGGACCGCGTCCGCCAGCAACTGGCCAACGCTGGCGTGATCGTCGAGCAGTTCGGCGGCGACGTGCCGTCGGTTGAGGTGTCGGCCAAGCTGAAGAAGAACATCGACGGCCTGCTGGAGATGATCCTGCTGGTGGCCGACCTGCAGGAGTTGCGGGCCAACCCCAACGCCCCGGCGGTCGGCACGATCGTCGAGGCCGAGATGGACCGCAACCGTGGCCCGATCGCCACCGTGCTGGTGCAGAACGGCACGCTGCGCCTGGATGACAACGTGCTGGTGGGCAGTGCCACCGGCACGATCCGTGCGATGTTCAACGACGCCGGCAAGCGCCTGCGCTTCGCCGAGCCGGCTACGCCGGTGGTCATCCTGGGTCTCACCGAGGTGCCGCAGGCCGGCGATATCCTGCAGGTCATGGATGACCTGAGTGTGGCGCGCGAGGTGGCGCTCGGCCGCCAGCGCCAGCAGCGGCTCGAGGCCATGGCCACTCAGCGCGGCGTCAGCCTGGACGGGCTGTTCAGCAGCATCCAGCAGGGCAAGATCAAGGAGCTGAACATCATCCTCAAGGCTGATGTGCAGGGGTCGATCGGGGCGATCGAGCACGCGCTCGGACAGCTCAACACCAGTGAGGTGCAGATCAAGATCATCCACCGCGGCACCGGCACCATCACCGAGGGCGACGTGAACCTGGCGATCGCTAGCCACGCGATCATCATCGGCTTCAACGCCCGCCCGGACCCGTCGGCCCGCCGCCTCGCCGAGCAGCACGGCGTCGATATCCGCTTCTACAACATCATCTACCAGCTCACCGAGGACCTGAAGAAGGCCATGATCGGGATGCTGGAGCCGGAGTACCGCGAGGTGGTGGAGGGCTTCGCCGAGGTGCGTAACACCTTCCGCCTGCCCTCGCGCGAGGTGGTGGCCGGCCTGTACGTGACCGACGGCAAGATCACCCGCCAGTACAACGTGCGCGTGCTGCGCAGCGGCGTGGTGATCCACGACGGGCGGGTCGGCAGCCTCAAGCGCTTCAAGGACGACGTCCGCGAGGTGCAGGCCGGCTATGAGTGCGGCCTCACCGTCGAGGGCTTCAACGATATCCAGGTGGGCGACCACATGGAGTTCTACCGCAAGGAGCGGGTGGAGCGGACCGCGTAGCCTGCTGCGGCTCGCTCCGCTGGTGGGGGTGCGGAGGACACCCTCTCCGCAGACACCTTCGCGGGGGGCCTAGGCCCCCCGCACCCCACGCGCGGGCGGCGCGGAGGGCATCCCCTCCGCAGACACCTTCGCGGGGGGCCTAGGTCCCCGCACCCCCACTGGGGAGATGCTATGACAAAGCGAACCGAACAGGTTGGCGACGAGATCCAGCGCATCCTTGGCGAGGTCATCCAGTACGAACTGAAGGACCCGCGCGTGGGGTTCGCGACGGTGGTCGGCGTGGAGGTGAGCGCGGACCTGCAGCACGCCAAGGTGCGCGTCTCGGTGATGGGCGACGCGCAGCAGCGCCAGGAGACGATGGCGGCGCTGGAGCGCGCCAAGGGCTTCCTGCGCCGCCGCGTGGCTCAGGAGCTGCGCCACATGCGCACCGTGCCCGAGCTGCGCCTTGTGCTCGACACATCGCTGGACTACAGCCTGCACATCGACGAGGTGCTGCGCCGCGCCGCCGAGGAGCGCGCCGCCAACCCGCCGAAGATCGATGACGGGGAGTGAGCGATGGCCGCGCTGGCGCCGCCCGTCGATATCTATTACAAGAAGCGCATCGACTACAGCGTGCGCGGCGAGCGCTTCGCGTTCGACGTGGCCCACACGCTCTTCTCCACTTATGAGGTGGACGAGGGCACCGACCTGTTCCTCCGCACGATCCAACCCGGCACGCCGCGTACGATCCTGGACCTCGGCTGCGGCGCCGGCATCATCGGCATCGTGCTGGCGCGCTGGTTCCCCGCCGCGCGCGTGATCCTGGCCGACCGCGACCTGCTGGCGGTGCGCTATGCGCGCCACAACGCCCTGCTCAACAACACGCCCAACGTCGAGGTGCTCGGCAGCGTCGGCCTCGAGAACGTGCCCCCCGGCCCCTACGACCTCATCACCTCGAACATCCCTGCGAAGATCGGCGACGAGGCGATCGAGCAGGAGTTCATCCTCGGCCCGCTGGCGCTGCTGCGGCCGGGCGGCGAGTACTGGTTCGTGGTGGTCAGCGGCCTGAACCGCCTGATCCCCGGCCTGGGCACAAAGCACCAGCTGCGCATGAAGCAGGTGAAGAAGCGCGCCGGCCACGCCGTCTACCAGATCCGAAAGCCAGTCTCATGATCATCACCGACCCGGCCCAGGCCGCGCCCGCCTTCCGCACCGCCCTCGCCGCCGCGCGCCGGGCCCTGCTGCTGACCCACATCAACCCGGACGGCGACGCGGTCGGCTCGCTTATGGCGATGTGGCACGCGCTGCGCGCCCTCGGCACCGAGGCCGTGCCGGTGCTCCTCCCCCCGCTCCCCTCCTACACCCTCTGGCTCCCGGGGTTGGAGCACGCGCTGCTCTACCAGCAGGGGATGCAGATCCCGCCCTGCGACCTGGTGATCATGCTGGACACCGCCACTCCCGCGCGCACCGGCGCGGCCTACGAGGATCGCGCCGCCGAGCTGTCCCACCTGCCGCTGATCGTCATCGACCACCACGTGACGAACGAGGGCGGCGGCGCGCTGAATCTGATCGACCCGCGCGCCGCCTCCACCTGCGAGCTGCTGTTCGGCCTGCTGCGCGCGCTCGGCGCGCCGATCTCCCCCGACACGGCCACCTGCCTGCTCCTGGGCCATACCACCGACACCCAGAGCTACCAGACGAGCTCGACCTCCCCCGCCGCGCTGCGCGTGGCCGCCGATCTGCTCGAGCTCGGCGCCAGCCACGCCAGTGTGGTGCGCGAGGTGTACTACGCCCTCCCCGGCAGCAGCGCGCACCTGATCGGGAAGGCGCTCGCCGACCTGCACGTGCGAGACGGCGTGGCCTGGACGACGGTGACCCGCGCGATGATGGCGGAGACTGGCGCCGAGGAGGAGGCCGCCGACGAGGTGCTGCGGGTGATGCAGCGCATCGGCGAGGTGCGCGTGATGGCGCTGTTCAAGGAGCGCTCGGACGGCACCACCAAGCTCAGCCTGCGCTCGCGCGCCCCACTCAACGTGGCGCTGCTCGCCCAGCGCTGGGGCGGTGGCGGCCACGCCCAGGCCGCCGGCGCCACGCTGCTCATGCCGCCAACCCAGGCCGAGGCCGAGGTGCTGCCGTTGCTCTGCACCCTGGCGGGGGCTACAGAGACCCGCGGCCCCCGAGAAGATCCTTCTTGATCTTTACGTGGAGGGGCTGTCCCCCTCCAAGCTCCCCTTGGGGAGTTGTATGCACGGCTTCCTGAACATCGATAAGCCCGCGGGGATGACATCGCACGACGTGGTGGCGCGCGTGCGGCGCATCGCCCGCCAACGGCGCGTGGGGCACGCCGGCACGCTCGACCCGGCGGCCACGGGGGTGTTGGTGGTGGCGCTCGGCGCGGCCACCCGCCTGATCGAGTATGTGCAGGATCAGACGGCCAAGCGCTATCTGGCTGTGGTCCGACTGGGCGCGAGCACTACAACCGACGACGCCGAGGGGGAGGTCGTGGCCACGGCGCCGCTCCCGCCGCTCGATGAGGCGGCGCTCGAACGGACGCTGGCGGCGTTCCGCGGCCAGGTCCTCCAGGTGCCGCCGATGTACGCCGCGCTGCACCACGAGGGACGCCGGCTGCACGAACTGGCGCGGGCCGGGGTCACGGTGGAGCGCCCCCCCCGCCCGGTGACGATCGAGCGCCTGGAGTTGCTGGCGTGGGACCCACCGCTGCTCACGCTGGACGTGCTGTGCGGCAAGGGCACTTACATCCGGGCCCTCGCACGCGACATCGGCGCGGCCCTCGGCTGCGGCGGCCACCTGGCCGCACTGCGCCGCACGGCGGTGGGGACGTTCACCGTAGAGACTGCCGTGCCCTTGGAGCGCCTGGAGGACCAGGTCACCCTGTCGCAGGCGCTCCTCCCGCCCGAGCACGCCGTCGCCGACTGGCCAGCGGTGCGGCTGGACGAGGCAGCGGCGCGGCGGACGCGCAACGGCCAGCCGCTCATTCTGCCGGGCCAGGTGGCCGCGCGCGCGCGCGCCCACGCGCCGGACGGCTCGCTGCTTGCGCTGCTCGTGCGCGACGGGGACATCTACAGGCCGGTCAAAGTGTTCGACTGGACTTAGGGCGTATCCGTGCGGGAGGGTCCGGGATGGCCTGGCCCCTGCACCCCCACCCCGTTCGGGAGGGCCAGGGAGGGCTTACCCTCCCTGCAACCCACCCCGTTCCACTGGCAGTGTGCGCGCAGCGCACGCAAGTCTCCCGTGAGGACGGGGCGCGCGCGGGGTGGCCCCACGCAACCCGCATCACATCCGGGGCGCGCGCGGGGTGGCCCCGCGCAACAAACATCGCATCCAATGTAATCTGTATAACGCCTGGAAGTCTGCCAAAAAGAGATCTCAAACCATGAACCTCGTCTTCGGTCTCCCACAACCGATCAACGAGCAGCCGACCGTGCTGACGATCGGCGCGTTCGATGGCGTCCACCGCGGCCACCAGCAACTGATCGGCGGCGCCGTGCAGCGCGCCCGCGCCCTCGGCTGCCAGAGCGCCGTCCTGACCTTCGACCCGCACCCCGATAGGGTCGTCCGCCCCGAACAGGCCCGCCCGGTGCTGACCTCGATCGAGGAGCGCGCCGAGCAGATCGCCGCGCTCGGCGCGGATCTGCTGGTGGTGATGCCATTCACCCGCGAGGTGATGAGCCTCTCGGCCCGCGAGTTCATGGGTCAGGTCTGCGGCGCGCTGGCCCTGCGCGAGCTATGGATCGGGTGGGACTTCGCGCTGGGCCGCAAGCGCGAGGGCGACCACCGCCGTCTCACAGAGATCGGGCGCGAGCTTGGCTACGCCGTCCATATCGTCGAGCGGGTGGCGCTCGACGGCGAGACGGTCAGCTCGACGCGCATCCGCATGGCGCTGCAGGAGGGGGACGTAGCTACCGCCGCCCGGCTGCTCGGCCGCCCCTTCTCGGTGCGTGGCGAGGTGGTGGGCGGCGACCGGCGCGGCCGTACGATCGGCTTCCCCACCGCCAACATTGCGGTGGACCCGCAGCACACCGTGCCCGGCGACGGCATATACGTCTGCCGCGCCACCCTGGGCGCCGCCCAGTACGACGCGGTGACCAGCGTCGGCATCCGCCCGACCTTCGGCGGCGGCCCCCGCACCGTCGAGGCCTACCTGCTGGACTTCAGCGACGAGATCTACGGCGAGACGCTGCGGCTGGACTTCCTGCACCGGCTGCGCGGCGAGGAGAAGTTCGACAGCGTCCGCGCGCTGGTGGCACAGATCACGGAGGATGTGGCTGCGGCCCGCGCCTGGCTTGCGCGCCAGAATACCGGCGCCACGGAATAAAGACGCTATCCCTGCGATGCGAGGGTGCCGGGCGGGCTTCGTCCGCCCGGCACCCTCCTCTCCCCCCTTACACCACCACCACCGCCGGCAGGTCCGCCTCGCGCACGCGCGCGTTGAAGGCCGCCAACTCCTCGGACAGCGCGGCGTCGATCGCCCGCAACTGCTCGCCCACCCGCGCCGCCAGGTCCTCCGCCAGCGCCACCTGCGCCTGCGTCGGCGCCGCCTCAGCGCCGCCCACCAGCGCCGCCAGGTACGCCAGCTTGGCGTTGAGCATCACCGGGTAGTTCAGCGTGTCCTGGCTGCTCCTGGCCTTGACCTGGATAAGCTGCCCCTCGGCGGCCGCGAGCTTCCTCTGGAGCGCCCTGGCCACGGCAGCGATCTCCGCCCCGCCCTCCAGCTTCTCGGTGCGCTTCACCCACCCCTCCACTTGCTCCCGCACGGCCCGCACCCGGTTAACGGCCACGTGCACGTCGTTCAGCAGCCCATGGATGCGCCGCAGCAGCGCGTACTGCGCCTCGTACTCCGCCTGCGTAGTGGCCACCCGCGGGTCCGGCAGCACCGCGAACTCGGCGCCGTGCACTCCCTCGCCCAGCTTCAACTCCACCCGGTAGCGGCCCGGCGGCACGCGCGGCGCGGCCAACTCCACGTCCTTGTGCCCCTCGCCGCTCGTGATCTTCTGCGCCGGCGTGCCCCGCATGTCCCACACGAAGCGGTTCAGTCCGGCCTTCGCCGGCGCCTTCGGCTCCTCCTCCTCCTTCAGCGGCACCTGGCTCTCGGCCGGCGGTGTCAGGTGCTCGCCCGGCGCCACCGCGCTCTCCCCGACGAATACGGCACCTTCTTCCCCCACCGCGCCCTGCCCTCCGGCCCCCGGTCGATCGTCGGCCCTCGGTCCTCGCTCCTCGGTCCCCGATCCCCGGTCCTCGCTCCCCGCCGGCGTCTTGCTCTTGAACGTGCGCAGCTCGTGGCCATCCGCATCGCGGAAGGTGAGCGTCAGCTTGCCCTCGGCTGCCTCGGGCAGGAGATAGTTGACGATCACTCCGTCGGGGGCATTCGTGCCGGCGTCCAGCCAGATGCGCTTCGTCTCGCCGTCCGGCCCCTTCTTCTGGTCGAAGGCTGAGATCAGCCCGGCGGTGAACGCGTAGTTGCGGCCTTCCTGCGGCGGCGCACCGAAGTCGAACAGTTTCGCGAAGCGCGCCGCGTCCCGCGGGGTGAACAGGTGCGCGCCAGCCCCCTGCCCCAGATCGCCGATCTGTCGCAGCAGCGAGAGGTCGTCCAACACCCAGAACGAGCGCCCGTGGGTGGCGAGCACCAGGTCGCCCTGGGCAATGACCATGTCGTGAATCGGTACCACCGGGAGGTTGCCTCCCAGCCGCTGCCATGCGCCGCCGTCGGCGAACGAGACATAGACGCCGGTCTCGGTGCCGCAGTAGAGCATGCCGCGCCGCTCCGGGTCCGCTCGCACCACGCGCGTGAAGTCGTCCGCGGGGATCCCCTCGGCGATCGCCGTCCAACTCGCACCGTAGTCTGATGTCTTGAACAGGTAGGGCTGGAAGTCGTCGTGCTTGTAGCGCGTGGCCGCCAGGTAGGCCGTGGCCGGATCGTGGGGGGAAGGCTCGATGATGCTGATCAGCGCCCATTCCGGCAACCCGGCGGGGGTGACGTTCTGCCAACTCGCGCCGCCGTCCCGGCTCAGATGCACCAACCCGTCGTCGCTGCCGGCCCACAGCAGGCCGGCCACCAGCGGTGACTCGGCCAGGGCGAAGATCGTGCCGTAGGTCTCGGCGCCGGTGTTGTCCTTGGTGATCGGCCCGCCGGAGGGCCCGAGGGTCGCCGGGTCGTTGCGCGTCAGGTCAGGGCTGACCTGCTCCCAGCTCTGGCCCTCGTCCCGCGAGCGGAGCACGACGTTGGCGGCGCAGTAGAGCGTGGTGGGGTCGTGCGGCGAGATCAGCAGCGGGAAGGTCCAGTTGAAGCGGTACTTCTGTTCCTGTGCCGCCCAACCGCTGTACTCCTCCGGCCAGGCCGCCACGTGGCGCAACTGGCCGCGCGCGTGGTCGTAGCGCGTCAGGTAGCCCTGGAAGCTGCCGGCGTAGACGATGTTCGGATCGCGCGGGTCCACGGCGATGTAGCCGCTCTCGCCGCCGCCGATCTCGTACCACTCGGTGGTGGTGATCGCGTCGCGGCCGGTGCGCGAGGGCACGCTCATGGTCGAGTTGTCCTGCTGCGCGCCGTACACCCGGTAGGGCACGCGGCGGTCCACCGTGACGTGGTAGAACTCGGCGGTGGGCTGGTTGTAGAGGGTGGACCATGAGACGCCGCCGTTTAGACTCACGGTGGCGCCGCCGTCGTTGCCGATGATCATGCGCTGCGGGTGCTGCGGGTCGATCCACAGGTCGTGGTTGTCGCCGTGGGGCACCTGCACGCGGGCGAAGGTCTTGCCGCCGTCGACCGAGCGCCAGGTCTCGACGTTCAGCACCCAGACGGTCTCGGCGTCCTGCGGGTCGGCGAAGATATGGCTGTAGTACCAGGCGCGCTGGCGCAGGTTGCGGTCCTCACACAGCTTCTCCCAACTCGCGCCCCAGTCGTCCGAGCGGTAGACGCCCCCCTGCTCGGCCTCGACGATCGCCCACACCCGGCCGGGCCGGGCCGGGGATGCGGCCACGCCGATCTTGCCCTTCAGCCCCGTCGGCATGCCGGGGCTGCCGGTCAACTCCGTCCAGGTGAGGCCGCCATCCTCCGAGCGGAACAGGCCGGAGCCAGGGCCGCCGCTGGTGAGGGCGTAGGGGCCGCGGCGGGCCTGCCAGAGGGCAGCGTACACGATGCGCGGGTTGGCAGGATCGATGCACAGGTCGCTCGCGCCAGCGTCCGCGGAGCGGTGCAACACCAACTCCCAGGTGGCGCCGCCGTCGGTCGAGCGGTAGACACCGCGCTCGGGGTTGGGGCCGTGGGCGTGGCCGAGCGCCGCCACCAGCACCACCTCGGGGTTCTCGGGGTGGACGCGCACCTTGCCGATGTTGCGGGTGCGTTCCAGGCCGAGGTGCTGCCAGGTGCGCCCGGCGTCGGTGGAGCGGTAGACCCCGTCGCCGTGGGAGACGTTGCCGCGGATGGTGCTCTCACCCATGCCGGCGTAGATCACATTCGGGTCGGAAGGCGCCACGGCGAGCGCACCGACCGAGGCGCGCCGGAAGAATCCGTCGGAGACGTTCACCCAGTACTGGCCGGCGTCGGTGGTCTTCCACACGCCGCCACCGGTGGAGCCGAAGTAGAACACCGCCGGCTGGCGTGGGTCGCCGGCCACCGCCACGCAGCGGCCACCGCGGAACGGGCCGATGCAGCGCCATTCGAGCTGCTGTAGTGGGCTGTGGTCCATGGGTGCGGCGCGTGGCCGGAACGAAATGGCCCGGCCGAGCGTCTTCCTTTCTAGCTGAGGTGCGGTCCGGGCACATTATATGCCATAGGGGGGAGCCGGCCACGCCGCGCCGTCACACCCCGCCGCGCCACCAGCCTCTCGGAGCGGGGCAGGGCGGGCGTGGTCGGGGCGCAGGAACGTTCGTCACACCCGGGGTAGGCCCTCACCCCAGCCCCGTTCCCATGTGCGGGAGCGGGGCGATCAGCCACAGCGCCCGTCACTCCCCCTCTGCTGCCACGGCGGCAGCGGGGGGCAGGGGGTGAGGGCCAGCGGCGACGCGACGTGAACGGGTATGAGCTTCGCCCGGCCCGAAAACCCCACCCGCACATTCGGCTACGGGAGGGGCGCGGGGAAGGCCAGGCCCTCCCCGCACCTCTCACCCGGCCGTTATCAGCGCCACGCGATAGAACGATAAGGAGCGAGACGAACACTATGAGGATAGGCAAAGGCATCTTCTCTTTCCTGGGCGCCCTGCTGCTGGCCGCGGCTGCGCTCGGCGCCGGCGCGATCATGGCCGCCCCCACGCAGCAGGCCGCCGCCTGTGACGGCGGCGAGGGCGTGTACCTCTACGAGCACAGCGACTACCGCGGGCGCTGCCTGCGGCTCACCGGCGACGCAGCCGATCTGAGCGCGTTCGGCTTCAACAACATCGCCTCGTCGGTACGCGTCGTCGGCAACCTCACCGCCGTACTGTATGTGGACCAGAACTACGGCAACGTGGCCTCCACCTTCGGCTTCGACAGCCCCGACCTGCGCGGGACGGTGGTGGACAACGACCGCGCCAGCGCGGTGCGCCTGATCCGCGGCTACCGCCAGTCCACCGACGAGATCTGCCGCGGCGACGGCGTCTACCTCTACGAGGGCGTGCGCTTCACCGGCCGCTGCGTCCGCTACACCGGCGACGAGCCGGACCTGGGCGACCAGCGCTTCAACGACCAGGCCTCCTCGGTGCGGATCGTTGGCAACTACAGCGCCCGCCTGTTCGTGGACGATAACTACCGCGGCTTCGAGGCCATCCTGAGCCAGAGCCTGGAGGACCTCAACGCCACCGCGGTGGGCAGGCGGCGCGCCAGTTCCATCCGCGTCGGCCGGGTCGGCGGCCCGAACGCCTGCACCGGCGGCGACGGCGTCTACCTCTACGAGCACCCCAACTACCAGGGGCGCTGCGTGCGCCTCACCGCCGACGCGCCGGACCTGCGCCTCGTCGGCTTCGACGACACCGCCTCTTCGGTGCGGATCATCGGCCGCCTCAGCGCCACGCTCTACCGTGACCTGAGCGCTACCGGGGTCAGCTCGACCTTCACCGGCGACGACCCGAACCTGGCCGACAACCCGATCGGCGACAACCAGGCTACCTCGCTGCGCGTGGCTGGGACGACGCAGGGGGACCAGAGCGCCTGCACCGGCGAGGGGGTCTACCTCTACGAGCACCCCAACTACCAGGGGCGCTGCCTGCGCTTCACCGCCGATAACGGCGACCTACGGACGGTCGGCTTCGATGACACGGCCTCCTCCATCCGCATCATCGGCTCGTGGACGGCCACCCTCTTCCGTGATCTGAGCGGCACGGGCATCGCCACGACCTTCACCGGCGATGACCCGAACCTGGCCGACAACCCGATCGGCGACAACCACGCCACCTCGCTGCGCGTCTTCCGCGGGCAGGGCCAGCAGCCCTCGCCGCCCACCCAGCCACCGCCCGTCGGCGGCCCGGTGGTGGGCGCGTGCGACGGCAACGAGGGCGTGTACCTGTACGAGCACCCCAACTACCAGGGGCGCTGCGTCCGTTTCACCGCCGACAACAACGACCTGCGGACGGTCGGCTTCGACGACACCGCCTCCTCCATCCGCATCATCGGCTCGTGGACGGCGGCGCTCTTCCGCGATCTGAGCGGCACCGGCGGCGGCTCGACGTTCACCGGCGACGACCCGAACCTGTTCGACGACCTGATCGGCGACAACCAGGCCACCTCGCTGCGGGTGGCCCGCGGCCAGCAGGCCCCGCCGCCCGCGGCCGGGCCGGTGGGCGCGTGCGACGGCAACGAGGGCGTGTACCTGTACGAGGGCACCAACTACACCGGCGCCTGCATCCGGCTGACCGGCGACGTGGCGGACCTGCGCTCCTACCATCTGGACGACGCCGTCTCCTCGGTGCGCGTCTTCGGCCGCTGGTCGGTGATGCTGTTCCGCGACCTGAGCTACACCGGCGCGTCCTCGACCTTCATCGAGAGCGATCCGGACCTGCGCAACGACGGCGTGGGCAGCAACCAGGCCACCTCGGTGATCGTCCGGCGGCGATAGATGGGTGTGACGAACGTTCCTGCGCGCCGACCACGCCCGGCCCGCCGGGCCCAGAGGGCATCCCACAGGCCGGGCGTGGTGGCGCGCCCGCACCACGTTTCGCCACACCCGCGGTAGCCCCTCCCGTTGCGCGAATCGAGCGGGTGCGGTAGACTGGGTCCACCGCACCCGCAGGTTTGTGCAAGGAGGCATCATGTACGCCCTGTTCCGGCTGCTCCCGCTCCGCCAACTCCTGGCGCAGCAACTCCCGGTGCTCGCCGTGGCCTGGCTGATCGCCGAGTTCTTCTACAAGTTCCACAGCTTCACGCTGGAGTGTGCGGCGTTCTTGGCTACCTGGTTCGTGCTGGACGCGATCTCCACCTTCGTCGCCCGGCGCCTCCGCCCACAGAGCATTGAACGTGTGAACGTGTGAACTTGAACGCCGCCGGGGCGTGATCGGAGCAGTACGGCTTCGATCGCGCCCCGGCAATGTGGAACATGCCAACGTTCAACGTTCAACACGCAGGCGTTGGTACAGCCGCACGAAGCCCTGCCCGAGCTGGTCGTACCCAAAGGAGCGCGCCACCTTCTCCCGGCCGTGCTCGCCGAAGCGCCGCCTGAGCGCGGCGTCCTCCCCCAACTCGCGCACCCGCGCCGCGTAGCCCATCACATCGTCCCGCCTGCACAGGAAGCCGTTCTGCCCGTGGTCCACCACCTCCGGCAGCGCCGAGGCGTCGGTGGTCACCACCGGCCGCCCGCAGGCCAGCGCCTCGGCCGGAGCGATGCCGAAGCCCTCCAGCCGCGACGGGAACAGCAGGATGTCGCAGCTCCGGTAGGCCGCCACCAGCCCGGCGCGGTCCGGCGACCCGATCGGGACCATGCGCGGGTGCGGCGGCGCCTGCTCCCTCCCCTGGAAGCCGCCGGTGTAGTACAGCACGTAGTCCGGCGGCAGGCGGTCCATGATCTTCGGCAGCAGGTCGAACCCCTTGCGCCGCGTGCGGTTGCCGACGAACAGCAACCGGATGCGGGCGTCCGTGGGCGGCAGCCCGTCGTCGCAGCGCGCCAGGCCCGGCGCAGGGGTGAACACATCTGTATCGATGCCGTCGAAGATCAGCAGCGTGTCGGCGCGGCCATAGGTATGCTCCACCTGGCGCTGCGTAAAGCGGCTGACGCACACCACCGCGTCGGCCTCGCGGATCGACCAGCCGTCGTAGCGGCTCTCCACCAGGCGATAGAACAGGCGCTGGGCGAGCGAGCTGTAGGGCCGCAGCTCGGGGTCGGTAGTGAGATGGTGGACGGTGGTGACGAGCGGCAGGCCGCGAACGCGCAGCGCGAAGGCCACCCGCGAGCGCCCCTGGACCACGTCGAAGCCCTGCCACCAGCCGTCCGGCAGGCCGCGGGGGATCAGGGAGGGCGCGAAGTTGTAGACCTCCGGCAGGCGCAGCAACTCGGCACGCGGCGCGCCGTAGCGCCGTACCGCGCGCAGGATGTTCTGGATGCCGAAGTCCACCCCGCCGCGCCCGACGGGAGAGATGTAGAGCGGCCGCATGGCTCAGCCTTCAACACGAAGACAGGACGGCGCGAAGGAGGCCCTTCTATATCTCGCGTGCAGGACGCAGTACTGCGCCAAGGGACGTCTCCTTGTATCTTGCCCGGAGAGCTTCAAACCCTCGTGCCTTCGAGTCCTCGCGCCTTGGTGGTTAGACATGGTTTCGCTGCGCGGCCTCCAGCCTTCCAGTCTGGGGAGGCTCGGCGGGGCTTCGCCCCTCCGAAAAGCGTTTGTGTGGGGGCCAGCGGCCCCCACACCCCTTGTCTTAGAACCAGTCCGAGGTGTAGGGCGCCGGGCCGGCGAAGAGGCGGTCCAGCAGGGCCAGCGCAGGGCGGCCGCGCGCCTCAAGCAGGCCGAAGGCGGCGGCGGTGCGCGGCCGCAGGTGCCGGCTGGCGATCTGCGCGAGCTGCCGCACATCGCAGGCCAGATCGGCCGCCGCGCCGTCCGGCAGCTTACGGCAGGCGCCCGTGCCCTCGGCCACCTCGAGCTCAAAGACGCCCCGGTTGTGATCCAGCCAGTCGTCCGCCACCGCGATCGCCAGGCGGCCCCGGGCGTCGCCAGGGTAGGGCAGCGCCGAGAGGGCCGCGGCCACGTCCAGCAGCCGCAACATGTAGCCCGGCTCCAGCGCGCACTCCAGCGGGTCAGGCAGCAGCAGCTGCACCGGCGCGTCCGCGGGGGCGTAGAACACCACCGCCTTCGCCTGGTCCTCGTGGGCGGCGAAGAAGGCGAAGATCTGCGCGCGCGCCTCGGGGTCGAGCGCCACCACCTCGCGGCAGTGCAACTCGCGCCGCTCCCACTCCCCCTCGAAGTGGAAGAGCACGTAGGCCCGTGCCGCTCCGGCATCGTCGCGCCACAGGTAGTTGTGGTTCTGCTTCCCGTGCCACAGCACGCGCTGCTCCCACCACTCGGCGCTGCGTACCACCGGCCCGAAGCGCGCCCGCAGCGCGCCGCGGTAGATCGCGTCCAGCTCCGGGATGGCCTCGGCGCCTACAGGCGACCAGGCGCCGCGCTGCCGGCTGCGGAAGGGGCCGAACAGCGCCGGCGCGCCGCTGAAGCGCCGCAGCTCCAGATACGTGGCCCAGCCGTAGCGGCCATAGAACGAGTTCTTGAACGCGCCGAGGGTGCAGAGCGCGGCGCCCTCGGCGCGCAGCTCCTCACACATCTCGCGCAGCAGCCGCTCGGTGTAGCCGCGCCGCCGATCCTCCGGCGGGGTCGCCACATTGCCGATGCCGAAGCCGGGGACCGGCACACCGCCGGCCGCGATCTGGAACGGGTAGAGGTAAGCCACCGACACCAGCCGCCCGTCGGCGTAGAGGCCGCGCAGGCGCCTGAGGCGCCCCTGGCGCGCGCCCTCGAGCGCCTCCTGGTAGTCGCTACCGTAGGACACCGCCTGGATCTGCGCGAAACGCCCGTGTTCCTGCGGCGGCACCTCGCGGTAGGTGAGTATCGTCATCGATCAACCCTGTCGGATAGACCGTCCTATCGGACGGGCAGAGGGGAAAGGTTTTCTCGGGGGCCAGAGGGCGCCCCGCCCCCGGGTCGCGGCGCACGCGTGCGCCGCGCTTGCAGCACGATCTCAGGATGCTTCGAGCGTCTGCTGCTCCGCCGGCTGCCGCTCACCTGCCGCGGCCAGAGGCTTCTCCACCACGATGAAGTAGCTGCCAGAGCGCATGTGGCCGAACAGCCACAGGTCCAACTCCATCAGCAGCGTCACCGCCAGCAGCGCGTAGTACACCAGGCCGCGCCCCCCGAGCCGACCGCGCAGCCGCCGCCGGGCGCGGATCTCGCGGGCCGTACCGGCAGACGAATGATCAACGACCAACGACGAACGAAAGCTTCCCACGTCGGCCGCCTGTCGCTGGCTACTGCTCTCAGGAGCACCCGGGTCGTTCGTCGTTGGTCGTTCGTCGTTGGTCGTTCGTCCAAACACAGCCTCGCCGAGCTTCATCAGCACGTGCTCGACGAAGCTGGTGACGACGCTATTCCAGAACAGCACCTTCACCGGGCGCAGGCCAGCGCGCTCGAAGGCTGCCAGCACGTCCTCCCAGGAGGCCAGCGCCTTGATGTGGTCGGACTTGCGGCGCGCCTCGCGCTGGAAGTCGTACAGCCCGGCGCGCACGAACTGCCGGCCGAGCCAGCGGCTGGCGTCCACCAAGGGCTGCAGCGCCGAGGGCTCCCTGGTGTTGGAGAAGGCCAGGAAGCGGCCGCCGGGGCGCAGCACGCGCGCCTGCTCGGCCAGGTAGGCGTCGATCACGTCCAGCGGGAAGTGCTCCAGCACGTCCACCGAGAACGCCTTATCGAAGCTATTGTCGGCGAACGGCAGCCGGCGCGAGTCGGCCTGCGCCAGGGCCACCCGCGCCAGCGCTTCGTCGGCGAACATGGTGGCCGGGTCCGAGCCGACCATCAGCCGCACCCGGCCGGCGTTCCACACCGCGAAGCGGCCGTTGCCGCACCCGTTGTCCAGCGCCACGTCCTGCGGGCCGAGCGCGAGCAGCCGTACGAGCGCGCGGTTGCGCACGCCGGCGGCCAGCAGCGGCGGCGCGATGTCGCGGTAGTCCAGCTCCTCGGCCAGCGCCTCCTCCTCGGCCACATACTTGGAGACGTAGCCGAAGGCCACGCCGCGCGGCATCAGATCCAGGTAGCCATCGCGCCGCGGGTAGTCCGTGCGGCAGGCGCCGCACAGCACCCCGGCGTCCGAAACCGCAAGGTCACGCGAGCCACAGGTGGGGCACTGCAGGAGCCGGTAGAGCTCGTAGGGTATCATGGGCGCCTCTGGCTGGCATGTTTGCCAACCCTATTTGTGGAGGGTGCGGGGGCCTGCGGCCCCCGCACGAATCTTGGTTGCTTTGTTCTGGAGGGGCTGCGCCCCTCCAAACCTGCCGCCTGGCGAATGCGCCCTAGTATACCCGAAGATAGCGGACGACCGGCAACGGAGAGCGGGGGCTGGACATTCCAGCCCCCGCACCTCCCGCTTTGCGGATACGCTCTAGGCCCGCTCGGCGGCGCGCTCGGGCCAGGAACTGATGTAGGCCTCCACCTCGATCTGGTCGTAGGCCTGGTCGATCGCCAGCCAGTAGACGTTGTCGACGCCGCGCTCCTTGCGCAGCACGCCGTATTCACTGGCCTCGCTCTCCACCCACCGGCGGGCCTCGTCGTCGTAGACGACGATCCGCACCACCCGCGCGGTGCCCAACGTCTGCAGCACGAGCTGCTTGCGGCGCGGCCGTTTGCGCATAGAACCTCCTACCAAGCTGCCGTTGGAGGGGTGTGGAGAGGATCCCAGAGGACACCCCGCCTCCCCCACATCTCGATTCTTTTCGGGACGTTCCGCCCCCACACCCTCACAGAAGCGCCCTACGCCGCACGCGCGCTCGCGGCCACCATGCGCTGCAGGCGCTCCTGCGCGCGGCCCTCCTCCAGGCTCGCGCGCGCAAGCTCCAGCCCCTCGCGCAGGTCCCCGGCGCGGTCGGCGGCCACCAACGCCGCGGCAGCGTTCAGCAGCACGATGTCGCGCGGCGCGCCCCGCTCCTGGCCGCCGAGCACGCGGCGCACCAGGTCCACATTGTGCGCCACGTCACCGCCCAGCACGGCCTCCTTCGGCGCCGGGCGCAGCCCCAACTCCTCCGCCGAGACCTCGTAGCGGCGCAACTCCTGGCCGGCGCGCACCTCGTAGACGGTGTTGGAGCCGCTGAGCGCCAACTCGTCCAGCCCGCCGTGGCCGTGCACCACCAGCGCGTGCGCCGTGTCCAACCGCGCCAGCGCCCGCGCCAGCTTCTCGGCCAGCCCCGGCACAGCCACCCCCAGCACCTGGTGGCGGGCGCGCGCCGGGTTGGTGAGCGGGCCGAGCACGTTGAACACCGTGCGGATGCCGATCTCGCGCCGCACCGGCCCCACGTAGCGCATCGCCGGGTGGAACTTCTGCGCGAACATGAAGCCGATCCCGGCCTCGCGCATGCAGCGCGCCACCCCCTCGGCGTCCAACTCGATCGCCACGCCCAGCCCCTCCAGTACGTCGGCCGAGCCGCAGACGCTGGACATCGCCCGGTTGCCGTGCTTGGCCACCGTCGCGCCCGCGCCGGCCGCCACGAACGCCGCCGTGGTGGAGATATTGAAGGTGCCGGCCGCGTCCCCGCCGGTGCCGCAGGTATCTAGCACCGGCCCGTCGAAGTGCACGTGCAGCGCCTTCTCGCGCATCACCTGCGCCATGCCGGCGATCTCGGCCTCGGTCTCGCCCTTCAGGTGCAGCGCGGTGAGGAACGCGGCGATCTGCGCCGGCGTCGCCGCGCCGCTCATAATATCCTCCATCGCTTCGGCGGCCTGCTCCTGCGTCAACTCGCCGCCGCGCACGAGCTGGATGATGTGATCGCGGATGGGCATGTGTTATCCTCCGTAATTCGTAATTCGAAATTCGTAATTCGAAATTCGTGACCAGTCATTCTTCAGCGCCTTATTGCCAGTTCTTCGTCGTATCAGCCGACACCTCGCCGCGATTCCTGCCAGATCCTGTAGCCATCGGTTCGGAACGCTTCGCCTGCCCTCATGCCTCACGCTCCCGTATATCGCAGCCGAAAGATCCGCCCACCGAAGTCGTCGCCGATCAGCACGCTCCCGTCCGGCAGCAGCAGCAGGCCGCACGGCCGCCCCCACACCTCACCAGCGGGCGCCCAGCCGCGCACCAGGTCCTCCAGGCCGGCGGGGCGGCCGTCCACGAAGCGCACGCGCGTCACACTGTAGCCGCCCGGCCGCTCGGTCTGGTCGCGCGCGGCACCGTGAAACGCCAGCAGCATGTCGCCACGGTAGGCAGCCGGGAAGGCCGCGCCATCGTAGAACAGCACCCCGAGCGGTGCCCAGTGCGGCGGCAGATTCAGCGCCGGCGGCTCGGTGCCCGCGCAGCGCTCCTGGCTGCCGAGCTGTGGGTCGGGCATGCGCTCGCCATAGCAGAACGGCCAGCCGTAGTCGCCCCCCTGCCGCACCAGGTTCAACTCGTCCGGCGGCAGGTTCGGCCCCAGGTTGTTACGCCCCATGTCCGCCCCCCACAGCTCGCCCGTGCCGGGGTGGAAGGCGAAGCCCACCGTGTTACGCAGCCCGGATGCGAACACCTCCAACCCGCTGCCATCCCGGTTCAGCCGCAGGATCACCGCGCGCAGCGGCGTGTCCTCCAGGCACGCGTCGCACGACGACCCGACTGACAGGTACAGCCGGCCATCCGGCCCGAGGGCGAGAGTGCGCGTGCGGTGGCCATACAGATCGCGCGCGCCGGAGGGCAGCGGCAGGATGGTCTCGACTCGCCGCGCCCGTCCGTCCGGCCCGAAGTCCGCCAGCCGCGCCAGGCGTCCCTCGTCCGCGGCGATGATCTCCCCGTCCAACGCCAGCAGGCTGTGGATCCACTCGAACCCCTCGGCCACCGTCTGGCGCTGCTCGTAGCGCCCGTCGCCATCGGCGTCACGTAGGCGGCTGATGCGCCCGGCGCCGGCCTCGGGCACCAGAAGGCTGCCGTCCTGCGGGTCGCGGATGAAGAAGCGCGGGTAGGCCAGGCCAGAGGCCACCTCCTCGATCGTGAAGCCCTCCGGCACCTCGAGCGGCGCGGGCCAGCCGGGCTCGCGCACCTGTACGAAGCGCGTCGGCGTGGCGCCCACACCGCCGGAAAGTTCGGCCCCCAGACGGCCTAGCAGCACCCGGTAGGCGGGCGGGTTCTCCGGCAGGTGCTCGAAGCGCGCCCGCTCGAACCACTGTGTCAGCACGGTGAAGCCCGAGCTGTTCGTCTCCAGCGCCGGCTCGGAGAGCGGCAGGCCGAACAGCGCCAGCGACTCGGCGAAGCTCGCGCCGGGCCGCCCGTCGAACTCCAGCCCGCGGCCGCGCCAGTAACTCAGGAACGGCTCGCACAGCGTCCGCTGCGTCTGCTCGAAGAACAGGCACCCCGGCTGCGGCTGGCCGGGCGGCAGCGCCCGCCAGTCCCGCCCCTGGCGGCGCAGCGCCTCGTCCCCCAGGCGGCCCAGCAGCACATCGTAGGGCGGCGCGTTCTCCGGGTGCAGCTCAAAGCGCTCGCGCTCGAACCACTGCACGCGGAAACCGCCCTCGTCGCGCTCCGGGCCGAGCGGCAGGCCGAACACCGCCAGGCCGCCGTTACGCTCCCAGTACGCCAGAAAGCGCCCCCCGATGCAGAAGCCCGTCTCGGCGAAGCAGCGCTCGCGCGGCTGGGCGTGCGCAGCTGGCGCCAGCACGGCGAGGAGGATGGCGGCCAGGAGGAGGGCAAAGATACGCAGGGATCTGTGCATAGCAGACAACGCTTTCCCCGAATCATGCGGTGGAGTGGCAACTCTTGTGGCTGCCCACGCCGCAGTACGATGATAGCAACCCAGGCGATAACCAGACGCCCTGCCGCAGCGGCGCGCACTGGGGTTCATGGCCGGCAGGGGCAGTCTCGTGCCTGCCTCTCCACCGGGCTTCCGTTGCTTCGCATTGAGACGCCCTACCACCATGAATCCTGATCGCCACCTCAGCGCCCCCACACATTCAGCGCCTCAGCGATCCCTGTACCGCGCCATAATCCTCACCAACTCATCCAGCGGCAGCGCGTGCGCCGTGCGCCCCCGGAAGCCGGTCATCGTCTCGGCGGCGCACAGCGCGTTCAGGATGGCCTCTTCCACCGCCTCGGCCGTCGCGTCCAGCAATGGGTCGATCTGGCTGTGCGGCAACATCCTCAACTCCAGCGGCGCCTCCCGGCCACCCGGCAGGTCGTTCCCGGTGGCAAAGGCCAGGAAGATGTCGCCGCTCCCGTTATGTCCAGTCCCACCGGCCCGCGCCAGGCCCACCGTCGCCCGGCGCGCCAGGCGCTTACACTGCACCGGGAGCAGCGGCGCATCCGTGGCGACAACCACGATGATCGAGCCGTCCTGCCCGGGCTGCTCGCGGGCCAGCGGCGTGTGCGCGTGGCCGATCAGCCGCCCCACCGGCACGCCGTCCACCCGCAGCAACTCGCGGCTGCCGTAGTTGGCCTGCACCAACGCACCCACCATGTAGGCGCCGGCGCGGGTATGCGCCACGCGCGAGGCTGTGCCGATGCCGCCCTTGAAGCTGTGGCAGATCATCCCGGTGCCCCCGCCGACGTTGCCCTCGGGCACCGGGCCCCCGCGCGCTGCCGCAAGGGCCTGGAAGAGGTGCTCGCGCGTCACGTGGAAGGCGTCGATGTCGTTCAGCCAGCCGTCGTACGTCTCGGCGACGATCGGCAGCAGGAAGCCACCGATCTGCCCATGCGCCACCGCATGCGCCACCAGCGCGTCGCGCACCACGCCCACCGCGTGCGTATTGGTGATCGCGATCGCCGAGTCGATCATGCCGGACTCCTCCAGCCACGGCAGGCCGGTCATCTCGCCGTTGCCGTTGAACGAGAAGAAGCCGCCGAAGACATTGTTACCCCACACCCCGCCCTCACGCGGCACGATCGTCGTCACGCCGGTGCGCGCCACGCGCGGCTCGTCGCGGATAATCGTCGCGTGGCCGACGAGCACCCCCGGCACGTCGGTGATGGCGTTATGCGGCCCGGTGGGCGCAGTCCCGATCGTGATCCCCAGGTCCCGCAAGCGAGCGCGTGGCATCCCATGCTCCTTCGTGTGCCCATGGGGGAGCGCGAGGGGACACCCCGCGCACACTCCCTTCGTATCTCAGCCTTGCGCCCCCAGGGCAGGATATCTGGTCACAAATTGGTAAACGGCAGGCGCTAGAATAGCCGCAGGTGACGATGACCACAGCTCAGGAGGAACGTCTATGCTCTCCATCTTTCTCACACTCTGCGGGCTGTACGCGGTGGCCAGCGGCAAAGCGCCGATCCCCCTGATCGGTCGCAAGGGCGATGGCGCCGGGATGCGACTGGTGGGCCTGGTGCTCGCGCTGACGTTCCCGCTGAGCCTGATGCTGCGTGTGGCGCTGCCGATGTCCTTCGGCGAGACGATGCTGATGTTCGCCCCGGCGGTCGAGATCGGCGTCTCGCTGCTGACGCTCGCCGCCGCGTTCATCGTCAGCCGGCGCGCCCGCCAGGCCGCCGGGGCATAGGCGGAGTTCCTGGTTCGCTGAGGCGCTGAGGCGGCTGATGGCGCTGAGGTCTTGTCTCCGCTATTTTACCATCGTAAGGCGCTGAGGCGGCTCATGGCGCTGAGGGTTCGTGCCCACCTCTACCCAAGCCTCAGCGCCTCAGCGCTCCAGCCACCCCACTCAGCGACCTCAGCGCTCCAGCGGCCTCAGCGTTTTCGGAAGCTCGTGGAGCAATCCACCGCGGCGAAGCCTAGCGCCAGGTAGAGCGGCTGCGCGGGCCAGTTGTCCGCCGCGGTGGTCAGCCAGCACTCCTCGCAGCCTAGATCCACCAACTGCGCCAGCGCCTCGGCCATCAGCGCCCGGGCGATCCCCCGCCGCCGGTAGCCCTCCTCCACCTCCAGCCACCAGATGTAGCCGGTGCGCGCCGCCCGCGGGTCGGCCGCCAAGGGCGCGAGCGTGCCGAAGCCAAGACTCGCCATCTCCACCTCGCCGTCCAGCGTCCGCAGGCGGATGCGCCCCTCCAGCGGCTCCACGCGCAGCTCCAGCCCGGCGGGGAGCGCGGCCGGCGCGGGCGGGAACCGCCGCAGGTCGAGCGTCATGTGCAGCTCGCGGTAGAACGGCGCGTAGCCGGCGCGCGCCAGGATGCGCGCCACATCCGGCACCCGGTCGGGCAGGCCGTCCCAGCCGCCGTTGTACTCGCTGAGCGGCGACTTCCCGTGCGACTGCGGGAAGGCTTCCAGCGTGCCCGGCCCGGCGGCCGCCTCACAGGCCCCCAGCAGCGCCCGCCCGGCGGTCTCACCCGCGCAGAACAGCGCCGTCACGGCCTGGTGCTCCACGCCGTCCCAATCCGTGAACCGGATGAAGCTGGCGAACCCGCGCGCCATACCATCCTCCTCGGCCACGAACATCCGCCGTTCGGAGGGTCCCCTGAACAGCGGGGCCGGCGGCGCAACACCCAGCAGTTCATCGCGGAAGCGGGCGGCGTCCGGCGCAAAGCGGCAGTGCGGCGCATCCGCCACGGCGGCGCGGTAGATCGCATGCAGCGTGTCGATGTGCGCGGGTTGTGGCGCGGTAATGTTCATCATAGTGGTCTGTCCGTGTTTGCTCCACGTATCACAGCCATGGTCGAGCTTCCGGCCTGATCGCCGGCGGAGCACCGTCGTCAGGCGCCCGCGAGCCGGCCGGAGAGCGGCGGGCGCACGTCCACGGCGTAGGCGACGGCCTGCTCCAGGGTCATCGCCTGGCCCGCTGCCCATGCGGCATCCCAGGCGGTTTCATCGAGAAAGCTGCGGATGCGCGTGCCGCTGCGCTCGAAGAGGGCACGCGCGACGGCCTGCCACCGCGGAAAGCCGAGCGTCGCGCGCGCCCGGTCTGCGGCGCCCCACAGGCACGCCGCGTGGGAGGCAAAGCGCTCGGTGCTGGCGGCCGCGGCCAGGTCTTCGAGACTCTGGATCAGGAGCTGTGCGCCGGCGATGTGCTGCAGGACAGCCACCCGCTCGCGCATGAACCTCACCGCCTGCTCGTCGTTGCCCGCTTCGCGCGCGATGAGCGCGTGGTGGCGCAGCTCCGCCGCGTGGACAAGCTGATGGGCCGCATCAGGCGCCCCCGGTCGCTCCAGCTCACGTCGGAACGTCATGTCCGCGGCGGATTCGCGCACCAGCGCTTCGCCCGCCTTGTGGTACACGCGACCGAGCCCGCTGTCGCCGGCGAGCAGGACGATGTTGCCCAACACGGAGAGCGCCCACCAGAATCCGTGCTTGTTGCCCACCTCGCGGTACAGCTCCAGGCCGGCCTGACAGTGTTCGGCCGCGCTGCGATAGTCCCCGAGCTGCTGCGCCAGGTTGCTCAGACTCACCAGCGCGGAGGCCTGGCCGCCTGTGTCGCCAAGCTCGCGGTAGATCACCAGGCTCTGCTGCAGCAGCGCACTCGCCTGCGCCAGTTCGCCCTGCTCCAGCGCCACCGCGCCAAGGCCATACATGTTCAGCCCATTGAGCACGCGCTCCCGGAGCGCCTCCGAGAGCGCGAGGCTCTCCTGGTACCGCTGCACGGCCTGCGCGTAGTTGTTCTCATTGAGCGCGAGCCCGCCGAGGTCGTAGAGCACGAACGCCAGCCGCCGATCGTCCCCGCATTCCCGCGCGAGGTCCCGCGCCCGCTCGAGGTAGACGCGGGTGGCGGCGAAGTCGTTCAGGAACAGGCACAGCACGCCCACGCCGTGCAGGGCCTTGGCCACCTGCGGCGCGCTCGGCGCCACCTGCCGGGGGGCAAGCGCCGCCTCGATCCACCGGCGCCCCTCGCTCAGATGGGTATGACCGTACCAGAAGCGCGCCAGCGCCCCGCTGAGACTCAGAGCCGCCTCCGGTACGTGGTCAAGGGACCAGCGCAGCGCGGCGCGCAGGTTATCGTGATCCGCCTCCAGCGCATCCATCCAGCGTGCCTGCTGCGGCCCGAACAGCTCCGGCTCGGCCGCCTCCGCGAACTGCACGAAGAAGTCGAGGTGTCGCCGGCGCGCGAGCTCGCTCTCGCCCAACGCCTCGAGCTGCTCCAGCGCGTACTCGCGGATGGTCTCCAGCATGTCGAAGCGCGGCTCGCCGTCCACGTCGCTGACCACCAGCAGGCTCTGCTCCGCCAGCCGGCTCAGCCCATCGAGCGCATCGAACGCGGTGAGGTCGCCGCAGATCGCGGCGGCCGCCTCAAGTGTCCAGCCGCCGCGGAAGATCCCCAGCCGGCGAAACAGGACTCGCTGCGGCTCGGGCAGCAGCGCCTCGCTCCAGGCGATGGCGGCGCGCATCGTGCGCTGCCGCTCAGGCAGATCGCGCGCGCCGGCGCCCAGAATCTGGAGGCGCCCGCCCTGGCCTCCATACAGCCGCCGCAGCAGTGCCGGCACCGGCAGCACCCGCACCCGCGTGGCGGCGAGCTCGATCGCGAGCGGCAGCCCGTCCAACAGCGCGCAGATGCGGGCCACGGCCTCAGCGTTGGCGTGCGTGAGCACGAAATCCGGTTGTGCCGCCCGGGCGCGCAGCACGAAGAGCTGCACGGCGGGGATCTGCCCAAGCTCCGCCGGGAGCGGCCTAGCGCCGGGCGGGGCCAGCGCGAGCGGGGCGACGGGGAAGACGTGCTCCGCCTGGAGGTGCAGCACGACACGGCTGGTGACGAGGAGCCGCAGCGCCGGACAGGCGACGAGCAGCTCGGCGAGTTGGGCCGCCGCGCTCACCAGGTGCTCGAGGTTGTCGAGCACGAGCAGGCAGGGGCGCTGGTGGAACGCGGCGCGCATGGCCCCGAGCACGGGCTGCCGGGGCGTGACGTCCACGCCAACGGCGCGGGCGACGGTGAGCAGCAGTAGCTCGGGGTCGTCGAGCGCGACCAGCGGAACGAAGACCACCTCCTCGGCGCGCTGCTCGGCGTACTGGTGCGCCACCGCGAGGGCGAGGCGGGTCTTGCCGACGCCGCCCGGGCCGGTGAGCGTCAGCAGCCGGCAGGCCGGGTCGGCGAGCAGCGCGCCGATCGCGTCGAGCTCTGCGGCTCGCCCGATGACCGGCGTGACCGGGTACGGCACGGTGATCAGTGGGGCGGCGCGGAGTTCGAGCGGCGCCGCGGCCGGCGGCTCTGCTGTAGTGATGGCAACCGGGCTGCGCTGTGGCGCGGCCATAGCGCCGGTGCGGATCTGCTCGGCGAGTGCGCTAGTCGCCGGGTCCGGCTCCACGCCCAGTTCCTCAGCCAGAATCCGGCGGCACTGCTCGTACTGGT
The DNA here is from genome assembly GCA_035559635.1 of Roseiflexaceae bacterium. Classification (GTDB taxonomy): domain Bacteria; phylum Chloroflexota; class Chloroflexia; order Chloroflexales; family Roseiflexaceae; genus CALJIC01. The sequence goes on from DATMBA010000761.1 coordinate 25,123, forward strand.
CGAGCGCGGCGCGGCGCTGGCCGAGGCGCGCAAGCCCGCGCATGAGCTGGCGATGGGCCAACTCGTGCCAGGGCTCGAGCACGAGTTGGCGGCGCACCGTGCGGCACAGCTCGTCGTCATCGCCGGCGGCCTCGCTGGCGGCGGCCAGGCTCGCCAGCGCGTCCAGGGCGCGCTGGTGCAGCTCGGCGCCGCACACCTGCGCCCACTCGGCAAACGGCTCGGCGTCCGGCAGCGAGAAGCCGGCCATGAAATCCCCGCCGTACAGCCCGGCGGCCAGCGACAGCCGCTCGACGCAGGCGCTGCACGTCTCGGCGCGCGGGTGCGCGTGGGCGCGGCAGGCGTCGAGCAGCGCCGTGAACACGGCCACGTCCAGCCAGCCCGCCACGCCAGGCATCAGCCGGACGGTCTGGCGGTCGGCGAGGAGGAATGTGCCGGCGGGGCCGAGCGCCTGGCGCAGGTTGGCCAGGGCGACGCGCAGGCTGTTGCGGGCGGCCTCGGTGGGCGCATCGGGCCAGAGGAGCGCCATGAGGGCGTCGCGCCGGTGCGGGCGGGCGTGCTCGACGGCGAGGAAGGCCAGCAGCGCCAACTCCTTGCGCGAGCGAAACGCCACTGGCGTGCCATCCTCCCGCGTGATCTGCGGCGGGCCGAGGAGCGATAGCGTCAACGCGGCCATAGTCTTCCCACCAGCACGGCGGCGCAGCCGCTGATAATGGTTCGATAATGGAGTGGGTTTATTGTAGATACTGCCCACTACGGCGTCAAGCGAGCAGATGAGGTTGGCACGATCCCGCCCACGGGGCGGCAGATCATGGTCACGGGAGTCACCATCGCTCGCATCGCGGTGGGAAGCTAGTCGAAGACTGACACCACGCAGACTTGCTCGGCTTGATGATGCAGCTTGGCGTGATCCCCGCGCCGGCAGCCAGGTAAGCTCGGCCTCGAACGCTAGCCAGACGTATGCCCCGCGACCGTGGCCGGGGGCTGCCAGGCACAGCAGGGGCACGGGAGGAGGGCATGGCGATGCGTCGCGCCGTCGACCAGTCGTACCTGCTGCGGCTCTGGGCCGACCACATCGACTCGCCGCTGCGGGTGACGCTGGTGCCGGTGGGCAGGCAGGATGTCCACTATCACTTCGTCAACCTGGACGAGCTCCTTGCCTTTCTGGAGGGTGTCGCGCAGCGCTCGCCACCGGAGGAGGGCGGTGGCCGGCCCGAAGGTAGCCCGGGGCCACCGTAGCGGTGCGGACAGGGGAGGACAACCAGATTGGCATACGCCAGGACCGCCAGCTCACGCGGTGTGGGCGGCGTGCGCGGCAATATGCGCGAGATGGCCGAACTGCCGACCTGAATCGAAGCCACAACGCGGAGGAGCGCCTCAGATGCCAACACTGATCACCGGCCGCAGGCTCGACAGCCGTGGGCAGCCAATCGACGGGACCGGGTTCACCTACGATACCGACGGGCCGCTGGCGGAGTTGCTCGCCCGGCGGACCTCGCCGCTCGTCTCGCAGCCGATCACCGGCGAGTGGGTCTTCGGCCTGGTCACGCGCGCCGAGACCGGCGGCGCGTACGAGCGCGGCGCCGGCGTCTTCCCGCCGGGGAACGCCGGGCCGCCAGAGCACATCCACCCGACCTACGACGAGCATTTCCGCATCGTGCAGGGCGAGTTCGTCTTCCGCATCGGCGGCCAGGAGCGCGGGGCGCGCGCCGGCGACGAACTGGTGGTTTCGAAGGGCACGCCCCACACCTTCCGCTGCGTCGGGTCCGAGCACGGCGCGCTGGTCGTCGAGACACGGCCGGCCGCCAGGACCGGCGCGGTGATCTGCACGCTGTTCGGCATGGCCCACGAGGGACTGCTGACGCCGCAGGGCCAGCCGAAGCTCCTGCACGCCATGGTGGTCGGGAGCGAGTACGCCGACGACACGGTCTTCACCACGCCGCCGCCCGCCGTCGCGCTTACTATCGCCCGGCTGCTCGCACCGCTGGCGCGCGCCCTCGGCTACCGCGCGGTCGAGCCGAAGTACTTCGAGGAGGCGTTCTGGCGCGCGCACGTCGAGCAACCGGCGCCGGTCGGCACCACCGCTGCGCATGAGTGCTGAGGGAAACGTATGAGCGACGCGCACGGCCACATTCTGGTGGTGGACGACCACAAGCCGAACCGGATCAAGATCTCCTTCGCCGTCAAGAAGCTCGGCCACACCGCCGACGTGGCCGAGGACGGGCGGCAGGCGCTGGCGATGCTGCGCGCGCAGCCCTTCGACCTGGTGCTGCTCGACATCATCATGCCCGAGCTGGACGGCTACCAGGTGCTCGAGCAGCTGAAGGCCGACCCGGCGCTGCGCGACATCCCGGTGATTGTGATCTCGGCCGAGCAGGAGCTCGATAGCGTCGTGAAGGGGATCGAGCTCGGCGCGGCGGACTACCTGCCGAAGACCTTCGACCCGGTACTGCTGCGGGCCAGGATCGGCGCTTGCCTGGAGAAGAAGCGCCTGCGCGACCAGGAGGTCGAGTACCTGCGCCAGGTCGAGCGGCTGACCGAGGCAGCGGCGCTAGTGGAAGGGGCGACCTTCGATCCGGCCGCGCTCGATCTGGCCGGCGTGACCGGCCGCGAGGACGCACTCGGCCGGCTGGCGCGGGTGTTCGAGCGCATGGCCCGTGAGGTCCACGCCCGCGAGCAGCGCCTGCGGCAGCAGGTCCAGGAGCTGCGGATCGAGGTCGACAAGGCCCGCCAGAACCAGCAGGTCAGCAAGATCACCGGAACGGACTACTTCCGCGAGCTGCGCGGCAAGGCGGGTGAGCTTCGCAATATGCTGGAAGGCGAGGAGTGAGGCAGGCATGTCCAAGATCATCTCCATCCACTCGTTCCGGGGCGGCACGGGCAAGTCCAACACCACCGCCAACGTCGCCGCGATCCTCGCCTCCGAGGGCCGGCGCGTCGGCGTGATCGACACCGACATCCAGTCGCCCGGCATCCACGTGCTGTTCGGACTCGACGGCCACGAGATCGGCCACTCGCTCAACGACTTCCTGTGGGGCCGCTGTGGCATCGCGGAGGCGGCGCACGATGTCACGGCAAACCTGGGCGGTGCCGTCGCCGGCAAGCTGTTCCTGATCCCGTCCAGCGTCCAGGCCGACCAGATCGTCAGCGTGCTGCGCGAGGGCTACGATGTCACCCGGCTGACCGATGGGTTTCGCAGCCTGGTGCGGGACTTGAACCTGGACGTGCTGATAATCGACACGCACCCGGGCCTGAACGAGGAGACGCTCTTCTCGCTGGCGATCTCGCACGCCATGGCGATCATCATGCGCCCCGACCAGCAGGACTACGAGGGCACCGGCGTGACCGTTGAGGTGGCGCGCTCGCTGGACGTGCCGCGCCTGCTGCTGGTGGTGAACAAGACGCCGCCGGCCTTCGACCCAGACGAAGTGCGGGCGCGCGTCGAGCAGGCCTACAACTGCAAGGTGGCGGCGGTACTGCCGCACTCGGACGAGATGATGACCCTGGCAAGCGCGGGGATCTTCGCGCTGCGCTACCCCTACCACCCGCTGACGGCGCTCTACCGCGAGGTGGCGGCGCGGCTGGTGGCGTAGGGAGGCACGATGCTCGCCACACTGCCCACCAGCCTGCTCGGCTTCCTCGACATCCGGCGCGGCGAGGGCCGCGGGGTGGCGCTGGTGTTGCTGTATGGCATCCTGCTCTTCAGCGCCAACGTCCTGGTGCACACCGCCGGCTACGCGCTGTTTCTCGCGGAGTTCGGGGCGGGCAGCCTACCGTACACCTACCTTGGCGTGGCCGCCGTCGCGCCCGTGCTCTCGCTCGTGACGATGAGGCTGAACGAGCGCTTCGCGCTCGGCCCGGTCCTGCTCGGCATCCACACGCTGCTGCTCGTGGCGATGGCGGGTGTGTGGGCCGGCCTGCTCGCCGCGCCCCCGTGGCTGATCTTCAGCCTCCCGGTCTTCTTCGGCGTGATCAGCACGCTGATGTACGCCTCCTACTGGAGCCTCCTCGGCCGGCTGTACACCCTTCAGCAGGGCAAGCGCCTGTTCGGGCTGCTCGGATCCGGCGAGAACCTCGCCACGATCGTGCTCGGCTTCGCGACGCCGCCCCTGGTGTCCTCCGTCGGCACGGCGAACATGTTTCTGGCTGCGGCGGTGGTGATGGCGCCGACACTCGCGGTTCTGGCCTCCCTGCTGCGGGCGAACGCCGCGGCGTTCGCCGAGCCGACCGGCGAGCGGTCGGAGCGCGTGCAGCGCGCTCCGCTCGGCCCGCTGCTGCGCGACCGCTACCTCAAGCTGATCATCGCTGTGTTCGCTCTGCTGATCGTCGGGATCTACATCGTCGACAATCTCTTCTACACGCAGGCCGAGCGCATGTTCCCGAACGAGGACACCCTGGCGGGGTTCCTCGGGCGGTTTTTCGGCGTGTATGGTGCGCTCAGCCTGGCGATACAGCTGTTCGTCTCGGGCCGGGTGCTGAGTCGTTTCGGGGTGCAGCCCATCCTGCTGGCGACGCCGGCCGGCCTGCTGGCGATCACGGCGCTCTTCGCGCTGAGTGGGACGCTCGGGGCGCCGCTCGTGGCGCTGTTCTGGACCGCAGCGGTGGCCGAGCTGTACCGCCTGGTGATGGACGCCGTGGACGTGGCCGCGAGTAATGTGCTCTACCAGCCCCTCCCGGAGCGGCAGCGCACCCAGGCCCAAACCCTGGTGGACGGCATCATCTACCCGCTGGCGATCGGCCTCGCCGGCCTGGTCCTGCTGCTGCTGACGGGCGTTCTCCGGCTCGAGCCGGTGCAGCTGGCCTACGCCGTGCTGCCGATCTTCGTCACCTGGCTGGCGCTGGCCGCCGCGCTCGGCCAGGCGTACCCGATGCAGCTGCGCGCGGCTCTGAGCGGGCGCCGGCTCGGCGGCGCCACGCTGACCCGGCCGGACCGCTCGACGCTCGACGCGCTGCAGCAGGGGCTGGCGAGTCCGCAGCTCGGCGTGGTGCTCTACACGCTCGACCTGCTGGCGGACCACGCGCCGGAGACGCTCGCCGACCAACTGCCGGCGCTGATCAGCCATCCGGAGCGCGAGGTGCGCCTAGCGACGCTGCGCTGGGTCGAGCGGCTGGGCCTGACGGCGGCGATCCCGCTGATCCGCGACCGGCTCGCGGCCGAGGGCTCACGCCCGGTGCAGGCCGCCTCGCTGCGCGCGCTGGCCGCGCTCGGCGACCAGGCCGGCTTCGATGTGGTCGCGCCGTACCTGGAGCACCCGGAGCCGGCGCTGCGGCACGGCGCGGTGGTGGGGCTGCTGCGCAGCGGCGAGCTGGAGGGCATCCTGCTGGCCGGCGAGCGGCTGCTTGGGTGGGTGCGCTCGCGGCGCCCCGAGGAGCGCGAGCTCGCGGCCCAGGCGCTGGGCGAGGGCGGAATCGCCGGCTTCTACCGGCCGCTCCTGGCGCTCATCGGGGATGAGCGGCCCGATGTGCAGCGCGCCGCGCTCGCCGCCGCCGGGAAGCTCCAGCATCCGAAGCTCTGGCCGCCCGTTGCGGCCTGCCTCGCCTCGCCCCAAGTGCGCGCGGCGGCCGTGGCGGCGCTCGCGGCCGGCGGCGACGCGGCCATGCTCACAGTCGAGCGCGCCTTCGATCAGCCCGGCCAGCGGCGCGACGTCGCGGCCCGGCTGGCGCGGGTCTGCGGCAAGATCGGCGGAGAGCGCGCCGTGTCGCTGCTGCGCCGCCACCTCGACTGGCCCGACGTCCTGGTGCGCTCGGAGGTGCTGGCGGCGCTGGCCCGCTGCGACCACCGGGCGGATGCCGCGGAGCGTGCGCGCGCCCACGAGGCGCTGCGGGCCGAGGCGGAGCACGCAGCCTGGACACTGGCCAGCCTGCGC
>DATMBA010000762.1:0-1194 GCA_035559635.1 Roseiflexaceae bacterium
CTCCGTTTTTCAGCCGCGTAGTCTCCCGCGCCTGCTCCCGCTCAGCGGCTGGCGGCGCTGCGTTCCTCGCGTTGGCGCTGCCGGGCGCGCGCCTTACGGATGTAGACGGCGGCGTCGGGCGTCTTGCAGTTCGTCTCCCCATGGTCTACCTGGACGGGGCCAATGGCGGCGGCGGTGGCGAGGGCGGCCTGCTCGAGTTGCTCGCTGCGCGTGCCGATGGCGATCAGGGTGTTGTTCATGGCCTCGCGCACGCGGTTCTTCCTGGTGTGGATCTCGGTGGCGATGCGACGCAGGTACGGCTCGAAGTAGGCGTCCGGCAGGGCGGGGTCGTGCAGCGCAAGTTGGCCGAGCAGGTGCCAGCCGGCCCGCCCGAGCTGCTCGTCGTCTGCGCTGGCCCAGCGCTCGGCGAGGACGCGCGCCGCGGGCGTCCTCGCCACCAACTGCACGAAGGCGTCCGTCAGTGCGTGGCAGCGCAGGTCGGCCGCCCAGGCCTCGATCAGCGGCTCGTCTACACGGCGCGGGTCGGCGACCATTGTGGCGAGGATGCGGGCGTCGTGGTTGCCGGTGGCCCACAGCCCACGTGCCAACTCGTGGTCGGTCTTGATCTGCTTGCGCAGTGCGCCGAGTGCGGCGTAGCTGACGCCGAACATCGGCTCGGGCACCCCGTGGCGCCGGTAGATCTTGCGGTTCTGCTCGGTGCCCTGCTCCTCAAGCTGCCGCATCACCTCGTCCAGCGTCGGCATCGTGTCCTCCTTTCGCTGCGCGCCATGCGTGCAGGCCAGGCCTGCGTGTTTAGGGAGCCTGTTTGAAAAGGGGATGGTGAGGGGTGAAACCCCTCACCATCCCCCGCCGGGAGGCGTTTCAAACACGCTCTAAGGAGAGAGATTTTCGCGGAGGGCAAGCCTCCCTGGCGCGCCCCTGCGGAGGCGGCCTGCGAACATCCGGTCTAGTGCCAGTATAGCACAGCGCGCTGCGCCTGCAATGGTACAATGCGCCGGGGGGTGGCGGCGAGGCGTGCGGGCGCCGACCACACCCGGCGGCTGATGAACGTTGCGTCTGTCATCGGGTCTCCTGGCTTCGCACCACGCCCGGCCCGTGCACGGGCGGGCTATCCTGTGCAAAGCCCGCCGCCGCGGGCTGCAGAGTGCGCAGGCGGCCTGGGCCCAAGCTCGCGCCCGTTCCCGGGCGGGGCGG
>DATMBA010000763.1:0-3595 GCA_035559635.1 Roseiflexaceae bacterium
GGACCGCTACAGCGACGTGTTCAAGGCCGGCATGGGCGCCGAGGCTGTGCTGGAGGTCCTCCGCAGCCTGGACATTGACTCCATGCGCGACCAGCTCCAGGAGGAGATCAGGTTCACCACTGGCCAGCGCCGCAAGAAGGCGATCAAGCGCCTGCGCCTCATCGAGGCGTTCCGCAAGAGCGGGGCGCGCCCGGAGTGGATGATCCTGACCACCCTGCCGGTCATCCCGCCCGACCTGCGGCCGATGGTGCAGCTCGACGGTGGGCGCTTCGCCACCAGCGACCTGAACGACCTGTACCGCCGCGTGATCAACCGCAACAACCGCCTCAAGCGCCTGATGGAGCTGAACGCGCCCGAGATCATCGTGCGCAACGAGAAGCGCATGCTGCAGGAGGCGGTGGACGCCCTGATCGACAACGGTCGGCGCGGGCGGGCGGTGAGCGGCAAGGGCAAGCACCGCCTCAAGAGCCTGAGCGACATGCTCAAGGGCAAGCAGGGGCGCTTCCGCCAGAACCTGCTCGGCAAGCGAGTGGATTACTCGGGCCGCTCAGTGATCGTGGTGGGGCCGAACCTGCAGCTGCACCAGTGCGGCCTGCCGAAGAAGATGGCGCTCGAGCTGTTCAAGCCGTTCGTCATGCGGCGGCTGGTGGAGAAGGGCTTCGCCCACAACATCAAGAGCGCCAAGCGCATTGTCGAGCGCGTGCGCCCCGAGGTGTGGGACGTGCTCGAGGAGGTGATTCAGGACTACCTGGTGCTGCTGAACCGCGCGCCCTCGCTGCACCGCCTCTCGATCCAGGCCTTCGAGGCCAAGCTGATCGAGGGCTCGGCCATCCAGCTGCACCCACTGGTGTGCGCGGCGTTCAACGCGGACTTCGACGGCGACCAGATGGCGGTGCACGTGCCCCTCTCGCGCAAGGCGCAGGAGGAGGCGCGCATGCGCATGCTCTCGAAGTACAACCTGCTCTCGCCCGCCACCGGCGACCCGGTCGTCACCCCGTCGCAGGACATTGTGCTCGGCTGCTACTACCTGACGATGATCAAGGACGGCGCGCCGGGCAGCGGCAAGATGTTCACCTCGGTGGATGAGGCGCTGCTGGCCTACGACAAGGGCATCGTGGACATCCAGGCGCCGATCTGGGTGCGCATGGAGGGCGCAGTCTACGGCGAGAACGATCGCGGCATCAAGGTGCTGCAACCGGCGGATGACGGCACGCCGCGCATGCTGCTGGAGACGACGATCGGGCGCATTATTTTCAACAATGAGCTGCTGGAGCCGCTGCGCTACCGCAACCGGCTGATAGCCAAGAAGGGGTTGCGCGAGATCATCGCGGACTGCTACAAGCACTACACCAGCCTCGCCAACCTGTCGGACGAGGACCTGGAGCACATCCGCGCGCAGTACGGCGACCGCTCGAAGGACGAGCTGGCGCGCTACTACGGCTCGGAGCGCACCGCCGAGCAGGCCGACAAGATCAAGTCGCTAGGCTTCAAGTACGCCACGCGCGGCGGCATGACGGTGGGTATCGAGGACGTAGAGGTGCCGCCGGCGAAGGCCGAGATCATCAGGAGCTCCGAGCAGCGCGTGGCCGAGGTGGAGAAGCAGTTCCGCCGCGGCCTGATCACCGAGGAGGAGCGCTACCGCGAGATCGTCGAGATCTGGCAGAAGGCCACCAAGGAGACCACCGAGGCGGTGAAGCAGAACCTCAACCCGTACGGCCCGGTGGCCATGATGGTCAACTCCTCGGCGCGCGGTAACATCAACCAGCTCTCGCAGATGGCCGGCATGCGCGGCCTGATGTCTGACCCGACTGGGCGGATCATCGAGTTGCCGATCAAGAGCAACTTCCGCGAGGGACTCTCGGTGCTGGAGTACTTCGTCTCCACCCACGGCGGGCGCAAGGGCCTGGCGGACACCGCGCTGCGCACGGCGGACGCCGGCTACCTGACGCGGCGCCTGATCGACGTCGCGCAGGACAACATCGTCAACACCGATGACTGCGGCACCGAGGAGGGGCTGTGGCTGCATCGGGCGGACGACAACGAGTTGCTCATCGAGCTGGAGCAGCGGATGATCGGGCGTATCCTGGCAGCGCCGGTGGTGGACCCGCAGACCGGCGCGGTGCTGGCCGAGCGCAATCAGGAGGTAGACGAGGCGCTGGCGCAGCGGTTCAAGGCGGCCGGTGTGAACGACGTGTTCGTACGCTCGCCGCTGGCCTGCCAGGCAGACCACGGCATCTGCCGCATGTGCTACGGCCGCAACCTGGCCACCGGCAAGCTAGTGGACATCGGCGAGGCGGTGGGGATCATCGCGGCGCAGTCGATCGGCGAGCCGGGCACGCAGCTCACGCTGCGCACCTTCCACACCGGCGGTGTGGCCTCGGCGGACGACATCACGCAAGGTCTGCCGCGCGTGCAGGAGATCTTCGAGGCCCGCACCCCGAAGGGCAAGTCTATCCTGGCCGAGATCGACGGCGTGGTCGAGATCGTGCGCGAGGAGGATGTGCGCAAGATCCGGGTGATCTCCGCCGAGGTGTACACCGATGAGCAGGAGCTGCCGGCGCACTACGTGCCGCTGGTGGCGGACGGCGCAGAGGTGACGGAGGGCGAGCCGCTGGCGGAGAGCAACCGCACCGACCTGGGCGGCGAGCCGATTGTGGCCCGGCTGAGCGGCAAGGTGCGCTTCGACCACACCGCGGGCAAAGTGGTGGTGATCCAGGAGGACCGCGAGGTGCGTGAGGCGGTGGTGCCGCACACCGCGCGTCTGTCGCCGGCGATCGAGAACGGCGCGCGGGTGGTGGCCGGCCAGCAACTCACCGAGGGCTCGGCCGACCCGCAGGAACTACTGGAGCTGCGCGGCAAGGAGGCGGTGCAGCGCTACCTGGTGAACGAGGCCCAGAAGGTCTACCGCTCGCAGGGCGTGGACATCAACGACAAGCACATCGAGGTGATCGTGCGCCAGATGCTGCGGCGGGTGCGGATCGAGGAGCCGGGCGACACCGGACTGCTGCCGGGCGAGCTGATCGACAGCTCGGAGTTCGCGCGCCTCAACGCCGAGATCGTCAGCCAGGGCGGCGAGCCGGCCACGGCGGCCACCGTGCTGCTGGGGATCACCAAGGCGTCGCTCACCACCGACAGCTTCTTGTCGGCGGCCTCCTTCCAGGAGACCACGCGGGTGCTCACTGAGGCGGCGATCACCGGCAAGGTGGACTACCTGCGCGGCCTGAAGGAGAACGTGGTGATCGGCAAGCTCATCCCGGCCGGCACCGGCATCGAGAAGCGCAAGCAGCTAGCCGAGGAGATGCTGGGTGAGCTGACGGCGCAGCCGCAGCGCCGGGGCGACGGCGACGGGCGGCAGGCGCTCGGCGAGGGCCGCCGGCCGGAGGAGCGCGAGGTGCGGCCGGCGAACGAGGATGACGAGAAGATCCGCCAGGCGCTGCGCGCCCTGCTGGAGGGCGACGGCGACGAGGCCGCCGCGGAGACGGACGAGGCCGACCTGGAAGCCTTCCGGGCGGCGCTGGAAGACATGGGCGAGGAGGGCCTCGACCTGAGCAAGGACGAGGAGTAGGACCGGTTCGTCCCAGAACACACGGCGGGC
>DATMBA010000764.1:0-4020 GCA_035559635.1 Roseiflexaceae bacterium
GCCGTGGGCGCGGCCTGGCCGCAGGCCATGAGCACCGCGCCGGCGGCCGAGGCGGCGGCGAGGCGCAGGAAGGCGCGGCGGCTGAGGCGCTCCGGATTCGTGGGTGCCAAGGTCTTCCTCCTTTTCCGTGGGCATCTGTCCGGCGAGTACAGGGACTCGTGGTACCGGTATAGGACTCGTGAGGCGGCCGGCCCCACGGGCTGGCCGCACACGCCTCGGCAACGCCGTGCGCGGACGAAGTATTGGCACACCCTAGTGATGGGAAGATGATCGCTAGTGTATAGCGGTGTTAAGAGGATGTCAATGGGGGCGGGGTAGGTACGGTATCAGGGAGGGCGGCGCCGCCCGGCTCGCCCGTGCTATAATGCCGCCCATGCTCTACGACGACACCATCGCGGCGATCGCCACGCCGCCCGGCGCGGGCGGCGTGGGTGTGGTGCGGGTGAGCGGCCGCGAGGCGCTGCCGATCCTGGAGCGCATGTTCGTCCCGGCGCGCCCTGGCCACTGGTGCCCCTTCCGCCTGCGCTACGGCCACGTCGTGGCCCCCGGCGGCGAGACGGTGGACGAGGCGCTGGCGGCGTTCTTCCGCGGCCCGCACAGCTTCACCGCCGAGGATGTGGCCGAGATCTCCTGCCACGGCGGCCCGCTGGTGCTCCAGCAAGTGCTCGGCCTGGCGTTGCAGCATGGCGCGCGCCTCGCCACCCCCGGCGAGTTCACCATGCGTGCCTTCCTCAACGGCCGCCTGGACCTGACGCAGGTCGAGGCGACGCTGGACATCATCAACGCCCGCACCAACGCCGCGCTGGCGCTGGCCCAGCAGCAGTTGGCCGGCTGGCTCTCGCAGGAGCTGCGGCGCGTGCGCGAGGCGCTGCTCGGCGCGCTGGCCTACTGCACCGCGCTGGTGGACTTCCCCGAGGACGAGATCGACCCGCAGGAGGTGGCCGCGCCCGTGACCGAGGCGCTGCGGACCGTCGAGCGCCTACAGGCCAGCGCCGATCAGGGGATCGTCTACCGACAGGGTGCGCGCGCCGCGATCGTCGGCCTGCCGAACGCCGGCAAGTCTAGCCTGCTCAACGCCCTGCTGCGCGCTGACCGGGCGATCGTTACCCCGGTGCCCGGCACCACCCGCGACACGCTGGAGGAGACGGCCAACCTCTGCGGGGTGCCGGTGGTGCTGGTGGATACCGCCGGTATCACCGAGACCGCTGACCCGATCGAGCGTATCGGCGTGGGGCGCAGCCGCCAAGCGCTGGCCGCCGCCGACCTGGTGCTGCTTGTGGTTGACATAACACAGCCAGTGGGCGACGCCGAGCGGGCCGTGGCGGCGCTGACCGAAGGCAAGCCGACGGTGCTGGTGTGGAACAAGGTGGACCTACTGCCGACGAACGACGAACGACGAACGACGAACGACGAACGACGAACGACGAACGACGAACGACGAACGACGAACGACGAGCGACGGACGACGGGCGACGGACGACGAACGACGGCTGGCGAGCGGTGGCCGATGGACAATGGCGTCAGCCTGCGCGACGAGCCGTTCGCGGCTACAGTAGCGGTGTCCGCGCTCACCGGCGAGGGGTTGGAGGCGCTGGCGCATGCGGTGGCGGGGCTGCTGCTGGGCGGCGAGGTGGCCGCGGACGGGCAGTTGGTGACCAACCCGCGCCACCGGGACGCGCTGGGGCGGGCGGCGGGCCACCTGCGGGATGCGCTCGCCGGCCACGCGCGCGGCGTCCCGGCTGACCTGCTGGCGGTGGACCTGACGGCCGCGCTGAGCGCGTTGGGCGAGATCACCGGCGAGACCGTGGGCGAGGACCTGCTGGATACGATCTTTAGCCGGTTTTGTATTGGCAAGTGACGCAACCAGGGTGGGTTGCAGGGAGGGCCTGGCCCTCCCTGACTCTCCCCCTTTCTCACAAGCATGGATATAAGAGCACCATGGCTGCGGCCGGTGGGCCTGGCGGCGCTGGCGGGGTTGTGCTTCCTGGCCGCGCAGGGCACGGGAATCCGCCTCTTCTTCCACCTGTTCTACATACTGCTGGCGTTGCTGGCGCTTTCCTACGCCTGGGCGCGTGTCAACCTGCGCGGGCTGGCGGTGCAGCGCGAGATCTACACCCACCGCACCCAGGTGGGCGACTACGCGCGCGAGCGCATCACGCTACAAAACCTGTGGCCCATCCCCAAGCTGTGGATCGAGCTGCTGGACCACTCGGATCTGCCGGGGCACGGGCCGGGGTTCGTAGCCTACCTGCCAGGGCGTGACCGGCGGCGCTGGCTAACGCGCACCCCCTGCACCATGCGCGGCAAGTTCACCCTCGGCCCGGCCACGCTCGTCAGCGGCGACCCGTTCGGCCTGTTTCGCGTGACGCGCGCGGTGCCCACCACCGGCGAGGTGCTGGTGTACCCGCGCATGACGCCGCTGCCCGGCTTCAGCCTGCCGAGCGCCGAGCTGCCCGGCGGCCAGAACCTCAAGAGCCGCACCTACCACGTCACTCCCAACGTCTCCACCGTGCGTGACTACCAACCGGGCGACAGCTTCAACCGCATCCACTGGCGCAGCACCGCGCGCATGGACCAGCTCATGGTGAAGGAGTTCGAGCTCGACCCGACGGCCGAGCTGTACATCGTGCTGGACATGCAGGAGCGGGCACAGGAGCGGCTCCTGCCGGACGGCGCGGAGCGCGGCATGCGGCGGCTGAGCGAGGTGCGGGTGGCGGAGTCCACCGAGGAGTACGGCGTGCAGGCGGCGGCCTCGATCGCGCGCCACATGCTGGAGCAGGACCGGGCGGTGGGGCTGATCGCCTGGGGGCAGCACCGCGAGGTGATCCCGGCCGAGCGCGAGGTGCGCCAGCTCTACAAGATCCTGGAGGCGCTGGCGGTGCTGCGCGCCCACGGCACGCACTCCCTGGCCGAGGTGCTGGCGGCTGAGTCGAGCCGCTTCGGGCGCAACTCCACCCTGGTGATCATCACCCCCTCGCTGGATGAGCGCTGGGTGACGAGCGTGCAGCACCTGCGCTACCGCGGCGTGCAGGCGGTGGCGGTGTTCGTGGACCCGCAGTCGTTCGGCGGCTGGCGTGACTCGCGGGGGGTGCTGGCGCGCCTGGCGGACTCGCGGGTGCCGTACTACCTGTACCGCCAGGGCCAGTCGCTCGCCGAGGTGCTGCGCCATGTCCAGGGGAGCGCCCGGGCGTTTGAACGTTGGACCGTTGGACCGTTGGACCGTTGAACGTCCGCGTGTTCCCTCAGGGCCCATGCAGCGGGGTTTTATGCTGACGCAAAGCGATGCTGGCGGCGGCCGGAGTGCGTTCCCGCTCAGCGCCATGCCCGTCAGGCGGCCGCAGCTGACGGCGGGGTCGCGGCAGCGCAGGCGCCGGACGGCATGGTGGGCAAGCGTTCAGCCTTCAGGAGCCGCTCGCCTGGGCCAGCGCCCTGAGCAGCCCGCGGCGGGTCACCAGGCCCGCCAGTCGTCCCTCGTCGTCCACCGCCACCAGGCGCTCGTGGCCGCCCTCGAGCGCCAGGCGGATGGCGTCGTCCTGCGTCTCGCGTGTCCGGACGAGCGGCGCCGGCGTGAGGGCCACATCAGCAGCGGTGAGGCCCGGCGCGGCGGACTCCACCGCCTGCTGGGTGAGTTGGCCCTGCCCGCGCAGGGCGGCGAGCCAGAGAGGGCGCAGCGCATCCGGGAGGCGCGCGGCCACCTGCGCGTCGGTGAGGGTGCCGACGGGCGCCCAGCCGCTGACCACCACCAGGAATCGCCCCTGGGTGACCAAGAGCTGTGCCAGGGCGGCGTGGAGCGGCGCGCTGGCGGGGACCGTGGGCAGGAGCATCTGCATGATCAGGCTGACGGCCGGCGGCTGCTCGGCGTCGCGCACATTGCCGGCGGCTGCTCGGCGCTCGAGGGCCGCGCGCAGGGCCTGCTCCACCCCGAACAGCCCCGCGAAGCGCCCGTCGCGGTCCAGCACCGGCAGCGATTCCAGGCCCCACTCCACCAGCACGCTTACGGTCTGCGCGATGCTGGTCTCG
>DATMBA010000765.1:0-27406 GCA_035559635.1 Roseiflexaceae bacterium
CAGAAGCTCGCCCGCTGCTTCAGCGGCCGGGCGTGGTGCGGAGCCGGGGACGGTGACAGCGCTCTAGCGGGGGTTTTCGCGGGGGCTGCGCCCCTACACCCCCACTGTGCGCTCGCGCGCGTTGACGGATCAGATAGGATGGCTATAGCTCACGGCGCGTAGCCGAAGCGCAGCAGCGGCTCGCGGCACCAGAGCAGAAACCAGCGCTGCAGCAGCGGGTCAAGGTGCTCGCGCCAGCGGTCGATCGCCGTGGCGTCGAAGCCCTGCACCTGGCCGGTGGGCGCGTAGCTAGAGTTGACCACCGACTGCCGCAGCATCTCGGGGGTGAACTCCACCTCCAGGAAGGCGCACAGCCGCCGCAGGCTGCCCTCCGGGTCGCACACCAGATCCTCGTAGCGCGAGAGGTAGTAGCGGTCCGGGTAGCGCGCGCAGTAGCGGTGGTGCAGCCGGATAGCCTGGATCCATGGCACGATCACCTGCAGGCTGGAGTACAGCTCGAAGATCAACCCCAGCTGGCGGAAGAGCGTGGTGGCCGGCCCGTACCGCTTCTTCGCGGCCTTCGTGCGGCTCGAGGCGTAGATCGCGCGCGGGTCGCGGAAGGTGTGGATCACCTTCGCGTTCGGGAACCACTCAAGCAGCGTCGGCACAAAGAACAGGTGCGCGGGTGTCTTCTCGCCGCGGATCGGCTTGTCCCCGGCGTGGCAGGCCATCGCCAGCTCGAACAGCGCGCGCTCGCTGCGGTCCGTCGCCAGCAGCCGGCTCAGGAACTCGTCGCGGTCGACGTTCCGGGCGCGCAGGTTCCAGAAGTAGTAGTGCCGATCGGTGATGCTGAAGATGAAGTCCACCACCTTCGCCGCCCCGGAGTCGGTCCTGATGTCGCCCACGCGCGCGATCTGCTCGCGGAAGCTCGGCCGGCGCCGCACCAGGAAGCGCGGCAGGTCGCGGAAGAAGTGGGACTCACTGCCCAGCCCGATCGCCTCGGACGAGTTCAGGATCTGGCGAGTCAGGGTCGAGCCGGTTCGCCCCAAGCCGACGATGAAGATGTGATCTAGCTTCGCCACGCTCCTGCTCCTGCGCTCCCGCCGCTCATCCCCCGCCGACGAGGGCTGCCGCCCGCCTACCGTGCGCCTGTGCCGCCAGGCGCTCGCGCAGCGCCGCGGCGGTAGCCTCCAGGCTACCGCCATTATCGACCATGATCGCCGTGCGGCCCCCGGCCGCCAGCGCGCGCCCGGCCAACTCGATGATCGCCTGCGCATGCTGCATGAAGCGCTCGACCGTCCGCCCATCCTTGTCCCGCAGGCGGATGGGCAGCCCGCGCGCGCCAGCCCGCCGCAGGCAGACCTCAAGCGGCGCGCGCACCAGCACTGTCAGGTCCGCAGCCGGCAGCAAGGCCAGGTAAGCCCGCACGGCGTCCGTCTCGAGCCGCCCTGGCGCCCAGGCGTACAGGTTCACCGCCCGGTGCACCAACCCCTCCTCGAAGACCACCGCCTCGCCCGCTCGCAGCGCGCGGCGCAGCAGGCGCTCCTGCCCGGCCACCTGAAAGAACAGGCCGACGATGATCCGCCGGTGCCACCACGGGATCGTGCGGCGCCGCTGCGACGCCAGCACGTGCCAGGCCAGGCGCGGGCGCTCGAGCGCGAAGGCCAGCGCGTGCCAGGCCACCGCACCGCGCGCCGCTGCGCGCCCCAGCCGGCCGTGGCCGAGCGACCGCCCGGCCCAGGTGCGCTCCAGGCAACGCGCCACCGCCTCGGCCGGGGTGAGCACGGCCAGCCCCTCGGCACGCAGCAGCCGCGCAAGCTCGGCGGCCACGGTGGTCTTGCCAGCGCCCACCGGACCGGCCAACTCGATCAGCATCACAGCAACCGCCACAGGGCCGTCTTGATCTGCAGCAGCACCTCGTCCACCGGCCGATCGGCGTCGACGTCGATGAGATCCAGGTCCTCGCGCGCGATCGTCTCGATCGCCCGGCTCTTGGCCTCGATCAACTCGCGGGCGTGCTCGGGCTTGCGCGCCTGTGAGACGTCGGGGCTGACGTGCAAGACGAACACATGCTCCGGCGGCCGAATCTTCCGGTACATGCGCTCCTCGATCTGCGCCAGCCGGCGCGACAGCGGACCCAGCGGCCCCTCGCTGGATGCCGCGATCCGCGGGCCGTCAACCGTCCGGTTAAAGACGCGGACAGCCTCCAGCGGGTAACGGTCGTAGACCACGATGGTTCCCTGGGCCGCCTCGCGCCGGCTCGCCAGGTAACGGCGGTAGCGGTCGCGCCCCTCGGCGAGATAGCGCAGGTGCTTCAGCAGATCGCGCGGCCACGCGGCGAGCCGGGCCGGAGCGCTGCCCGCGCCGAACAGCCGCCGGCAGCCGGCGTGCGCCAGCCCTGCCAGGCCAGACACGCCCTTCAAGGCGCGTGTCACCAGTGACGGCCGTGAGGCGCCGAGGTAGTACGTCCGCACGTCCAGCCGCCACCCCAGCCACTTCGTGATCTGCGCGATGATGGTGGACTTGCCGGCCCCGTCGGCGCCGACGAAGGCCAACCCCAGGCCGCCGGACGCCGGCCGCTTGCGTTTCTCCAGGCCCGGCGCGATCCGCCGCATGATCCGATCGAACGGCCACTGGCGGGTGATCATGCCCTGCAGATAGGCCGCCCGCGAGCGCAGCCAGCCGTAGCGGCGGTACGGCGCCAGCTCGCGCCGCGCCCGCCCACGCAGGCGGAGCAGCGCCCGACCATCCCTGGGCGCGTCGCGGATGGTGTCCAGGAATGCCTGGATCAACTCGGGCGAGACGCAGGTTATGTGCCGGCGCAGCGCGCGGTCGATCTCGTCCCGGCTCGTCTGCGCCAGCAGGTAGGCCAGCTCGTCCAGCAGGGCCGGCGGGATACCGCCACGCCGCCCAAGGCCGAGCGCGTCGCGCAGTGCGTCCTGGTTGCGGTACTTCAGCAGCACCCGCAGCGCCAGCACGGCGATCTCCAACTCGGGCGCCGGGACCTTCACCCCCCACTGCAGCCGTGTATTGTCCAGGAATGCCTGCTCGAGCGGCAGCACATAGTTCTTGACGTACTGCTCGCCGAGGACCAGCCGGTAATGGACGTGCAGGTGCACCAGGTCGCCGGTCGCCGGGTCGAAGCCGAGATAGTCCTCGATGGCCGGGAACTGGCGGCTCGGGTCGGAGACCAGCGGCTTGAAGTCCAGCTGATAGAGCACCGCCTTGAAGCGCCGGGCGTCGCCGCGCCCCACCAGGAGGTCCAGGTCGGTCTTGCCGCGCAGCGCCCGCGGCAGACCGTGGGTGCTCTTCCAGTGGCAGTAGCGCACGCCCTGGTCGTTCAGCTGTTTGAAGAGTCTGGCGACGACCCCGAGGGTCGCCGCGGTCTCGTGCTTGGCGGTCATCACAGCTGCGATCACGGCAGATACCCGAAGTTCTTGAGATGCTTGCGGCCGAGCACCGAGAACCAGGCCCGCGTCATTGGATCGATATGCGTCCGCCAGCGGCTGACACTCTGGGTGTCGAACCCGCTCGGGCCGCGGCGCTGCTCGCGGTAGCTGGACGAGACAACCACCACCTCGTCGATCATCCTGGGCTCGTACGGCACCCCCAGGAAGGTGCAGATCGCGCGCACATGGCGCTCGGGGTCGGAGATCAAGTCTTCGAACCGCAGCAGCATATAGCGGTCCCTGTACGCCTGCTGGTAGCGAGCGTGCAGCCTGGCCGCGTCGAGCCAGGTCTGGGTGGTGAAGAGCACCGTGAGCGGGTTGATCAGCGGGTCGGTGATCGCCCGTGGCAGTTGGGGGTAGCGGGCTCGCAGCCCCCAGTTGCCAGTCTGCATGCGCTTGAGGGTGGACACGAAGATCCCGCGCGGGTCGCGGAAGGTGTGGATGACCTTCGTGCGCGGGAACCACTGGAACAGCGTCGGCACGGAGTACAGGTGCGCCGGGGTCTTCTCGCCCAGGATCAACTCCTCGCCATAGGCGCCCTTCTTCGCCTCAGCGAAGATCTCCAGCATAGTCTGGAAGATGGCGCGGTCGCTGCGATCCGTCGCCAGGATACGCCGCTCGAAGAGCTGTGGGGCGACGGTGCTCTTGAGCCAGCCCCAGTAGCCGGTCTTCGGCGTCGCCGCATCGGAGTAGAGCGCCGCAACCAGCCGGCCGACGTTGGCGTCCTGCCTGAGGTCCCCGAACCGTACGATGCGCCGGTCGCGCCCGGTAGCGCTCCAGCGCCGCAGGAAGTGGGTCTCCGACGCCAGGCACAGCCGCTCGTGGTGGTTCAGGATCTGGCGCAGCAGCGTCGAGCCGGTGCGGGCACACCCGACGATAAAGAGCATCTCATTGCGCATGGGAGCGCATCCTTCATTCACAGATTCGCAGGCGCTGCGCGCACAGCCAGCGGACACGGGTGTGATTCCGGGAGGGCACGCCCTCCGGACCCCGCCCACCTTCACGGGTTCTTGGAGGGGCGTAGCCCCTCCGCATCCACCCGTTTTCGGAGATGGTGCGGGGGCCTGCGGCCCCCGCACCCCACGCCGCTGGCAGCGCCCGCTTCTTTGAAACGTATTGCCTCTAGGCCAGGTAACCGAACTCGCGGAGCGGCGCGCGGAACCAGAACATGAACCAGCGGTCGGCCCAGGGGTCGATATGCTCGCGCCAGCGGTCGGCCGCGCGCGCGTCGAACCCGGCCTGTCCCTGGCTGAACCCCTTGCTGACGACCTGCTGGTTGAGCATCGCCTCGTCGAAGGGCGCCCCGACGAGCTCACAGATCTGCCGGATGTAGTGCTCGGGGTCGCGCACCAGATCCTCGAAACGCACCAGCCGGTAGCGGCCTAGGTAGCGCTGCCGGTAGCTGCGGTAGCGCACGATGCTCTCGTACCACAGCAGGGTGACCTGCAGCAGGATGAAGAGCTTGAACCCTAGCCGGAAGCGCCGTAGCTGCCGGTAAGGCGTGCTGAGCGGCTGCTCGCTGCGCCGCCGCAACTCCGAGACGAAGATCGCGCGTGGGTCCCGCAGCATGTGGATCACATACCCGCCGGGGAACCACTCCATGAGCGTCGGCACGTAGCGCACGTGGGCCGGGGTCTTCTCCCCCATCACGCGCTTGCCCTTGTGCTCGGCGTACAGCTGCAGCGTGGTCGCGAAGAGCGCGCGCTCGCTGCGGTCCGTCGCCAGCAGACGCGCCAGGAACGTCGCCTTGTCCAC
This sequence comes from Roseiflexaceae bacterium, assembly GCA_035559635.1. GTDB lineage: Bacteria > Chloroflexota > Chloroflexia > Chloroflexales > Roseiflexaceae > CALJIC01. Next base: position 5,184 of record DATMBA010000765.1, read on the forward strand.
CCGCCGCACCAGCCAGCGCCAGAGCGTGCTGACGTCGCGGTACTTCGAGCTGCGCCGGAACGCGTCGGAATAGAGGTAGTCCACCAGCCGGCGCACGTTGTCGTCGTCCGACAAGTCGCCGAACTTCCGCAGCCGGTGGCGCACCCCCTCCGAGGCGATCACGTGGCCGAGGAAATGGTTCTCGCTGGCGATCGCGATGTCGGCGGAGGCGTTCAGCGTCCGCCGCATGAGCGTCGTCCCGCTGCGGCTAACCCCGACGATGAAGATGCAGCGCTCAGGGGGGGCGGGCTGGCCTGCGGCGGGCTCGTCCGTCAGGACCTGGCCCTCGCGCTCAAGCATCATAGGCGTACCCGTGCAGGAAGTCATAGCGCTCGACCCGGCGCTGGACGGCGTCGATCAACTGCTGGCTCCAGGGCACCTTGTGCCGGCTCGTCGCGGGCGACGCGTACAGGATGCCGGCGCAGGCGTCCAGGTAGTCCTGAAGCGCCTCCACCCCCAGGAAGCGGCACAGCGCGCCGAGCTGCTCGTGCGGCCACTCCACCAGCGCCTCGTGCTTCACCGAGAGCATGTCCGCGCCGAGACGCTGCTGGATGCGGGCGATCGTATCGCAGTTGGCGAAGTAGCGCTCGATACCCGCCTCGAGCGGCCGGCCGGCGCGGATGTGCATCGTGCTGATGGTGTCGTACGGGTTGCGGATGACCTGGACGACCCTGACCTCCGCGCCGCGCACGGTGTCGCGCAGGCGCTGGAGCAACTCCGGCCGCTGCGCGAGCCGTTGGGTGGAGATGCCGGCCTTGCTGCCGCCGATCACCTGCAGGCGCTCGAAGCGGCCCTGCCACTGTCCCGGCACATGGTAGGAGTACACCTTGCCGTCGCGCCCGCCCTTCGTGCGGCCCTTGTGCGCCTGCCGTGCCGCACGGGCGACGATCAACTGGTAGATCTGGTCGCGGCTGAACCCCGCCGCCACGTGCTGGAGCACATCCAGCTCGTCGGCCAGCACCACGTGCGGGTGTGCGTCCAGCAAGGCACCGACGATGCTGCCGCCGCTGCGCGCGTGGCCGACGAACAGGCAGTGGACTCGCACCGCATCGAACAGCGCGCGATGTTTGCGGCTCAGGTAGTACGAGGTGACGTACCGCTTGGCCATGCGCAGCCGGTCGTAGACCAGCGTGGCGAGGCCGGGGTTGGTCACCTCCGGCGAGGTCGACTTCGGCATCCTGCTCGCGCTCCTTGCGATAGACTCTCATGCGCTGCGCGCACCCCATCTATGGAAACGGCTTGAGCTTCCGGGAGGGTATCACCCGCCCCGGCCCGCCCCTGCGCTGCGCACCTCGCCCGCGGCAACTGGTGGGGTTCAGGGAAGACTTGCCCTCCCTAGCCCGCTCGTGTGATCAACTCCGCGGCTCGATCCGCACCGCCGCGCTCAGGTTCCAGCGCAACCGCTTGTCCAGCCGGTCAGGGGTGATGACCACCGTGTAGGTGGCGTAGCGATTCTCGGGGCCGCTCTGGCCGCGGATGTCGACCCGCGTCACCTTGCCCGGCAGCGTCAGGCCAGGAATGGCGTCGAACGTGAGCACCACCGGGTCGCCCTCGCGCACCTGCACCACACTCTGCTCGGTCAGATCCTCAGTCTCGATCAGCCACGAGGAGAGGTCAGCCAGGATGATGCCCGGGGCGCCGCTGGTGGGCACCTCGCCGACGTTCAGGTTAACCTTGACGACCGTGCCGGCGAAGGGGGCGCGCAGCTCGGCCAACTCCATGATCACCTCTTCGCGCTGCAGCGCGATCTCGGCCTCGCGCACCCGCGCCTGGGCGATGGCGACATCCTCGGCACGCGGCGGCGCCATGAGCAGCTGCAGTTTCGCCTGCGCGATAGCCTCCTCGGCAGCTGCGGCATCCAGCGTGCCCGCGCGCTGCTCACCCTGCAGCCGGGACAGGTTCGCCACCGCCTGGGCCATCTCCGCGCGCGCCGTCGCGGCCTCGCCGGCGTCCGCGTTCGCCAGCAGGGCGTCCAGCGCCGCCTGGGCGCTGGACACCTCCGCCTCGGCGGCGGCCACGCCGGCGATCTCAGCCTGCTTGGCCTGCTCGTACTTCACGGTGGCTTCCTGAAGCGCCTTCTCGGCATCCTGCACCGCGCGCAGCGCTGCGGCCTCGAGGTCCTTATGCTGCTGATCGACCTTGTCTCCCCGCGCCTGGTTTTCCCAGACAACCCGGCTGTAGGCGTCCTGGCGGTTTCGTAGGTCGTTGGCGGCCTGCTCCATACGCAGCTGGGCGCTGGTCTTCTCGGCCGAGAGCTTGTCGCGCTGGGCCTGGAGCCGCGCCTGTGCCAGCGCCAGCGCGGCCTGCGCCGCGCGCAGCCGGGCCGACCGGGTGTTGGTCTCGAGCACGCTCAGGTCGGTGCGCGAGCGCTCGAGGTCGGCCTGCGCCGCTGCCACATCCTCCGCCGTCACGCTGCCGTGAACCGCGCGCGCATGGGCCTGGGCCTGCGCCAGTTGCGCCTGCGCCACCGCGACCTCCTCGGGCGTGGGGCCGGCCAGCAGCCGGTCGTACTCGCGCTGCGCCTGCTCCAGCACGGCGCGCGCCGCCTCGACCCGCAGCTTGAGGTCGCGCGTGTCGAGCCGCGCCAGCACATCCCCCTGCTGGACCGTGTCGCCCGGCTTGACGAGCACCTCGGCCACGAAGACTTCCGGCACCATCCCTCTGCTCGGGAAGCTCAGCGTCGCGCTCTGCGAGGGCACGACGCGGCCGCGCGCCTGCACCAGGGTAGCCTGGCTCAGCTGCGGCCGGGTCGAGCCGGATGGCTCGACGAAGGCCGGCGCCTCGCGGGCGAAGAGCGCCAGCGTACCGACGGCTGCCAGTACCAGCACCAGAATGCCAACTGCAACCTGCTTCATCGCGCCCTCCTTAGGACAGGTTCGCGCGCACGGTACCGTGCGCGCGAACGCGCGTGGGTGGGGGCCTGTGGCCCCCGCAAGAATCTTCGTTTCGTTTTCTGGAGTGGCGCCGCCCCTCCAACTCCCCGCCTTGCCGATACGCCCTAGGGCAACCCTGCTGCGCGCGTGACCCACCGCGGGGCGCCGACGTCGCCGGGCCTGAGGTACGGGTCCACCATCGTCGCGATCAGGGCCAGCGCCATCCACCAGATCGTCGTCCCGAACGGGTAGGCGTGGAACATCTCCATGAAGTTGTTCACGACCACGTGGTGCAGCAGCAGCAGCCACAGCATGGCCAGCGTGCGCCGGCTCACCATTCCCCGCTCGGGGAGCCGGCGCCAGACGCGGGCGCTGAGCCTGAGCCACCAGAGCGCCGGGAACAGATAGAGCGCCAGCCCCAGCAGACCCAACTCCGCCCCGATCAGGAGGAACTGATTGTGCGACGTCTGGCTCTGGCGGACGGCGATATCCCCCACCCGCTGCTTGAACAGCTCATCGTACAGGTCGTAAGTGTCGTAGCCCCAGCCGAAGGCCGGCCGCTGCTGGATCATGGTGAGCTGCGTGACGGTGCTCAGCACGCGCCCCTGGGCCGTGTCCTGGTCCTGCAGGCGCCTCTCGGCGTAGTCCAGCAGGCCCGGGATCAGCAGGATGCTCACGATACCCACCAGCGCGATGCCGATGAACGCCGGCCGGCGGATCAGGCGCGGGTAGAGCGCCAGCAGCCCCACCAACACCAGCAACGCCCCCATCCAGCTGCCGCGCGAGAACGAGAAGGCAACGCCGACGTAGGCCAACCCGAACACCGCCGTGAGCAGGCTCTGCGCCAGCCACGAGCGCGGCTGCATGGCGTAGCGCAGGGCGATCAGCCCGAAGAAGAGCAGCGTGGTGCTGAAGACCGCAGGGTTGCCGAGGGTGCCCACCGTCCGCTCGCCCGCGCGGCCGAGCCAGTAGTCCGGCAGCATAGCGGGCCGGAACCAGCCGATCAGCCCGATGACCACCTGCGTCACCACCACGAACGCCGCCACCCACGCCAGCCGGCGCAGGTCGCGCTCGCCGGGGGCGTACAGCCGGATCAGCCAGTACATGCAGAACGGCACGAACAGCCGGTCGTAGAAGCGGATGAACTGCCGGATCTGCGGCAGCTCGGCTGTCAGCACCACGATGTTGCCTATCACCAGCAGCAGGAAGCACAGCATCGCCAGCTCGGCGCGGCCGAAGCGCACCTGCGGCTGCCTGCGGACGCGCAGCCAGTCGGCGAGCACCACCAGGCCAAAGGCGGCCGGCACCGACGCGCGGTGGATCAGCGTAAAGACCACCCGGCCGCTCCCGGCCGGGTTCTCGACGACGAACGGGAAGACCAACGCCCAGAGGAACACCGCCACGAGCGGGTACCGCAGGAAGACGATCGCCGCCGGCACCGCGCACGCCAGCGGGACCAGGAAGATCAGCCGCCCGCCGGTGATCAGCACGCTGGCGGCCACCCCCAGGCCCAGCCCCAGCAGCAGCGGCAGCCCGGCCTGCAGCAGGCGCTCGCCCCAGGCCACCGTGCCGCCGGCGCCTATTCTTTGACCCAGTCGCGCGATCATCGCTCCCCCTCCCCTCGAATAAGGGCGGCGTGGAGGGCTTCGCCCTCCACTTCCTCCTCCGGTGGAGGGGCGGGAGCCTGCGGCCCCCGTACCCCCCGCGAGGAGGTGCGGAGGGGCACAGCCCCTCCACAAGACCCTTCGAGGATTCTTTGCGGGAGCCTGCGGCCCCCGTACCCCCGCTTTTGAAGTGTAGTGCTCTTAGATGCGCGCGCGCAGATAGCGCCAGTAGAGGCCGCGGAAGAGGTTGTAGAACTCGAACTCGGCCTGGTGATACCACGGCACCTCGGTCTCGCCCCACTCGGGCGGGAACGTGTAGCCCCACTGCTTCATATACGGCCCGAACACCCGCCTGGCGCGCGGGATGATGTCGGGCGTGTAATAGGCCAGGTAGTCCCGCCGCTTGCCGCTGGTGCGGTTGACCTCCGGCAGGGGGCGCTGCTGCTCGATGCCGAGGAGCTGGAGCACCCTGGCGAAGTCGGCCTGCAGGTTCTCGAAGCGGATGACGAAGTCGAACTCGTGGTGCGACAGGTCGCTCCAATTATTGTAGGGGATGCGGTAGAAGCGCCGAAAATAGGTCGGGAAATCCGCCTCACGCTCATGGATGTAGCGAAACTTGATGCGCGCCACATAGTCGGCCAGCCGCCTGCGCTTCTGCAGCTTCTCCGGGTCGCTGAAGCGCTGCTTGTGGTTGCTGCGGTACTTGAAGTACAGGCTCACGGCGTCGTCCAGCGGATTGCGGATCGCCGAGAACACGAAGTACTGCTGCTCCTCTGGCGTCGCCACCTTCAGGAAGTCGCGGTACGTAGCGTGCTTACGCAGGATAGACTTCCCGTCGTACAGCTCGCGCAGCTCGTGGCTGATCGCGGTGGAGGCGGTGCGCGGCAGTTCCACGAACAGGTACCGGTACCTGTGGCTGATGATCATCGTTTGCGCCCCTTCCCCTTGCCCCTGCCAAGCCGCGCCCGCACCCGCGCCAGCACCGCGCGATCCTCCGGCCCAAGCCCCAACGCCAGAATAGCGCCAGCGTACACCGCCAGCAGCGCCGCCGTGTGCAGGGCCGCGTAGGCCGGCTGCGCCGCCGTGGGCAGGGCCCGGTCCAGCGCCAGTGCCGTGCCCAGCGCCGCCGCGCCTGCCAGGATCGGCTTCACGAAGCTGGCGTTATACGGCAGCATGCGGAATAACACGAAGACCTCGGCCAGGCGCAGCAGGTTCGTCGTGCCCACCACCAGCAGCGCCGCCACAGCCGCCCCGAGCACACCCCACGGCGGGATCAGCAACGCGCTCAGCCCGAGCGACAGGCCGAGCCGCACCAGCGCGTTGACCAGCTTCAGCCTGGTGTGGCCGGTCATGTCGATGATCGACCCGCACGTGCCGGTGGCGGCGTCCAGCATATTGGCGCCCGCCAGCAGCACCAGCGCTGTGGCGCCGTCGGCGAAGCTCGCGCCGAAGATCGACATCACCGCTGCTGGGAACAGCGCCATCGTCAGGAACAGCGGCAGATTCACCGTGAACGACCACTTCGTCGTCGTCTGGTACATGCGCGCCAGCTGCGTCCGGTCGCCCCGGTCGTGTAGCTCAGAGATGATCGGGTTGGACGCCGCCACCAGCGAGGTGTGAAAGAAATGCCCGATCAGATTGACCTGATTGGCCACCGCGAACAGGCCGACGCTGGTGACGGTGTTCAGCGCGCCGAGCAGCAGCGTCTGCACATTCTCCCGGAAGGTCGTCATCAGGTCCGAGAGATGCACCGGCAGCGAGAAGTTCAGCAACTCGCGCAGCCGGTGCCGCGCCTGGCGCAGTGGCCGCCGCAGCGCGAAGAGCCGGTTGAGCGAGAGGAGCAACTGGATCGAGGTAGCGGCGATCGCCACGCCGTAGACCGTCAGCGCGCCCACAGCGCTCAGGCCCACGGCCGCCAGCGCGACGATCAGCGCCAGCCGGATCAGCGGCTGGACGATATCCCTGGCGATCGTGGCGTGCTGCATCTGCTTGAAGCCCTGGGTGGCCGCGGCCAGCACGATATTCAGCGCCAGGAATGGCGCCAGCAGCCCGGCCACCCGCAGCACCGGCGCGAGCTGCGGTTCGTCGAACACGCGCGCCGCGATCGGCTCCGCCAGCAGATGCAGCCCGGCGCCCAGCGCCACCCCCAGCACAGCCGCCGTCCCCAGGCCAGCCTGCAGCACCCCCCACAGCCCGGCCTCATCGCGCCGGCCGTGGTAGATCGCTATGTAGCGCACCAGCGCCGAATCCATGCCGAACACCGCCAGGCCGGCCGCGATCGTCAGCGCCGTCTGGCCGAGGTTGTACAGGCCGTACTGCCCGGCGCCCATCAGCCGCGCCAGCAGGAATGTGATCGCGAAGCGGCAGGCGAAGGTGACCAGCTTGCCCGTGAAGGCGATGCCGCCCCCCTTGGCCGCCAGCAGCGTGGCGGGCGCGGGGGCGGCATACGGGCGGGCATCTGCCGCGGGAGCGCTCTCGGGTGTCTCGATCGCCGGGTTACTCATCGGCACTCACGCAGGCAGCAGCGAGCGGACATCCGACCCGTCGTGCAGTGTCCCGCTCACCGAGGTCATGTGGATCGTGCCATACGGGGCCACCTCGGAGGCTCTCAGGCTGCGCGCCACCTCCTCCAGCAGTTGCTCGGCCTCGACGCGCTGATCGGGCGCGTTCTCCGCGTAGGTGACGATACCCGCGCTGCTACGCAGGTCGAACGCGGTATTGCTGCGCTCCAGCACGATCGGCCGGCTGGAGACCGCCAGCTGCAGCCGCTCCACCAACTCCTTCGCCGCATCCCCGGCCATGTCGGGCAGCAGGAAGGCGAACACCCCCCCGCCGAAGGAGGCCATGGTGTCCTCCTCGCGCAGCTGGCCCGCCAGCAGCAGCGCCACCCGCCGGTACACCTCGCGGCGCACCTCCTCGGGGGCGTTGTGCAGCGCGCGCTGGTGATCGGCGTTCAGCAGCGCCAGCGAGAAGGAGTACCCCATGCGCTGCGCGCGGCTCAACTCCTGGCGCAGCCGCATCGTCAGGTAGCGCCGGTTGTACACCCCGGTCTCCTCGTCCAGCAGGCTCAGGCTGGTGACGTTCTCCGGCGGCGCCTGCAGGTAGGCCGCCAGGAACGCCAGGCCCACACCCAGCACCAGCCCCATCGCGCCGCCGAGCATCAGGTTCAGCACCTTGTCCGGCCTGATCGGCCTACTCGGCAAGCTCGCCTGGTCAAGCGGCTCGAGCGTGTACGTCGCATACAGATTGCGCGCGTAGGCCGCCAGCTGCGCGCCCACCGCGTCGGTGAAGTCCCGCGCCAGCACCGGGTCACTCGACTGGGTGGTGATCTCCACAATGTTTGTACCCGGCACGAGCTGGCTGGAGACCTTGACATCTGCCTGCCGCTGGGGCGTCAGCCCAAGGGCGCTCGCCGCCAGCGCCTTGATCTGCCGGCTGTTGGCGACGATCGTGTAGGTGGTGGCGATCTCGGTGCGCCGGCTGAGGATGTCCACCGCGGACGCCAGGTCCTTCTCGTTGCCGACGTTCGCGCTCAGCTTCACCACATACGTGGCACGCGCCTCGTACACCGGCCGCTGCGTGAAGCTGAGCACGAGGGTCACGCCGTACGTCACCAGGAAGACAACCAGCACGACCCACCACTTGCTCATCAGGATGCGGAGATACGCTCTGAGCTCCATAGGTTCGACCTCCCTCTCGGGCGAGCCAGGCTGTATCGACGTTGTGCAGAGGTGTTGCGGGATGTACACTATAACGCTGCAACAGCTCCGACCGTTACTGCCCCGCGCAACTTCCTCAGGCCGCTGCCCAAGGATTCAGAAGAACCTTCGCCACACCTCAGTACTCGATCTTCAGCTCAACGCCGCCATTCATCAGCGAGCGCTGCGCCGTCTCCAACACCTTGATGACTCTGATCCCATCCTCGCCGCCGCTGCGCGTGGCGGCGCCGGTGCGGATGCTCTCCAGGAAGTAGGTACACTCCACCTGCAGCGGCTCCACCCACTCCAGCGGGTAGACCGTGCGCTCGCCGTGGCGATACGAGGCGTGGAACTCCTCCTCGGTCACCGAGTAGGGCAGCACCTCCACCCCCTTGTCGTAGAGCACCACCTTGTCGCTCGCGATGTCGTCATACACCAGCATCTTCTTGCTGCCCACCACCGTCAGCCGGCGCTGCTTCACCGGGTGCAGCCAGCTGAAGCGCAGGTTCGCCATCACCCCGTCCGCGAAGAACATACTCATGTAGACGATCTCGTGCAACCCACTCGCGGTGTTGACGTAGGTCGAGCCGTGCGCGCTGACCCGCAGCGGGTCGGCGCCGAGGATGAAGCGGATCAGCGAGATGTCGTGCGGGCCGAGGTCCCACATCACGTTGATGTCCGGCTGCAGCAGCCCCAGGTTCACGCGGGTGGCGTTCAGGTAGTAGATCCTGCCGAGCTCGCCGGACTGGACGATCTCCCGTACAGCCTCGACCGCCGGATTATAGACGAAGGTGTGCCCGACCATGAGCGTCAACCCGCGCTCGGCGGCCAGCTCGGTCAGCTCGCGGCCCTCGTCCGCCCGCAGCGCCAGCGGCTTCTCCACCAGTACGTGCTTGCCCGCCAGCAGTGCGGCCTTCGCCAGCCGGTAGTGGGTGCGCACCGGCGTGGCCACCACCACCGCGTCGATGTCGTCCCCCAGCAGATCCTGGAAGTGGTGGGTGGTGACCACCTCCGGGTAGCGCTGACGGATGTCCGCCAGCCGCTCCTCGCGCAGGTCCGCCACCTTCGCCAGCGTCGCACCGGGCAGCGTGGAGAACACCCGCGCCAGCTTTGGCCCCCAGTAGCCACAGCCGACCACACCGACCCTCACGTCTCTGCTCAGATAGGTTTCAGCGCGCAATGCGATGTGCTGGCGATCGAGCGTGACTGTCGGCGTCATCATCCTCCTCCTTTGCCGCTCAACATCTCGAGCGGCGTCAGCACGATGATCTTCAGGTCCAGCCACAGACTCATCGTCTCGATATACTCCAGGTCGATCTGCACCATCTCGTCGAATGACACCTGGTTGTGCGCGGTGATCTGCCAGAGACCGGTGATCCCCGGCAGCACCGCCAGGCGCTTCTTGTGCCAGTCGTTATACAGCTCGTACTCATAGGGCAGCGGCGGGCGCGGGCCGACGATGCTCATCTCGCCGCGCAGCACGTTGATGAACTGCGGCAGCTCGTCCAGGCTCAGCATGCGCAGCAGCTTGCCCGGCTTCGTGATGCGCGGGTCGCCCTGCAGCTTCATCACCTTCAGCCCCACATCCTGCGGGCGCAGGTTCTCGCGGATCATGCGCTGCATGAACTCGCGATGCGAGGTGCTGCTGTTGCCCACATGCATCGAGCGGAACTTCAGCATCGTGAACGGCCTGCCGTCCTTACCGATCCGCTGCTGCCGGTAGAAGATCGGGCCGGGCGAGTAGATCTTGATGGCCACGACGATCAGCAGCAGGAGCGGCACGAGCACCGGGAGCAGCAACAGCACGATGACGATGTCCACCACGCGCTTCATGCGCACATAGTCCGGCCCGACGAAACGCCGCGCCCGCGGCAGAACCTGCATACGCGTGTCTACATCCTGCATGGCCTCACCTCGCTAGCCCCGTCGCCCCGACGGCCCGCACGCGCGGCATGCCGTCCAGCGATTCGATCAGCGCGTCACACACCCACTCGACCTGCGCCTCGGTGATGTGCGGGAACATCGGCAGCGAGAGGATCGTCGCCGCCGCACGCTCGGACTCGGGGAAGTCGCCGGCGCCCCAGCCCATGCCGTGGTAAGCCTCCTGCAAGTGCAGTGGGATGGGATAGTGCAGCCCCACGCCGATACCGCGCTCGCTGAGATCCTGCCGCGCGCGCTCGCGGTCCGGCAGGCGGACGACGAACAGGTGGTAGACGTGGGTGCGGCCCTTCGGCTCGACGGGCAGCACGATCCGCTCGTCGCCGCCCAGGAGCTCGTAGTACCACTGCGCCACCTGACGCCGCCGCGCGTTCCATTCGTCCAGCCGCGCCAGCTTGAGGTCCAGCACCGCACACTGGATGGAGTCCAGCCGCCCGTTCCAGCCGTTTGGCGTGACGTGGACGTAGCGCTCCACCTGGCCGTGGTCGCGCCAGACGCGCATCATGCGGTCCATGCGCGCGTCGCGGGTAGTCACCGCGCCGCCCTCGCCGAGCGCTCCCAGGTTCTTACCGGGGTAGAAACTGAAGGCCGCCGCGTCGCCCAGCGCGCCCGCCCGCCGCCCGCCATACGTCGCTCCGTGGGCCTGGCATGCGTCCTCGACCACCGGCAGGCCGTAGCTGCGCGCGATCTCCAGGATCGGCGCCATGTCCGCCGGCAGGCCGTACAGGTGCACCGGCAGCACCGCAGCCACACGCCGGCCGCTCTCCCGGTTCACCGGCGCGCCGTCGTCGTCGCGCCGGCAGCGCGTCTCGAGGAACTCGGCCAGCCGCGCCGGATCCATATGGTACGTCGGCCCGTCGATGTCCACGAACACCGGCACAGCCCCCGCGAGCGAGATCGCCTCGGCGGTGGCGATGAAGGTGTGCGGCACAGTGATCACCTCGTGCCCAGGGCGCACGCCGCACGCCATGAGCGCGAGCTTCAGCGCGTCGGTGCCGTTGGCGCAGGCTACCGCGTGCTGCGTACCGCAGTACGCCGCGAAGTGCGCCTCGAAGGACGCGACCGGCTCGCCGCCGATGAAGGTCGAGGTATCGATCAGCCGGGCGATGCTTGCATCGATCTCGGCACGCAGCTCATCGTGCTGCGCGCGCAGGTCCACGAACGGCACGTGCATACCTGTCCGCCTTTCACACCACTCTCTCACGCGCTGCGTGCATACCGCCAGTGGAAACGGGTGGGTTGCAGGGAGGGCCGGCCCTCCCGGCCCCTCCCATGGTCACATTCGCTCTCAGAGCCTATCTGAAAAGGGGATGGGTGAGGGGTTTCACCCTTCACCCATCCCCCGCTCGCCCGCCGCTGCGCGGCGGGCGAGCGGGGGATGCGGGGGCCTACGGCCCCGCGCCCCAGCCGGGAGGCGTTTCAAACAAGCTCTCAGGCTCGCGGCGCGAGCGATTCATGTCTGGTGAAGCCACGGCGCTCGCCGAGCAGATCGTTCTCCCGCGCGCTGTAGTAAGTCGCGAGCGCGTGGTCCTGCGGGCGCGCCGTGATCTGGTCGAGCAGCGGCATGGTCTGCTGGAACAACACCCAGCCGTACTCCAGCGCCCGCGCGTAGACGTCACGCACCTCGTCGAACTCCGGGTAGATCGAGTACTGCAGCTGCGCCACCACCGGCCCATCGTCGATGCCAGGGGTGATCTCGTGGATCGTCACGCCGTGCGCGATCTCGTTGTTCTTGAGCGCCCAGTTGATCGGCGACACGCCACGGTAGCGCGGCAGCGGGCTGTTGTGCAGGTTCAGGATGCGCCCGCAGCGCTCGATGAACCAGGCCCGGATGATCTTGTCGTAAAACACCGAGAAGGCCAGGTCGATCGGCCGGTCGCCCGTGAGAGCCATAAGGTTTTTGTAGTGGCCGCTGGCGACATACGGCACCCCGTGCGACTCAGCCCAGCCGATCAGCGAGTCGGTCCAGCGCGGCTCCGGCACCACCGGCACCACCGCCATCAACTTGTGGTCCGGGCTGCGCAGGAACCACTCTGCGATTCGGATCGCCAGCGTCCCCTTGCCCAGGAGCACCGTCTGCTTTTGCATATCGCTCTCGCATGCGCTCGCGGTCGGCCACACTGCTGGTGACGGATGCCGGGGGAGGGTCCACGGGAAGGCTTTGCCCTCCCGTGAACACCCACCCATCACCATCACGTGGTGGACCACGAGCCTTAACTCGCCGTCAGGCTGCGCCCGTCCATATCGGCGGGGGCGGGCACGCCGAGCAATTCCAGGATCGTCGGCGCCACGTCGGCGATGGTGGGGCGCCGGCTGAAGCGCGGCGCGCCGCGCATGTAGAGCAGCGCGTCCGGGGTGGTGTGCATGCCCACCAATGCCTGACCCTTGAACGTCAGCGTCCGCTTGCCGAAGGCCCCCTTCGGGTCGTAGCCATCGCGCATCGCCAGCACCAGATCTGGCGCAGCGTCCACGTGCGGCCCGTTGTACAGCTCCTCGCGCAGGTAGACGCGTTCGACCATTGGCTCGCCGCTGGCCGGATCCGCCATTCCCATGGCCATCTCGGCCACCTCGCGCCGCAGCCGCTCGTACTCCGCGCCCGGCGCCACCCGCCCACCCGGCTCGCGCCCCCTGACGTTGAGGAAGATCCGGCCGGGGTCCAGGCTGTAGGCCACGCTCGTGGGCGCCATATCCTCCAGGCCGCGCGGCTGCTCCCGCGTGTAGCGCAGGTAGCCGGCCTCGTGCAGCCAGGTGTTGACGTACACCTCCTGGCGGATGGTGCAGAAGCCGTGGTCGGAGAGCACCACCAGCGTGGTGTCCTCGTCCAGCCAGCCGCGCACCTCGCCAAGCAGGTGGTCCACCCGCCGGTAGAACTCGCGGAAGGCCGGGGCATAGCGCGGGTGCCCCTGCTCCATCTCCTCCCAGTAGAAGTGATGCAGCCGGTCGGTCTCCATCACGTGGGCCATGAAGAAGTCCCACGGCTCCTGGCGCCAGAAGTAGCGCATGGCGGCCAGGCGCCGCTCGAACACCTCGTCCAGGTGCGGCAAGAAGCCGTCCTTATCCTGTCGCGCCAGCGACGGGTCGGCGTCCACGCAGTAGTTCAGGCGCTTGAGCGCGGCGGCCACCTCGGCGTTCGGCGCAGCCTTCTCGACGCTCGGGCTGAGGAAGCAGCCCACCACCAGACCATTCACCTGCCGCGGGGGGTAGGTCACCGGCACGTTCATCGCGAAGACGCGCCGCCCGGCATCGCTGAGGATCTCCCACAGCGCCCGGCTGCGCATGGTGCGCGAGGTAGGGATGAACGTCTTCAGCGTACCGGGCTGGCGGTCCACAAAGCCGTAGATGTTGTGCCGCCCTGGGTTCTGGCCGGTCATGAACGAGGCCCACGCCACCGACGAGACGTTCGGCAGGGTGGTGTCCATCTGCACCAGCGCGCCCTCACCGGCCAGGGCGTGGAAGTTCGGCAACTCGCCGGCGTCGAACAGCCGCCGCACATAGCTGTACGGCACGCCATCCAGCCCGATCACCACCACCCGCTTCTGGCGCTGCCGTGCGCCGCGCAGCCTCCCGAGCAATCCCATCGCATCCCTCACCCCAGGCGATAGGAGTGGCCGAACCTGTTGCCCAGCGCCTATCGCCTATCGCCCGCGCTACGAGCGCCCTAGATATATCCCAACTCCCGCAGCCGTGTGGAGACCTCCTCCTCCTCGTCGTCGGTGTAGGCTTCCGTGCCCACCGCCTGCACCAGCGCTGGCTCGCGGCGCTCGATGTAGCCCAGGTGCTCGAGCTTGGCGATCACCCTGGCCGCGCTCTGCTCCGGCGTCTCGCGCCCGTCGCTGTAGCAGGTCACCTCGGGGTGCAGCGGCGGCTCGTACGGGTCGGAAACGCCGGTGAAGTTAGCGATCGTGCCCGCCAGCGCCTGCCTGTAAAGACCCTTGACATCGCGCTCGGCCAGCAACGCGATCGGGCACTCGACGTACACCTCCACGAAGCGGCCGATCCGCGCGCGCACCTCGTCGCGCACGGCGCGGTAGGGCGAGATCGCCGCCGCGATCGCCACCACGTCGTTGCGGGTCAGCACCTCGCACACCCAGCCGATGCGCCGGATGTTGGTGTCGCGGTCCTCTTTGGAGAAGCCCAGCCCCTTGCTCAGGTGGGTGCGGACGACGTCGCCGTCGAGCACCTCGACCTTCAGGCCACGCTCGCGCAGTTCGCGCTCGACGATCGCCGAGATGGTGGACTTGCCGGCGCCCGACAGGCCCGTGAACCAGATCGTGAAGCCCTTCGACATTGACACAACTCCCATATTCAGGTGTAGAGCGTGATCCGAAGTGCGCGATACGTAAGCTCCGGTGATCGCGATGACGTCATTGGCTATCACGCATCACGGATGACGGAGGACGCAGTAGCTAGTTGTCCGTCAATCCTTGATCGACGGATGGGGTGGGGTTTCAGGGGAGGGCTTGGCCCTCCTCTGGCTCCTCCCGCCGAAGCGATGGAGCCGCGGCCGCGGGTGAGCGTTTCAGAGGAGGGCTTTGCCCTCCCCTGGCCCCTCCCCTATCCGTCAGAGTAGCTCTGACGGACGACTAGAGATCCATGGCTTTCCCACGTATCCCCTCCGGCGCCGGCTGCCCGAGCAGCGCCAGGATCGTCGGGGCGACGTCATAGATCCTCAGGCCCTCCAGCTGCCTGCCGCCGCCGGGGTTGCGCGGGTCGTAGAGGATGAAGATCCCGTGCTGCGCGTGGTTGGCATCGTCCGGCCCGGTATCATTCTCGAAGGTCCAGACCGAGTCCAATCCCACGCTGCCCACCGAGCGCCAGCCGAGGTCGCCGAAGTAGATCACCAGATCGGGCGGGATATTGTTGATCTCGGTGTAGACCTCCTCCGGCCGGAACACCTGCGTACCGATCGGCCGCCCATCCGGGTCAGGGATCGCCGCCAGCCTGGCCATCAGTGTGGCCCGCTCGCGCTCGTAATCCTGCGGCGCGATCGTCCCATTCGGCTCGCGGCCGCGGACGTTCAGGAACAGCCGCCCGTAGTAGCCGCCCGCGCCCCAGGCCTTCGTGCGCGCCCAGTCGACCTCGCACTTCTCCAGCGGCGCCACCTGCGCCGGGTACTCCTTGAGCGTCAGGTAGCCCTCGCGGATCAGCCACTCGTTGATGCAGATCCCGCCCACCATCGCCTTGGCGCCATGGTCGGAGACCACCAGCACCACAGTGTCGTCGTCCACCAGCGCCAGCAACTCGGCGATCTTGCCGTCCACGTAGACGTAGTAGTCGTGGATGGCGCGCTGGAAGCGGTTGCCCGGCACGTGCTTGGGGTGCGCCGGGTCCATATGCTTCCAGAAGGCGTGGTGGATACGGTCCACGCCCATGTCCACGGTCATGAAGTAGTCGTAGCGCTCGCGCGCCAGCAGCCGCTTGCAGATCGTGAAATGCTGGTCCGCCATGCGGTAGATGTCCGCCAGGATCTGGTCTTTATCCTCCGAGCGGAAGTTCGGCACATCCACCAGCAACTCGCCGCCGATCCAGCCGGCGATCTCGTGGCGCAGCTCGGCCGGGTAGGTGAACTGGCTCTTGGCGCTCGGCGTCAGGAAGCAGCTCACCATCTGGCCGTTGACCGGCTGCACCGGATAGGTCTGCGGCACGCCCACCGTCGCCACGCGCCTGCCGGCGTCACTGAGCAGGTTCCACACCCGCGGGTGGGTCACCGCCCTGGCGTTGGCGATCGACATGCGCTCATAGGAGTAGTCCGCCCGGTTGCGGAAGCCGTAGAAGCCGAGCTGGCCCGGGTCGCATCCGCTCATCATGCAAGCCCATGCCGGCACGGTGATAGCCGGGATGGTGCTCTCCAGCCGCCCGTAGGCCCCACGCGCCATCAAGCCCGCCAGCGTCGGCAGGTCGGCACGCCAGGCATCGAAGACCAGTTCCGGCGCGGCGCAATCCAGCCCGATCACCAGCATGCGCCGGTTGGGAGGCTTATCGCCGTTGCTCGCCACGGCCTGCTCCTGCGCCGGCGCGGGCGCGGCCGGCGGCGGCCCCTGCGGCCCGGGCGCCACCTGCGCCAGGGCCGGGTCCTCGACCTTCAACTCCTGGCGGTAGGCCTCGATCAGGATCTGGGCCACCTCAGGGCGGCTGAACTCCGGCGGCGGCAGCTCCCCGCGGGAGAGCATCTCGCGCACCTTGGTGCCGCTCAGTGTCAGGTGGTCCTCCGGGCCGTGCGGGCAGGTCTTGTAGGAGGCCATCGCGCCACACTTGCGGCAGAAGAAGGTGTGCTCGAAGAACAGCGGCGTGATGCCCAACTCGTGCGGCGCGAACTCGTCGAAGATCAGCTGCGCGTCGTAGGTGCCGTAGTAGTTGCCCACCCCAGCGTGGTCTCGCCCGACGATGAAGTGGGTGCAGCCGTAGTTCTTGCGGGCGATGGCGTGAAAGATCGCCTCGCGCGGGCCGCCGTAGCGCATGGCCGCCGGGTAGACCCCCAGCACCGTCCGGTCGGGCGGGTAGTAGTCGCGCAGCAAGCTCTGGTAGGAGCGCATGCGCACGTCGGCCGGGATGTCGTCGGCCTTCGTCTCACCCACCAGCGGGTGCAGCAGCAGGCCATCCACGATCTCCAGCGCGGCCTTCTGGATGTACTCGTGCGCGCGATGGATGGGGTTGCGCGTCTGGAACCCCACGATCCGCCGCCACCCCTTGGCGGCGAACATGCGCCGCGTCTCGGCCGGGGTGTGGCGGAACTGCGCAAAGGGCGGGTCGGCCGGGCCGTCCACCACCCAGATAGCGCCACCCAGGTAGACCTCGCCGGCGCGGTAGATGCGTGCCACGCCCGGATGCTTGTCCTCGGTGGTGCGGAAGACCTTGCGCGCCTCATCCTCTTTATCGTAGGAGAACTTCTCGGCCAACTCCAGCAGCCCCACCAGCCGCTCGTGGCCATCGTAGAGCGCGATCTCCTGGCCGAGCTCCAGCCGGTCCGCCTCCTCGCGCGTCACCGCCAGTGTGATCGGAATAGTCCAGGGCAGGCCGCTCTGCAGGTACATCTCATCCACCACGCTGCGGTAGTCGGCCTCGCCCATGAAGCCGGTCAGCGGGCTGAACGCGCCATTGCCGATCAGCTCGAGGTCCGACAGGTTGACAGCGTTGAGCGTCAGGCGCGGCAGGTGCCGCGCCCGCTCGATCGCGGCATCGCGCAACGTCCCACGCAGGACGCGGTCGATCAGGGCGCCGCCGTGGGGTGCGATGGGTCGGATCGGCTTGGTCACTGGTATGCTCTCCTTAACAGACTGGGTTGTGGGTTCCGGGTGGGCTAGGCCCGCCCTCGAGCGTTGATCGGCCGGCCCCGCCCGCGGGTGCGGCGCGGCGGCCGTGCGGCCGGCGGCACAGCCGGCGCTGGCGCGACGCGCTCCAGCGCGTCGACGGAGACCTCCGCCTGGCGGCAGTGGCCCAGGAACTCGATCAGCACGCGCACCCGCTCGCTCGCCCGCAGCGGGCCGACGAAGACCGCCTCGAGTCCCTGGAGCGGCCCGTGCTTCAGGCGCACCGCATCGCCCGGCTGGAAGCCGTGGCCCAGCAGCCCTCCCTCCGCATTGCAGCGCTCGACGCGCTCGTGCAGCGCCGCGATCACCGTGGCCGGCACCGGCTGAGGCACGCCATCGAAGGCCACCAATCGCAACACCCCGGCCGTCGCGTTCACCTGGCTCATCGCGAGGTGCTGCGGGTCAGCCCGTACGAACAGATAGCGCGGGAAGAGCGGCGTGCTGTGGAGCCGCCCGCGCACGCGGCGCTTGATCTCGGGCAGGTAGATCGCCAACCCGAGTTGGTCACGCAGCAGTGTGACTGCCAGCCGCTCCTTCAGTGGCTGGCAGTGGACCGCGTACCAGGCCGCTTCAGGCCGCTGGTCCATCATGACGCCTGTCCTTTCATCGGGCCGCTCGCGGCCACGCTCCGCCACTCCGGCAACACCCGCGGCCGGCGCTCAAGACCTCTGGCGTCCCGACCGGAGCAGTGGCTACGACGATCCGGGACGATGGCTGCGATGCGTTGGGAGGGCTGCGTACCTGCTACACCGCATCGCAGGGCATAGCGAAACGAGATCCTGGCGCAAAGGCGCAAGATGTGGAACGCATCCTGCGCGGGCTGCTACGATCGATGCACAGCTTCGGGCTGATATGGTGTGCGAACGCACACCGTGTGCAAGCAGAAGTGCACCTTAGTGCGGCTTGCAGAGGCCAGGAATGTGTGACCGAACCGTGATATTTCGTTATGCGCGTACTTGCCCCGCAGGAAAAATGAAGTATAATATCAATGGCCGTACGCGATAGTCCATGCTCCGGTTGCTCGCTGCGACGGATTACTGGGCGTTGCGCGGTCACCGGGCGAGGAGTGGTGGCGCACTTCTCGCCCACCGCTTTCTTATACGCCTGATGTGCTATGGTTACACGCTACCAGAGCACAGAACGTTGGGAACCCCCTTCATCGTCCAGGCTACGCTCCGCATGTGTGAGTAAATCTACCAGCCGTCCTTCACGAAGTCAAGTGCAATTGGAGTATATCGGCCGTAAATGAACAAGATGTTAAGAACGGCCCCTCCCCCGATGAGCGCTTCTGGGCACATGGTGCGCGGCGGCCAGGCGAGTACGGAGCACCTCCAGCGCGCCGCCGCCAGGCCGCCACCCCCCACCACAAGCGTAGCCTGTTGTCACGAGAGGTGTTGTTCTGCTACATCCGGTGGATATAAACAAACTATAGCACCTCATCGGCCGAAAATCAAGGCACGATGAAGTTAGTGTTAAGGCCGACCGGTTACAATAATGTCATCTCTGACACACACACCGGCCGATAGAGCAACGCGAGACAGGATTGCATACGCAATCCTGTCTCGCGTCTTCCGGCCCAGCCGCGGCGGCACGTACCGGCCCTCGTGGTTCACCATCGTGATGGTGATGGGTGGGTGTTCACGGGAGGGCTTTGCCCTCCCGTGGACCCTCCCCCGGCATCCGTCACCATCGGTGTGGCCGACCACTAGGAGCCGGCCACCCCCCAATGCAGCGTCACGCCCAGGAACTCATCGCGCCGCTCCAGCAGGCCGCGGTACATCGCGTCCAACTCGCGGCCGTCCACCGCATGCGTCACCAGGTCGTCCAGGCGCAGCTTGCCGCTCTCCAGCAGGTGCACCAGCAGCGGCAGCGCGCGCGCCCGTGTGAACGGGAAGCGCTCACGTACGCTCGCGCCGATCGCGCTGCCGTGGGCGCCGGTAACGGTGACCGAGCGGCCGTGCAGGTCCCAGTAGGTGTCGAACTGCTGGATGAGGCCGCGCGGGCTACCCACCAGCACCACCTGACCGCCGTCGGCCACCAGCCGCAGCGCGTCCTGCAGCGCCGCTGGCACGCCTGTGGCGTCCACCACCACGTCCGGCCGGGCGCCACCCAGCAGCGCCCGCACCGCCTCCAGCGCGTCGCCAGCCGCCGGATCCACCGTGCGCACACCGTAGGTGGCCTCCGCGCGGGACCGCCGGCCGGCCACCGTATCGATCCCGACGATCGGGAAGGCGCCGGCGGCGCTGTAGAGGCGGGCCGTGATCTGCCCGATCAGCCCCAACCCCAGCACCGCCACCGCCTGGCCGAGGATGCGTTGCGACTGCACCAGCGCCGAGAGGGGGAAGCGCGCCAGCGAGAGCAGCGCGGCGGACGAGGCCGAGACGTGCTCGGCGATCGGCCAAATGTCGGCAGCCTCGCCCTCGGCCGCCACAAGCGCGTGGCTCTCGTGGCGGCCCGGCCAGATCACCCGGTCGCCCTCCTTCAGGCGCGTCACGCCCGCGCCCACCGCCGCCACCCGCCCGACGGCGCTATAGCCGGCCACAAACGGGAACTTCGGCCAGGCGCGGGTGGGATCCTTGAGCCACTGGTGGATGCCGGTGTAGATCGCCAACTCGGTGCCGGGGCTGATGCCGCTGGCCTCGGTGGCCACCAGCACCTGACCTGGGCCTGGTGCAGGCACCTCATAGGTCTCGATCGTGATCCGGTACGGCTCCGGCATGACGGCTCGAACGCCTTGCATCGACGTTCCTCCCTTCTTCAACCTGGTCGTCGGCGCATGAGGGGCGTAGCAGTAGGGGGGCGCCGGCGGCGCCCTGCTGTCCCGCCCTACTGCGCGGTCCAGCCCCCGTCCACCGTGAGCACGGCGCCGGTCATAAAGCTCGAGGCCTCGGAAGCCAGGAACAGGATCGGCCCCGCCAGCTCCCGCGGGTCACCCCAACGACCGAGGGGGATGCGGTCCACGAACGATTGGAAGGCGGCCGGGTTGTTCATCAGCGGGCGATTCAGCTCGGTGAGGAACGGCCCCGGCGCGAGCGCGTTGACGGTCACGCCCCGCGCGGCCCACTCCAGCGCCAGGGTGCGGGTGAGCTGGATGAGGCCGCCCTTGGCGGCGCTGTAGGGCGACCGCTCGCCAAGCCCCACCATGCCGAGCATGGAGCTGATGTTGATCACCCGGCCCCAGCCGCGCTCCAGCATCTGCGGCGCGAGCGCCTGGGCGCACAGGAACGGCGCGGTGAGGTTGACCTGCAGCACGCGCTGCCACTCCTCGGGGGTGAAGTCCAGCGCCGGCTTGCGCAGGTTGGTCCCCGCACTATTCACCAGGATATCCACCCGGCCCAGCGCGGCCGTGGCCTCCCGGGCCATGCGGCGCACCTGCTCGGGGTCGGTCACGTCCGCGGCGATCGATACCGCGCGCCGCCCGCTCTCGCGTGCCACGGCCTCGGCCACCGCGCGCACAGCCTCTGCGCGCCTGCCCACAAGCGCCACGTCCGCGCCCACGCCCGCTAGCGCCCGCGCAAAGATCTCGCCCAGGCCCCCGGCGCCGCCGGTGATCAGCGCGGCCCTGCCATCGAGGCGGAACATATCAAGGATATGCGCCATAGAGTGCTCCTTCGTGCGCCTGCGGTGCAAGGCTGAGAGGTTCGGAGGGGCTTCGCCCTCCGAGCCTACCCAACCCCTAGCCCCTAACCCCCAGCCCCCGCAGGTACGCCACGCTCGCCGCTACCTGTCCCTCCTCGTAGGCCGCCAGTTCGTCCGCGCCGCATTCGCGCTCCCACGGCGTGCGCCACTCCTCACCAGCGGGCCGGGCGTGGTGCACGGCCATGCGCAGCGCCGGCAGCACGTTGCGTACATCGCGCGCGGGGAAGCCGGCCCACCAATCGTCCTCCAGCAGGCGGATGTGGCGCGCGTGCAGCGCCGCCAGCTCGATATTGCACGTGGCGTGCGGGGCCACCTCGGCCAGCAGCGCGAACAGCCCGCGCAGGTCCAGCACCCCCTCGCCGAGGGGGCAGCGCACCAGCCGGAAGCCGGACTCGGTGAGGTAGATGTGATAGTCCTTCAGGTGGACGTTCACGATCCGCGGGCCGAGCTTGCGGGCAAAGGCGAGCGGCTCCTCGCCCACCGCCAGCGGGTTCACCGCGTCCAGCGTCACGCCGATGCAATCGCCGCCCACCTCCTCGCACACCCGCAGCAGGTCGTCACTCGTGGCGTCCTGGTGGTTCTCCGGCGCCAGCGTCACGCCGTGCGCCTCAGCCAGCGGGCGCAGGCGCCGCAGTTCGGCGATCATGCGCTCCAGATACGCCTCCCATCCGCCGGGGACGGCGGCGCGAGCGCCCTCCAGGATGGTACTCAGCATCACCCGCAGTGTGCGCGCGCCGAGCGCCGCGGCTGCCGGGATCAGCCGCTCCAGCGCCGGTACGTCCACCACACCGTAATCCACCACGATCGCCAGCCCTAACGCGTCAGCGCGGGCCTTGAAGGCCGCCAGCGTGCCCGGCTCCAGGTCCGGCAGCAGCGCGGCGATGGGCAACTCGACGGCGGCAAGCCCGTGCTCGGCGGCCAGTTCCAGCAGATCATAGGCATCCAGCGGCGCGGGGCAGGCGCGCGCCGTACCCGCTCCGGCGAAGCCGCAGCGCCACGGCATGCTATAGGCCGCCAGGCCGATCGGGTTCTCTCCGATTCGTAGGCTCATGCCCTACACCTCTAAATCCAATACCTTTCAATTACGGGAGGTATGGAGGGCTTCGCCCTCCACATCCTCCCCCG
>DATMBA010000766.1:0-8804 GCA_035559635.1 Roseiflexaceae bacterium
GGGAAGATGCGCCGGCGCTGAAGGCGCCGGGCGCCGAAGTTGATCAGCAAGCCGACCGGATAGCCCGTGACAGCGAGATAGCCGATTATCTGCGCCAGGTGGGTGTTGTTCAGCATCGGGAGCGCCTTGATTTCGACCACCACCCGCTCTGCGACGAGGAAGTCGGGAATGTAGTAGCCGAGCAGTGTAGTCTTTTGGGGAGAATCATAGACCTCGAGACATTTCTCCGCCTCGTAGAAGAGGCCCGCGGCGCCGAAGCTCGCGGCGAGCGCGCGCTGGTAGGTGTTCTCGCGGAAGCCTGGGCCGAGCTTGTCGAACACGGACATGGCGCAGCCGATGATCTTATAGGTGATCTCGTCGTGAGGGGTCTGGACCAGTGTGCTGGACATGAAGGTCTCCCGTTCGCGTAACATCGCCGAGCGGCATGCGCTCACCGTATGTACCGATGCTGGCCTGATTGCGGGCACGGGTCCCGCGCCCGATCGGACCAATTGCTCAGCAGCCGGGAGACTCTGTTCGCTTACGATCTCCTCACACGCTCCCCCTCCGCTCCCGGCGTCCGCTCCTCGCTGCTGGCGTCCGCTCCTCGCTCCCGGCGTCCGCTCCTCGCTCCCGGCGTCCGCTCCTCGCTGCTGGCGTCCGCTCCTCGCTGCTGGCGTCCGCTCCTCCACTGCTGGCTCCGTTGACAACTCCGTTCCACTCTCGCCGATCAGCCCTGCCACCACCGGCGCCATCACCGCGGCCACCAACTCCGCGCCGGCCTCGGCCAGATGGACGCCGTCGCACAGCAAGCGGTAGCCCCGGCGGGCGGTGAGCGCGGTATAGCTCGCGCCCGGCAGCCGCACCGCCAGCCGGTCGAGCGGCGCCATCCAGATGCGGTAGGGCGGGCCTGGGCGCGGGTCGGCGGCGATAGCGGCGCGGAAGGCGGCGCGCAGGTCGATCAGCGGCAGCCCCTCCTGCAGCGCCAGCGCCTGCACCACCGCCGAGTAGGCCTCCACCAGCGCCTGCGCCGGGTCGTCGGGCGACTCGCCGATGGCGGTGAGCGTGCAGAGGGCGACTGCCGCGCCGGTGCGCTCGCGCAGAGCGGCGATCAGGCAGCGATAGGCGGCGGCGAAGCGGGGCGGGGTGAGGTTTAGCGGCGCGCGCTTGACGAAGCGGTAGTAGGCGCGCTGCACCGGCTCGCCGTAGGCCGCGCCCATATCGTTCAGCCCCACCAGCACCACCACCAGGTCCGGCCGGTGCGGCGCAACATCCCGGTCCAGCCGGCGCAGCAGGTTCGGCACGGTGTCGCCGTCCACCCCGGCGTTCACCACCCGCACGCCGGGGCCAAGCCGCCGGCGCAGCGCGTCCACATAGGACGCCCCGATAGTCCCTTGGGTAAGGCTATCCCCGAGGCAGACGACGGTCCTGGTGGCGCAGGTCATGGTGCGGCTCTTGCTCTTTCGATATAGAATAGATGCGGAGCGGAATGGTCACGACACGGGAGGACAGCTGTGACAACCGTAGAACGTCTCCTCACTCAGGCGTCGGATGCGCTGAGCGCTGCGCGCCGCTGGCTCTCCGCGCAGGACATCAACGTGGCCGAGGACGAGCGGTCGCTGTGCCTGCTCGGCGGCGGCGCGCTCGCGCTGCTCGGCCTGTCGCGGCGGGCGCCGGCCGGCTGGGCGCTCGCGCTGCTGGGCGGCTACCTGGCCTACCGCGGGCTTACCGGCCACTGCGTGATCTACGAGCGGCTCGGGATCGACACGGCGCGCCCCAACCGGCCGCACAAGCCCCTCCCCACCAAGCGCGACCTCGTGATGGAGGCGTCCGAGGAGTCGTTCCCCGCCAGCGACCCGCCGGCCTGGGGTGAGAGCGGCACCGCGGGGGCGCCCCGCGCGCAGTGATCGCCCCGGCTGGCCGGGGCTACGCCGCGCTATTGTAGCGGAGGGCGTGGTGCACGGGTGAGGTCTGGAAGGACGTGGTCCCTCCAGACCTTTTCGCGAGCGGCAGATCCCGTGGGCCGCATCGCGCGGCGAGTCGAGGTCTACCGGCTGGAGGGCCCGGCCTACACACAGGCGGCGGCGCTCGGCGAGGGAGAGGAGATCACGTCGCCGCCGCTGCCGGGGTTCGCGTGCCCGGTGAGGGGGTTTTTTTATGAGTTGACCGCTCAGCAGCTGGAGGAGCGGCCCCATACTACTTGCGGCGGCGACATGTGGTTCGGCGGCCCCATGCAGGCGCGCCGCCTGGAGCACGGCCCCCCCGCTGCCGCACATGTGGCGAACACGTCGAGAATAAGGGCGCTGCTGGATGGATCTCCCTGTGGCGGATAGAGCGTCAGGCTCTCGGCGAGCAGCGCTCGTGCCCGCGCTGTGTCACCTTGTTCCACCGTCGCCTGTGCCAGGTCGATCAGTCCCCAGAGAATGTACCGCTCCACCCCCACCGCGCGAAGCAAAGCCAGACCTCCTCGAAGTATCCTCGTGCCCGCGCGCTATTTCCTTGTGCGAGCGCGATCTTTCCCAGGTAGGTAAGGCAGTTGGCGATCCCTGATGGGTTCTTCAGATCGCGCTCGATCACCCGACGCTCGCGCCAGCGCCAGACTCTCCTCAAACAGCGCTGTGGCCCGCATGCGATCACCCTCATACGCCCCGATGCGCACGAGCGCGGCAGCCATACCGCGCTCGTCCTTCAGGTGGCGGAACTGCGCCAGGCTCTCCGCGACCAGCAGCTTCGCCCGGTCGTGATCGCCCACCCGGCTGAGCAACTCCCCTGCCGTGAAGAGCGCCCACGCATGCAGCGGCTTGGGGAGCGTGTCGCGATATGCCAGCACGCCGTCCAGCCAGCCGATCCCTTCGAGGATGTAGCTGCGCCGCACCAGCCAGAACTGGTACAGCCCGATGCAGAGCCGCGCGACCAGCGTCCATCGCTGATGCTCAGCTCCCCGGGCGACTGCGGCCCGCAGATTGGGGATCTCGAGCTCAAGCCGCTCCAGCCAGGCGATCTGCTCTGGACCGATGAGCTGTGCCTCCGCCTCCTCGGCCAGCGCCACGAAGTACTCGGCGTGCCGCCGCCGCGCCTCCTCCAGCTCCGCAGTCTCCGCCAGCTGCTCCAGCGCGAACTCGCGCACGGTCTCGAGCAGCGCGAAGCGCGGCTCGTCGCCCACGCCGTCCACCGTGCGGACGAGGCTGTGGTCCACCAGCGAGGCCAGAACCTCAAGTGCTACGTTTTGAGTTGTGAGTGCTGAGTTGTCCGAGCCGCTGCTCAAAACTGAGAACTCAGCACTCACAACTGCGCTCGCAGCAGCGAGCGTACACCCTCCCACGAACACCCCCAGCCGACGGAACAGCGCCTGCTCCTCGGCGCTCAGCAGTTCGTAGCTCCAGGCGATCGTGTCGCGCACGGTCCGCTGGCGCGCCGGCAGGTCGCGCGGGCCGCCAGTGAGCTGCGACAGCACGCCGCCGGCCTCCAGCCGTGCGAGCAGCGCCGCCGGCGCGAACAGCTTGACACGCGCGGCCGCCAACTCGATGGCGAGGGGCAGCCCATCCAGCCGGGCACAGATCGCCGCCACCGCCAGCGCCGTCTCGTCGGTCAGCGCGAAGGTGGGACGGACCGCCTGGGCGCGCTCGACGAAGAGTTGGACGGCGGGGGACTGATCAACGACGAACGACCAACGACCAACGTCGACGGCTCCAACTTCGGCTCTACCGTGCTGGTACTGTGAGTCGTACCCGGCGGAACTGGGAACGCCGACCCAGCTTCGGAGGAACGTCTTCGGCGGCAGCCCCAGCGGCCCCACCGGGTACTCCCGCTCGCCAGAGAGGTGGAGCGGCGCGCGGCTGGTGACGAGCGCGGTCACGCCGGGCGCGGCCCGCAGGATATCGCCGACGAGCGGCGCGGCCTCCAGCAGGTGCTCGAAGTTGTCCAGCAGCAGGAGCAGCCGCCTCGTCCACAGCCAGGCGATCAGACGCTCGCGCGGCGGCGTGCCGGCGGAGTCTGCGATACCGATCGCGCGGGCCGCGGGTGCCGTGGGCTGCGCAGGGGGCAGCCGGTCTACGGCCAGCTCACCGCGGGCGGCGCGCACAAACGCCGCGGACTCGGCCTCGGGCAGGGCGAGGTGCCGGGCCAGCAGGCCGGCGACCGGCGGCGAGGGGCGGCGCTCGTCGGCCTCGATCTTCTGCACGGTGATGGCGGCCACCCCTACGCGGCGCGCCAGCTCAGCCTGTGTCAGGCCAAGTGCCTTGCGCCGCCGCCGCACCCATGCGCCGAAGGAGTGCTCGCCGTCCATAGAGCGCTCCCGCACTGATCCTGCCAGATGCAGGGGAGGGTCCACGGGAGGGCTTCGCCCTCCCGTGAAATCTACCCACCACACTGATGGTGGCGGACCAATAGGATGACCTGCGCTGTATGAGTCATTGTATCAGATGCACATACCCCTGAGAAGCCCCCGCGTGCTGCAATGCGCCTGTGATCGGCGGCGAGCGGCGGGGGAGGCGGGCGATGCGACGAACGACGCTGGCGCTGGTGTGTGCGGGCTGCGGGCTGGCGACGATGGCGGCGCTCTGGCTAGGTGCGTGGTTGGCGCCGGGGCCGGCCACGCTCGACGCGGCGGTGGCGCTGGCACCCCGCGATCGGGGTGTGCCGTACCGCGAGGTGCGTGTGGAGGAAGCACGCTGCGTCCCTGCCTGGGAGACCTGCCTGCGCTACATCGCGGACGTGGAGGTGCTGGGCGAGCGCCCGGCGCGCGGCCGGCTGGCGTGCGCGCGGCCGGTGCGCGGCTGTGAGCTGTGGCTCCCCGAGTTGGGCCTGCACGGCGCGCCCGTGCCAGACCCCGCGCCGCCCGGCCGTCCCGCCTGGCTCGAGGGCATCTTCCGCGCGGCCAAGGGCGCCATGAGGGCCTGGCGCTGAACGCGTGGGGTCAGGGGTCGGCCCCTCCGCTCCCTCCGCTCCCGCTCCGTTGCCGACTCCGCTCCCTCCGCTCCCGCTCCGTTGCCGACTCCGTTCCCCATACTCTCCAAAATAGGCGTATAATAGATGTCCTGCCCCAACCGCGGGCGGGTTCGTCGCGCGTACCTCCCCGTGCGGCCGGGGCGTTCAATAAGGTAGACGGCGCGCACATATCGCAGCGGCCGACGGTGGCCAGCAGGTCTCGCCGGGGCGTCCAGATGGCTGGCCCGCAATGGTGCGGTGGCGGGTCTGCGCCCTTGTCGGTCTCCTTTCACCCTGGAGTAGCCAATGAGCGTCATCGACACCGAGGTCATCCCCCAGGACATGGGTCAGGCGGAGCAGCCGCCGATCGTGAACGACTTCTCGATCGTGGCCGCGACGGTCAATGGGTCGGGGAGCCAGACCGCCAACAATGTCCTCATCCGCGCCATCTTCAAGATGGGTATCCCCGTCAGCGGCAAGAACCTGTTCCCCTCCAACATCCAGGGCCTGCCCACCTGGTACACCATCCGGGTCAGCAAGCACGGCTACACCGCCCGCCGCGAGGGCACCGAGATCCTGGTGGCCTTCAACCCGCGCACGGCCGATGAGGACCTGGCGGCGCTGCCGCCCGGCGGCGTGTGCATCCACCCGGACGATATGAAGTTCGCCCAGCCGCGCACCGATGTGACCTACTACCCCCTGCCGGTGAAGGAGTTGGTGAAGCAGTCCGGCGTGGACGCCAAGCTGAGGGACTATATCGCCAACATGGCCTATGTGGGTGCGCTGGCCCAGTTGCTGGATATCGACTTCCGCGAGATCTACAAGGCGCTCGAGCGCCATTTCAAGGGCAAGAAGCGGCCGGTGGAGTCCAACTACGGTATGGTGACCGCCGCCGCCGAGTGGGTGCGCGCCAATCACACCAAGCGTGACCCGTACCGCGTGGCGCCGATGAACGAGACTCAGGGGCTGATCCTGATCGACGGCAACACCGCTGGCGCCCTCGGCGCTTTGGTGGGCGGCGTCTCGGTGGTGGCCTGGTATCCGATCACCCCCTCCACCAGCTTCGCGGACGCGCTGGCGGAGTACGCCCCCCTCCTGCGCGGCGACGAGGAGACCGGCACGGCCACCTACGCGATCGTGCAGGCCGAGGACGAACTGGCGGCGGCCGGCATCGTGGTGGGCGCCGGCTGGGCGGGCGCCCGCGCGCTCACCAACACCTCCGGCCCCGGCATCTCGTTGATGAATGAGTTCGTCGGCTTGGCCTACTTCGCCGAGGTGCCGGCGGTGATCTGGGATGTGATGCGCATGGGGCCTTCAACTGGCCTGCCGACGCGCGTCTCCCAAGGCGACGTGTTGAGCGCCTACTTCATGGGCCACGGCGACACGCGCCACGTGGTGCTCTTCCCCGGCTCGATGCAGGAGTGCTTCGAGTTCGGCTGGCGCGCGTTCGACCTGGCCGAGCGCCTGCAGACCCCGGTGCTGGTGCTGAGCGACTTGGACCTCGGTATGAACAACTGGATGACGCAGCCGTTCGAGTACCCGGACACGCCGATGGACCGCGGCAAGGTGCTCTCGGCCGAGCAGATCGCGGAGTTCGAGGAGAAGTTCGGGCGATTCGGCCGCTACAAGGATGTGGACGGCGACGGCATCCCGTACCGCACTATCCCCGGCAACCCCAACCCGAAGGCGGCCTACCTCTCGCGCGGTACCGGCCACAACGAGTTCGGCGTCTATAGCGAGCGCCCGGAGGATTGGCAGAAGAATCTGGACCGCCTCTCCCGCAAGCACGAGACGGCCCGTGCGCTCGTGCCGCCGCCGGTGGTGGACGTGGTGGAGGGCGCGCAGGTGGGCCTGATCGCCTTCGGCTCGACCGACCCGGCCATGCGGGAGGCGCGCGACCGGCTGCGTGCCGCGGGCCTGCCCACCAGCTACCTGCGTGTGCGCGCGCTGCCGCTCAACGACGCCGTGCGCGACTTCGTGGCGCAGCACGAGCGGGTGTACGTGGCCGAGCTGAACCAGGACGGCCAGTTGCACCAACTCATCCAGCTGCACGTGCCGGAGTTGGCCGGCAGGGTGCGCTCGGTGCGCATCTGTAACGGCCTGCCCATGAGCGCCCGATTCGTGACGGAGGAAGTGCTAAAGCTGGAGAACCAGTAGCCAGTACAGCGTAGTCAGTAGTCCTCCGATAAGGGAGGGCCAGGGAGGGCTGGCCCTCCCTGAACCCCTCCCATCGAACCGAAGGGTTGGTGTGGAGCAATTGAGGGGAGTATAGCGCAATGACCGCCGAGACAAAGATAAACGGCAAGCCCGGCAACGTCAACCGGATCGGCCTGACCCAGCAGGAGTACCGCGGCGGCGAAACGACGCTCTGCGCCGGGTGCGGCCACAACTCGATCACCAGCCAGATCATCGCTGCGGCCTACGAGCTGGCGCTCGCGCCGCACCAGATTATCAAGGTGAGCGGCATCGGCTGCTCCTCGAAGACGCCGGCCTACTTCCTCAACCGCTCGCACGGCTTCAACACGCTCCACGGCCGCATGCCCGCCGTGGCCACCGGCGCCACCCTGGCCAACCGCTCGGTGCTGGCCATCGGCGTGAGCGGCGACGGCGACACCGGCTCGATCGGCCTCGGCCAGTTCAAGCATATGGTGCGCCGCAACGTCCCGATGGTGTACATCGTGGAGAACAACGGCGTCTACGGCCTGACGAAGGGCCAGCACTCGGCCACCGCCGACGTGGGCCAGAACCTGAAGTACGCCGGCCTGAACGTGCTGCCGCCGATCGATGTGTGCATCGAGGCGCTGGTGGCGGACTGCGGCTTCGTGGCACGCTCGTTCGCTGGGGACGCCAAGCAGGTCCGCGAACTGCTCAAGGCGGCGATGAGCTACGAGGGCACGGCGGTGCTGGATATCATCAGCCCGTGCGTCACCTTCAACAACAGCGAGGACTCCACCAAGAGCTTCCCCTACGGCAAGGCCCACGAGGAGCGCATCCAGGATATCCAGTTCATCCCCAGCTTCGCCGAGGTGCAGGTGGACTACGCCGAGGGCGAGGAGCGCATCGTGCAGCTGCACGACGGGCCGGCGATCAAGCTGCGGAAGCTCGCCCGCGACTACGACCCGACCAACAAGTGGCAGGCGCTGGAGACGCTGGAGACCGCCCGCCGTAACCAGGAGTTCATCACCGGGCTGCTCTATATCAACACCAACCGCCCCACGCTGCCCCAGGTGATGCACCTGACCGATACGCCGCTGGCCTACCTGCCGGAGGAGCGCCTGCGCCCCTCGCGCGAGCGCTTCCAGCAGGTGATGGCGTCGTTCGAGTAGCGTCCACGAAGGGCACGAGGCGCACGCAGGCCAGGTGGCTGTCCCTTCGTGCGCTTCGTGCCCTTCATGGATCGGCTGTTGGCGCCCGATTTGACACCACGCTGCCCCCTCTGCTACGATCCCCCGCAGCCGGCGCTTGCACTGGCGCGGCCGGAGGAGGCTCGTGTCTCACGTACCACGCATCGGCGCGCGGATCGGCTCGGCGGACCCGTTCTGGGTCCAGGTGCGCGAGGCGGTCTACCAGCGTGCCCAGCACCTGGGGCTGGACCTGGTGGAGGTCGACCTGGGGCGCACGCTCGCGCTCTCGCGCGACGCCCAGAACGGCGTGGTCGAGGCCCTGCTGGCGCAGGACCTGGACGCGCTGATCAGCTCTTACACGCCCGATAGCCTGGCCTACCGCATCCTCGCCAGCGGGCTGCCGCTCGTCCACCTGACTGAGTCGGACGTGCGCCACCCGTGTTTCGTCTCGCCCACCGGATTCTACGACATCGCCTGCTATGTGGGCGGCTGGCTGGCCGAGCGGCTCGGCGGCGCCGGCACGGTGCTGGCGGTGGGCGGCCTGCTGGCCGGGCA
>DATMBA010000767.1:0-14543 GCA_035559635.1 Roseiflexaceae bacterium
AGCCCGGCCACGCCCGCCGCGCCCGCGCGCATGTTTCTACAGGGACGCGGCAGGAGGGAGAGGATAACGATGCCAGCGATAGAGACAGTACAGCCGGCGCCGGGGATCACAAATGAGCGGGCGCGGGCCATGCTGCTCACCGGCCTGATCTTCGTGGTGGTGATCCTGCTTGCGCTGGTGGTGCTGCCGCCGCTGCTCAACGCCCGCGCCGAGACGCTGCGCGGGCGGGTGGAGACCGCCCAGATCTTCGCCGAGGCCCTGACCGAGACCGATGACCGCCTCCAGGAGCTGCGCGCCGCCGCCCGCGGCTATGTGATCACCCAGGCGCCAGTCTTCCTCGAGCAGTACCGCGCCGCCGCGGAAAGCCTGCCCACCACGCTAGAGACGCTGACGCACCTTGCGCCGCAGGTGGACCCGGCGCTCGCGCCGCAGGTGGACGAACTGATCGTCGCCGCCGAGCGCTGGCTGCGTGAGAGCGGCGATCGGCAGGTGGAGCTTGCCCGCCAGGGACGCACTGCCGAGGCCGCCGCCGAGATCGCCGCCGGCGCCAGCCAGGGGGTCTTCGACGCTTTCCGTAGCCGTGCCAAGGCGGTGCGCGACCGCAGCGCGGCGGTGCGCGGCGAGCTCGAGGCCGAACTGAACCGCACCCGCGCGCTGCAGGTGGGTGTCACCAGTGGACTGGGGGTGCTCGGCCTGCTGGCGGCTGGTCTGGTGGTGATGGGCTTCCGACAGACCCTGGCGCTGCTGCACAGCCTGGATGCCGCCCGCCGCCGCGCCGCCACGCTCACCGAGGAGGTGCGCGCCCTGTACGCCGCGGCCCAGACCGAGCGCCGCCGCCTCCAGACGGTCTTCGACCACTCGCCCGAGGGCATCGTGGTGGCCGAGCTGCCAGCGGGCCGGATCGTGCTGGCCAACCACGCCGCCCACGCCCTGATCGGACCGCTCGCGCCCGACGCGCCGCTTGACCCGCACCCGCTCGCCGGCCGGGCCTTCCTGCCCGGCGGCCAGCCCTGCCCGCCCGGCGACCTGCCGTTGGCGGCCACCGTGCGCGACGGGACCGAGCGCCGCGGCGAGCTGGTGGTGGCCCTGCCGGACGGCCAGCGGGTGCCGGTGTACGTCACCAGCGTCCCGCTGCACGACGAAGACGGCGCGCTGCGCGGTGCGGTGGCGGTGCTGCAGGATCTGCGGCAGCTGCGCGAGGTGGAACGGCTCAAGTCGGACTTCGTGGCGCTGGTGAGCCACGAGCTGCGCACGCCGCTTGCGGCGATCAAAGGGGCCAGCGAGACTATCCGGCGCGGGGTTGCCGCCCGCGATCCGGCGCGGGTCCGCGAGTTCATGCAGATCATCGACGAGCAGAGCGACCGGCTGCAGGAGCTGATCGACAACCTGCTCAGCCTCTCGCAGCTGGAGGCGGGCGCGCTGCGCCTGCGCCGCGAGCAGATCCCGCTGCCGCCGCTCATCCAGAGCGTGCTCCGCCGGCAGCGGGAGCGGGCCGGCGGCCTGCGCCTGCAGGCGGACCTCCCCGCCCACCTGCCGCCGGTGAGCGCCGACCCGCGCCGCATCGAGCAGGTGCTCAGCAACCTGATCGACAACGCGCGCAAGTTCTCCCCCGCCGGCGGCGTGATCACCGTCTGCGCCACGCTGGACGGCGGCATGGTGCGGGTTGGCGTGCGCGACCAGGGGCCGGGCATCGCGCCCTCCGAGCGCGAGCGGATCTTCGAGCGCTTTTACCAGTCGGCCCAGCCGGCCACTCGCAGCGTGGGCGGCACCGGGATGGGGCTGGCGATCTGTAAGGCGCTGGTGGAGGCGCATGGCGGCCAGATCTGGGCCGAGCGCGCGCCGGGCGGCGGGGCGCTGCTGCAGTTCACCCTGCCGGCGCTCCCGGCCGGCTCCCACCTGCCCGCCGAGCACATCGCGCCTGCTGCGGCGCTCGGCCCGGCGCGCGTGCTGGTGGTGGACGACGACCCGGCGTTGCGGCGGGTGGTGGAGCGCGGCCTGCAGGACGCCGGCTACCGCGTGGTGACCGCCGCCGAGGGGCAGGCGGCGCTGGACGCACTGGCCCAGCACGCGCCGGACCTGGTGGTGCTGGACGTGATGCTGCCGGGGACGGACGGCTTTGCGCTGGTGCGGCAGATCCGCGAGTGGACCGCGGTGCCGGTGGTGATGCTCACGGCGCGCGCCGCCGAGCAGGACGTGGTGCGCGGGCTGCAGCTCGGCGCGGACGACTACGTGACCAAGCCGTTCCGTATGAGCGAGCTGCTGGCGCGGGTGGAGGCGGTGTTGCGCCGCGCACAGGCCGCGTCGGCGGGCGAGCCGGCGCTGATCGAGAACGACGGCCTGACGATCGACCTGGTGCAGCGGCGGGTGACGGTGGGCGGCGCGGAGGTGACGCTGACGCCCACCGAGTACCGCATCCTGGTGCACCTGGCGCGACACGCCGGCCAGGTGCTGACCCACGAGCAGATCCTGCAGGCGGTCTGGGGCGCGGGGTACGGCGGCGAGAACCACTACCTGTGGGTACACGTGGCGCACCTGCGCCAGAAGATCGAGCCGGATGTGCGCAAGCCGCACTACATCCTCACCGAGCGCGGGGTGGGCTACCGCATGCCGCGCTCCTGAATCCAGCGCGCCGGCGCAGAGGTCTGCGCCCCTCCAGGCCGCCCCAGGGGGGGCGCGGGGCGAGACCACCGCGTAACGCCTGTCACAAGGAAGGCATCTATGCACGTACTTCAGGACGGTCTGGATGTGGACCACTTCTTCCAGCGCCTCGCCGCGGCCTCGCACCGGCTGCTGCTGCTGGACTACGACGGCACCCTCGCGCCCTTCCGCGTCGAGCGCGACGCCGCCACGCCCTACCCCGGTGTCCGCGAGGCACTCGACCCGATCCTGGCGGCGGAGACCACGCGGGTGGTGGTGATCAGCGGGCGGGCCGCCGCTGAGGTGCCGCATCTGCTGGGTCTGCGTTACCCGGTGGAGATCTGGGGATCGCACGGCGCCGAGCGGCTGATGCCCCATGGCGCCTACACCCTCGCCAGCCTGCCCCAAGCCGCGCGGGACGGCTTCCGCCAGGCGCGCGAGTGGGCCGCAGCGCACGGCGTGGCCGGCCGCCTGGAGAAGAAGCCGGCGGCCCTGGCACTGCACTGGCGTGGGGCACCCGCCTCCGAGGCGGCGGCGCTCAGCGGTGCGGTGTTCGAAGGCTGGTCGCCGATCGCGCGCACAGCCGGGCTGGAGGTGCGCGCCTTCGACGGCGGGCTCGAGCTGCGCGTGCCGGAGTTCGACAAGGGCGCCGTGGTACGGTCGCTGCTGGATGAGGCGGGTGAAGGCGCGGCGGCCGCATTCCTGGGCGATGATCTGACCGACGAGGACGCGTTCGCGGCGATCGAGGGGCGGGGCCTGGGCGTGTTGGTGCGGCCCGCGCTGCGCCCCACCCGCGCCGCCCTCTGGCTGCGCCCGCCGGATGAGTTGCTAGATTTCTTCGCCCACTGGGCGCGGGCCGCCGCGCCCAGCGCCGGATAATAGAGGAGATCTGCGAGGGGTTCCCCCTCGCGCTCCCCGCGCCCAGGCAGACATATGCGAGGGGACCCTCTCACGCTCCCCGCTCTCTTGAAAGGAGGGATCATGCCTGAATCGCAACCACACGGGCGGCTGATCGTCGCCTCGAACCGCATCCCCGTGACCCTGCGCCACGGCGAGGACGGCTGGAGCGCCGAGCCGAGCGTCGGCGGCCTCGTCACTGCGCTCGCGCCGGTGCTGCGCGCCTGCGGCGGCGTATGGGTCGGCTGGCACGGCGCCGTGGCCGAGGAGGGCGGCGCGCAGATCAGCAGCCTGGCCGGCATGCTGGACGTCGGCTTCACCCTGGCGCCCCTGGCGCTCACCGCCGCCCAGCGCGATGCCTTCTACCTCGGTTTCGCCAACGAGACGATCTGGCCGCTGTTCCATGATCTCCAGGCTCGCTGCACCTTCGCGCCGGCCTACTGGGATGCCTACCGCGCGGTGAACCACGCCTTCGCGGCCGCCCTGGCCTACCATGCCAGACCGAAGGATACGATCTGGGTTCATGACTACCACCTGATGCACGTGGCGCACGAGCTGCGGGCCGGCGGGGCGGCGGCGGCGGTCTTCTTCCTCCATATCCCCTTCCCGCCGCCGGATATCTTCCTCAAGCTGCCGTGGCGCGCAGAGGTGCTCCGTGCGCTGCTGGCCTACGACCGCCTCGGCTTCCAGACGCGGCGCGACCTGCGCAACTTCCTGCAGTGCGTCCGCACGCTGCTGCCGGACGCCGCGCTGCGGAGCGCGCCGGGTGGCGCCACAGTGCGTCTGGAGGGCCGCACGGTCCACGCCGGGAGCTACCCGATCGGCATCGACGCCCGCGCCTTCGCCGGCCAGGCGTCCGCGCCGGAAGTCCGCGCCCGGGCCGAGGCGTTGCGCGCGGCCTATGCTCCCGGCCGCATCATGCTGGGGGTGGACCGGCTCGACTACACCAAGGGGATCGTCGAGCGGCTGGGGGCGTTCCGCTACGCGCTGGCGCACTACCCCGAGCTACACGAGCGCCTGACGTTCGTGCAGCTGGTGGTGCCGAGCCGCACCGACATCCCGGCGTACGCCGAGCTGAAGGCCCACATCGAGCGGCTGGTGAGCGAGATCAATGGGCAGTACAGCCGGCCGGGCTGGGTGCCGGTCCACTACCTGTTCCGCATGCTGCCGCTCGAGGAGTTGCTGGCCTACTACCAGGCGGCGGACATCGCGCTGATCACACCGCTGAAGGATGGCATGAACCTGGTGGCGAAGGAGTACGCCGTCTGCAATCGCGGCGACGGGGCGCTCGTCCTGAGCGAGTTCGCCGGCGCGGCGGCGCAGCTCGGGCGTTGGGCGCTGCTGGTGAACCCGTACGACGTGGTGGGCTGCGCCGTGGCGATCCAACGCGCCTTCGCCCTGGAGGCCCAGGAGCGCCGCGCGCGCATCGCCGCCATCCGCCGGGTGGTGGCGGCGCAGGATGTCTACTGGTGGGTGGACACGGTGCTGCACGGCGGCGAGACGCCCCCGCTGCGGCTGGTGCCGCCGCCTACGCCGCGCAAACCCGGCGTCCAGGCGGCCTGAGGGCCTTGCACTCGGCGATCTCTGGCTGTGCCGCCGCCACAAGGTTCGCTTAAGGTGGCGCGGGCAGCATGCCGCCACTCCTTTCCTTCTTCCTCACCCGCGCCTCACCTTGTTCCTGCGGTGAGGCGCGGGCGAGGGCCGCCCGGCAGCACCACCCCCGACACACTCGTGCAGCTCTGAGCAAGCGCTTCGGACATGCGCAGGTGGTTTCAGGCGTCAGGAACACCAACCCCTAACCTCTGCGCTGAAGCGCGCTCGAATACGCCACCTGCCCACCGTGCAGCACCAGCATCGGCCGCCCGAGCACCTCGATGTCGGCCAGCGGGTCACCCGCCACCACCAGGATGTCGGCGGCCACGCCGGGGCGCAGCACGCCGATCGCGCCAGCCAGCCCGCACACCGCCGCGCCGCCCTTAGTGGCCGCGACGAGCACCTGCATCGGCGTCAGCCCAGCGGCGATCCAGTGGCGGATCTCGGCCATCGGCATGCCGAGCGGCACGCCGGGGTTGCCGTAGTCGTCCCCGAGCGCCAGGGTGCCGCCGGCCGCCGCGAAGCGCCGCAGATTATCCTGCATCACTGGCAGTACCGCCTGCCGCCAGCCGGGGGCGTCGCCGCGCGCCCTGGCCAACTCCTCATACACGGCGATCGTCGGCACCAGCGCCACGCCGCGCGCCACCATCAGCGCCACCAGCTCGTCCGGCATGCGGTCGCGTGGCATGTGCGCCGCGTCGTCGATCCCCTGCTCCACCGCGCGATGCAGCGCCGCCGCGCGGTCCACGTGCGCCGTCACGCGCGCCCCGCGGCCGTGGGCGGTCTCCACGATCGCGCGGATCTCCTCGTCCGATAGCTCAGGCCAGCCGGTGTCGGTGCGGCCGCTGACGGCGATCTTGATCAGATCGGCGCCGCCGTCCAGCAGTGCGGCGGTGCGCGCCGCAGCATCCTCCGGGCCGCGCACCGCCAGGGCGCGCTCGTTGTGGCCGTAGATCGGGATGGGGTGCCCGCCGGGAACCGTGACGATCGGGCCGGACACCAGCAGGCGCGGCAGCGCCTGCTCGCCGGCGGCCAGCGCCTCCCGGCGCGCCACCAGTGGGACCAGTGGGCCACCGACGTCACGCACGGTGGTGATACCGGCGCGCGTCCAGCCCCGCAGCGCATCCGTCTCCAGCTCCCAGGTGTGGGCGTGGGCGTTGACGAAGCCCGGCAGGATCGTCGCCCCGCGCAGGTCGCGGGTGGGCGTGCCGGCGGCGAAGGGCACCTCGTCCGCCGGCCCAACCGCGGCCACCCACCCACCCAGGATCGCCACCACAGCGCCGGGCAGCGGCGGCGCGCCCGTCCCGTCGATCAGCGTCCCCCCCAGCAACACCAGATCGTAGCGCGGCGCGGCGGCGGTCAGTGTCGCCGCCGGGGTCGCGCTGGCCGGCGCGGCGGTGGGTGTGGGTGGCGCGGGCGCCGGGGTCGGACTGGCCGGCGCGGGGGCCACCGGGGTCACGGTTGGGGGCGGCGTGGGGCGCACAGGCGCGGGAGCGGAGGCGCAGGCCGCGAGCAGCAGCGCTGCGAGCGCCAGGGCAACGGTACGATTCCCGGCTCGCACCACGCACGGCCGGAACCAGCGGGTACCCCGCGGCGGGCTAACCACGGCAAAGCCCGTCGCTGCGGGTTGCAGGCCTCCTGCGCGGCCTTTGGAGCAGGAGCCCACCGGGACCAGCGGGCGCCCTACACGCCGGGCGTGGTACGTCACCGACGGACGTTGGCGTCGCCCTACCTGCGCACCGGGCCGCACACGCAGTTTGAGGGCCGTGCTATAATCGATAGAACGTCCCCACTTCATGTTGGTCTCCACCTGTCCCGCTCGCGTGCTCATGAGTTTTGACAGCCGAAATCGGTGGCTGGATTCGAGGCTTTAGCCAAGGTTTGCTGCGCGGCTTCTCACCTTCCAGTTTGGGGAGGCTCGGAGGGGCGAATCCCCTCCGAAAAAGAGATTTTGTAGGGACCTTTGGCGTTGGTCTTTCCTGAAAGGAGGCCGTGATGAAGGTTCGACCGCTCATCGTGCTGGCGGCGGTGGTGATCGGCCTGGTGATCGTACCGACCGCGCTCGCGGGCCATGCCACCGATGGCGTGGACGTCAAGGTGACGAACGACAATAACAACATCGACGGCGGGACGCCCAACCCAGGTTTCGACGCCCAGAACCGCCAGTCGAACGAGACCACCGTGGCAATCAGCCCCGCCGACCCCAACATCGTCGCCGCGGGCGGCAACGACTACCGCATGATCACCGTGGCAGGGGACGTGTGGCTGGGCCTGTACGTCTCCGCGGATGGTGGCGCGAGCTGGTTTAACACCATGGTCCCCGGCTTCTCAACCGACACCTCGACCGCCGGCCTCAGCTCGCCGCTCAAGAACCTGGACGGCTCCGGCGACCCGGTGGTCCGCTTCGACCGCGACGGCAATCTGTACGTGGCCGGCATCGCGTTCAACCGCAACTTCGACCAGCCCGACCGGCCGGTGGACACCCTGGTGTACGTCGCCCGCTACCGCTACACTCCCGGCACCCCCGGCGGCACGAGCACACCCAACTCGGCCGCCAACCCACCCAACTTCACCTACGCCGGCACCACGGTGGTGGACCGCGGCGCGGTGGGCTTCGCCGTCCCCGGCGTGATCGGCTTCGCCGGCACCTTCACGGACAAGGAGTGGATGGAGACCGACCTGAACCCGCCCGCCCAGAGCCGCTGCGCCGGGAACGTCTACGTGGCGCACACCAACTTCCACGGCGCGTTCGGCAGCTCGCCGATTATGTTCAGCCGCTCCAGGGATGGCGGGCGGACCTTCTCGCAGCCAAAGACGATCTCAACTGGCGGCGCCGGGGGCACGCCGTACAATCAGGGCGCCGACATCGCCGTGGCGCCGGATGGGACGGTCCACGTGGCGTATACGGCCTTCCAGGGCGGCGGGCAGGCCACCAACGCCATCGGCGTCGTCAGATCCACCGACTGCGGCCGGAGCTGGAGCCAGCCGGTGATCGTCGGGTCTATCGTGGACGGCCAGGCGCCAGGCGTGGCGTTCCGCACCCCCACGAACGCCTTCATCGCGGCCGACGACACCGACCCGGACGTGCTGTACGTGGCCTACCAGAGTCTCGCCGGCGACTACGACATCTACCTCCAGCGCTCCACCGACGGCGGGGCCACCTGGGAGCAGCCGGTGGTGGTGGGCGATGATGCCGGCGGCCACCACCAGATCTTCCCGACGATCGACGTCTCCAACGGCGCGCTGCACGTCGCCTGGTACGACTTCCGCAACAGCCCCCCTGGGACGAGCGCGGCGCTCGATGTGTATTACGCCTGCGCGAACTGCGACGGCGCCGCCTACCCGAGCTTCAGCCACGAGGTGCGGGTCAGCGACGTCTCGCACGAGGCGAACTGCCTGCTGTTCGGCGGCGGCACAGCGGGCTTCCACGGCGACTACATCGAGCTGGACGCGCGCTGGGGCGGGTCGAGCCACATCGTCCACGTGGCCTGGGCGGACCACCGGGATGTCAATCCGTGTGACCTCGAGCCGGCGCCGGGGCCGGCGAGCAACAACACCGGCAACCGCAACGAGAACATTTATGCCGATAGGCTGACCGTGGCGCCGTAGTCCTTGGTGGGGGTGCGGAGGGACCCGGCCCCTCCGCACCCAGGCCAGATGCCCGTCACGGCGTGTGCCCCGTATCCAGCCGCCCGAGGCGCCGCATCTCCGGCCACTTCAGCGCCACCAGCAGCGCCACCAGGATGGTGCCGATGCCGCCGGCCACCACCGCGCCCACCGGCCCGAGCCACTCAGCCGCCACGCCCGACTCGAAGGCCCCCAACTCGTTCGAGATCCCGATGAAGACGAAGTGGGCCGCGTTGACCCGCCCCCGCAGCGCGTCCGGCGTGCGGGTGAGCACCAGCGTGCCGCGAATCACCACGCTGATGTTGTCCAGCCCGCCCACCAGCGCCAGCATGAGCAGCGAGAGCGGGAACGAGCGCGACAGCCCGAAGACGATCGTCGCCAGCCCGAACCCCGCCACTACCAGCAGCAGTGTGCGCCCGGCGCGCTTGAACGGCGGCAGGACGGCGAGCAGCAGCGCGGCCACCACCGCCCCAGCCGGCGGCGCGGCGCGCAGCCAGCCCAGCCCCTGCGCCCCCACCTGCAGGATGTCGCGCGCGAAGATCGGCAGCAGCGCCGTGGCGCCGCCGAGCAGCACCGCCACCATGTCTAGCGTGAGCGCCGCCAGGATGACCTTGGTGTTCCAGATGAAGCGCATCCCGGCCAGCACCTCGGATAGCGTGGCCGTCTCGGCGAGGCGCGCGGCCTGGCGCAGGCGCAGCCGCGCCAGCAGCACCGCCGTCAGCAGCAGCATGCCGGCGGCGATGGCGTAGACCGGGGCGGCGCCGTGACGCGCGGCGATCAGGAAGCCGCCCAGCGCCGGCCCGAGGATCGCGGAGGCCTGCCAGACGCTGCTCTCCCAGGTTGCGGCGTTGCCGAAGTGCACAGGCGGCACCACCTGCGCCGTGAGCGCCGCCAGCGCCGGGCTTTGGAACGCCCGCCCGACGCCGATCGCCAGCAGGCAGAGATAGAGCAGCGGCAGCGGCGCACCCGCGGACGAGGCGAGGGCCAGCCCGAGCATGGCCAGCGCCAGCCCCGCCATCGTCGCCACCCCGATCCGCCGGCGGTCCAGCCGGTCGGCCAGGTGGCCGGCGGGCAGCGCTAGCAGCAGCACCGGCAGCAGTTGCACCAGCCCCACCAGCCCCAGCGCCAGCGGCGAGCGGGTGCGCTCGTACAGCTCCCAGCCCACCGCGACGTTGACCATCTGCTCGCCCATCACGGCCAGGAAGGTGCCGCCCGCCAGCAGCCGGAAGTCGCGCGAGCGCAGCGCGGCCAGCGGGTCGTGCGGCGCCGGCGCGGCAGCCGCCTCGGCGGGTGCGTTCGTCTCGACGGGATCCACGGATGTTCACTCCAGTCGTCCATGCGCTGCGCACACAACGCCAGATGAAAGTCGGGTGGGGTTGTAGGGGAGGGCCAGGCCCTCCCCTGCCCCTCCCGCAGGGATGTTCACGTTAGAGATCAGCCCGCAAAGCGCCGCCATTGTAGCACGCGAGGGAGGGGCAGGAGGGCGGTGTGGACTGGCCGGCACTCCCCCGCTGTGGCCTCTGCGCGCTCTGTGAGAGCTTGTTTGAAACGCCTCCCGGCTGGGGGATGGGTGAGGGGTGAAACCCCACACCCTCCCCTTTTCCAACAGGCTCTGAGAAGAGTCCCCGCAGCCGTCCTCGCGGTAGAGCGTCGTCAACGTCCACAGGTGGCGCACCACGCC
This sequence comes from Roseiflexaceae bacterium, assembly GCA_035559635.1. Lineage (GTDB taxonomy): Bacteria > Chloroflexota > Chloroflexia > Chloroflexales > Roseiflexaceae > CALJIC01. The sequence goes on from DATMBA010000767.1 coordinate 10,436, forward strand.
CGGCGGCTAAGCCCGCGGGCTAACCTGCGCGAAGGCCGCGCAGGCGGGCTGTGCAACGCTTAGCCCGCCGCTTGAGCGGCCAGGCCTGGTGCGCTGCCGAGGATGTTGACGTAACCCTATCCCCACGGCACATCTCTTGCCTCCACCGCCAGTATGACGCGCGAATGGTCGAACTGGTCGGGCAGCCTGCGCTTCACGCCGGCGCGCGTGGCCGCGCCCGCGAGCGAGGAGGAGCTGGCGGAGCTGGTGCGCCGTGCGGCGTCCGAGGGGCGCACGCTGCGCGCGGTCGGCGCCGGACACTCCTCCTCGCCGCTGGTGGAGACCGGCGACACGCTGGTGTCGCTCGAGCGGCTGAGCGGGGTGATCGCGCACGACCGCGCCGCCTGCGAGGCGGTGGTGTGGGCGGGCACGCGCCTGCGCGATCTCGGCCGGCAGCTGTTCGACCTCGGGCTGGGCCTGGAGAACTACGGCGACGTGGCGACACAGCACGTGGCCGGCGCCATGAGCACCGGCACCCATGGCTCCGGCAGGCGGTTGCGCAACCTGGAGACCCACATCGTCGGCGTGCGCGCCGTCACCGCGCGCGGCGAGATCGTCGAGTGGCGCCAGGAGCGTGAGGAGGAAATGGTGCGCGCGGCGCGGGTGGCGCTCGGGGCGCTCGGCATCTTCACCCGGCTGCGGCTGCGGCTGCTGCCGGCCTACCGGTTGCGCCGGCGCGACTTCTGCGCCCAGATCGAGGACTGCCTGGCGCACCTGGAGGAGCTGGCCGAGCGCAACCGCAACTTTGACTTCTACTGGTACCCGCGCAGCGACGAGGCCAAGATCCGCACGCTCAACCCGCCTGAGGCGCCGCCTCCCGAGCTACCCTACGCCCGACTGGTGACCGAGGAGGAGGGCTGGGGGCACGAGATCATCGCGCGGGAGCGCCAGCTGCGCTTCGACGAGATGGAGTACATGCTGCCCGCCGAGGCCGGGCCAGCCTGCTTCCGCGCGGTGCGCGAGCGGGTGAAGGCCAGGTGGCGCCGCACCGTCGGCTGGCGCGTGCTCTGCCGCCTGATCGCCGCCGACGACGCGCTGCTCAGTCCGGCCCACGGGCGCGACAGCGTGGCGATCTCGATCCACCAGAACAGCACGCTGCCGCACCAGGAGTACTTCGCCGACATCGAGCCGATCTTCCGCGCCTACGGCGGGAGGCCGCACTGGGGCAAGAAGCACTCGCTGCGCGCCCCTGAGTTGCGGCCGCTCTACCCGCAGTTCGACCGCTTCCTGGCGATCCGCGCCGGGTTGGACCCCGCCGGGGTATTCCTCAACCCGTACCTGCGCGCGCTGCTAGGGGTGGAGACGTAGCGAGGGCCTTGCCCTTACCCCCCCGGAGGAAAGATCGATGGCGCCGATCGGACACCGCACCTGGGCCATCTCCGGCGGACACATCCCGCCCGAGAGCAGCGGGCGCGAGCCGGAGCACACCAGCCGGGACGTGCTCTGTCTGCTCAATACCGGCGATGCGGACGCCCGCCTCCGCATGACACTCTACTATGAAGACCGCGAGCCAGTGGGGCCATACCCGCTCACCGTGCCGGCCCGGCGCCTGCGCCACGTGCGCGTCAACGACCTGATCGACCCCGAGGCGGTGCCGCTCGGCGTGCCCTACGGCTGCGTGATCGAGTCCGACGCGCCGATCGTCGTCCAGCTCACGCGGGTGGACAGCGGGGCGCACGCCGGCGCGCTCGTGGGTCTGCCGGCGCTGCCCAGCTGATATGGGTTCTGTTGCTAGCGTTCCGCCTTCAGCCTTCAGCGTTCATCCCTCACCACGCGCGCGTAGCCAGCGGCTAGCGCAAGCGCCGGAAAAGGGGCGCGGGTTATCCCTCACCACGCGCGCGTAGCCAGCGGAAACCGTACTCCTCCAGCTCCAGGCGGTGCCGCCCGCCCACCACCACCTCGCCGCCCGCATCGTCCAGCAGGTCCACCAGCCGGCGCTCGCCGTCCTCGCCGAGGTCGATCGTCGCCATGCACGCCGCGCCCGCCAGGTTGTGGATGGTGATGACCGCCCCGCCCTGCCAGTCGTAGCGGATGGCGATCATCGAGGGGGCGGCGGTCTCAAGCACTTGCCACGCGCCCCAGCCGATCTCCTCGCACTCGGTGCGCACCCGGATGGCGTGCTCGATCCAGCGCAGCAGCGAGTCCGGGTCGCGCCGCTGCGCCGCCACGTTCACCCGCTCGTAGCCGAAGGCACCGGCGCGTACCACCGGGCGCACCAACTGCTCCGCCGGCGCCTTGGAGAAGCCGGCGTTCGGCCGGTCCGACCACTGCATGGGCGTGCGGACGCTGTTGCGCTCGTCCAGCGACAGGTCATCCCCCATGCCGATCTCATCGCCCTACCAGATCACCGGCGTGCCCGGCAGCGTCAGCAGCAGGCTGAAGGCCAGGCGCAGGCAGCGCTGGTCACCCTTGAGCATCGGCGCCAGCCGGCGGCGGATGCCGCGCCCGTAGAGCTGCATGCGCTCCTCCGGCCCGAAGGCACGGAAGACCTCCTCGCGCTCGGAGGCGCTGAGCCGGTCGAGCGACAGCTCGTCGTGGTTGCGCAGGAACTCGGCCCACTGGGCGCTTGCGGGGGTGGGCGGCATCCGGCGCAGGCCGCACACAAGCGGCTCGGCCTCGCCGCGCGCCAGCGCCAGGAACAGGTGCTGGTTGCCGTAGAAGTTGAACAGCATGTGCATGCGGTCGTCGTCGCCGAAGTAGCGCGGGATCATGTCCATCTCGACGTTGGCCTCCGCCAGCAGGATAGCGTCGCCGTGCCGCCAGGATCGGACGAGACGCGCACGGCCTCGGCCACGTCCTCCGGGCGGACGGAGCGCGCGGCAGCCTCGAACTGCCCGGGCAGCCGCAGGTCCGCCGCCACGGCGCTCGGCAGGGTGTTGGTGCACCATTGCTCGTGCGCCATGCGCAGCGCCTCGTCGTCCGAGGCAGCATAGCAGAACTTCACCTGCAGGAAGAGCGGCTTGCCCGCGCCGCCCCCCGCGTGGAAAGCCTCGACGATGCGGCGCAGCGCCTCGGGGGACTGGCTGACGGTGATCAGCCCGTCGGCCCAGCCGCCGAGGAAGCGCGCGGTCTCGGGCGTGAGCGCCCCACCGATCACCTTCGGCGGCTCGGCGGGACGGGTGTAGAGCTTCGCCTCCACCACCGTGACCCGCCCGCGGTGCGTCATCATCGCACTCCCGCAGGCGGGCGTTACGCTAGCAACTCGCCGGGCTGGAACTGCTCGTGAGAGGCGTGATATCCGATCGTCGGCACAAGTGCGCTCCTCGCTCACAGGGCTTACGCGGTGGCGTCGCCCCGCACATGTGCCAGGGCATGTCCACAAAGCGGGAGGTTTGGAGGGGCTGCGCCCCCAAGTCCCCGCAAACGCAGGTTGCGCATAGACCCTAGAGCGGGGAGCAAGTTCCATGCCGCGCGAGGCGCCGTGAGGAGATCCCTCAGCGCCACGATCCACCTTGCGGCCCATGTGCGCGCCGCCCCGCTATGCTTTCATGGTTGCCGCTGGCAAACGGCCCCGGTGCGGGTGCGGGGGGCCTGCGGCTCCGCACCGAGAAATAGAGCACGATTGTGGGAGGGCTTCGCCTCCCCTCGCCGCTCCAGTGGGGGCGCGGGGGCCGCAGGCCCAAAGGAGAAATGAGGTGGGCGATGGGGAGCATGGAGCTGTTTGGCACCGCCGAGGAGCAGGCGTTCGCCGCTGGGAGCGTCATCTTCCGCCAAGGCGACCCCGGCGCGGTGATGTACGTGGTGCTGGAAGGTCAGGTGGACGTATACCGCGAGGGCCGGCTGCTCGCCACCCTCAGCCCCGGCGAAGTGCTCGGCGAGCTGGCGCTGCTCGGGCAGAGCGCCCGCACGGCCACCGCCGTGGCCCGTAGCGCCTGCACGCTTGCGCCGCTCGACCGGCGGCGCTTCGCGCTCACGGTCCAGCGCCAGCCCTACTTCGCGCTGGATGTGCTGCGTGCACTGGCCGAGCGCCTGCGCGCCGCCTAGAGCCTACCCGCAAAGCGGGATGTTTGGAGGGGCTGTGCCCCTCCAAAGAACTTTTGAACAGCCTCCCGGCTGGGGGCGCGGGGGC
>DATMBA010000768.1:0-3559 GCA_035559635.1 Roseiflexaceae bacterium
GCTCGGCCCACTCCCCGGCAGGCGCCCCACGCCCGCGGCGCTGCAGGAGCAGATCGAGGCCATGGCCAGGGAGTGGAAGGGCGTGGCCGGGATCTACGTCTACGACCTCGCCAGCGGCCAGGAGGTCGCCAGCCTGAACGCGGGTACCGTCTTCTCCGCCGCCAGCACGATCAAGACCGCGATCATGCTGAACGCCTACGTCACCCTGCCGAAGTTCACCGCGCGGCAGGAGCGGGCGCTCACCAAGATGATCGTCGAGAGCGACAACCTGGAGGCCAACCTGCTGCTGGCGGCCTCGGTGGGCGGCGGCGGCACCGAGGAGGCGCTCAAGGGCGCCGAGCGCATGAGCGAGATGCTGGCCGACCTGGGGCTGAAGCACACCTACCAGTGGGTGCCCTACGAGGCGCTCGACTACATCCGCCTCAACAAGCTGAAGTACCGCTGCGGCCCCAAGGACCCGGTAGGCCCCAAGCCGCACACCGAGACCGGCTGCGCCCTGCGCACCACCCCGGCCGAGATGGCGCGCCTGTACATCTGGATCGAGCAGTGCAGCCGCGGCGAAGGGGTGCTGCTGGAGCAGTTCCCCGAGACCCTCACCGCCGCGCGCTGCCAGGAGATGATCGGCCGGCTGGAGAAGAATGGCGACAAGAAGCGCCTGGTCGCTGGCCTGCCGCCCGGCACGCGCGCCGCCCACAAGAGCGGCTGGATCGAGGACATGCAGGCCGACGCCGGCATCGTGCGCTCGCCCGGCGGCGCCTACATCGTGGCGATCTATCTCTACCGACCGCTCGGCGGCGGCGCGCCCATCCCCGACCGGGTGATGATGGAGTCGATCGCCGGTTTCTCGCGGCTGATCTACACCTACTACAACCCGGTCGTGCGGGGCAAGAGTTAAGAGGGCCAGGAAGGGCACAGCCCTCCCTGAAACCCACTCCCTGCAAGTAGGAGAGGCAGGGAGGCCGCGCCCTCTCTGCAGCCCCCCGGTGGGAGGCGGGAGGGCCAGGGCGGGCACAGCCCTCCCTGAAACCCACCCTCTCGGAGGTATGCGATGCCAGATCTCCCCATCCGCCGCCTGGTGATCTATAAGCACGGCGTGGGCTACTTCGAGCGCCGCGGCCCGCTCAGCGGGAGCTCGCTGCGCCTCAGCTTCCCACGCGAGGCGATGGACGACGTGCTCAAGAGCCTGGTGGCGCTGGACCTGGGCGCGGGGCGGGTGCTGGGGGTGGACTTCGAGACCCCCGAGGACCGCGCGGCGCGCGTCAGCCGCGGCTCCATCCACCTTTCGGACGAGCGCTCGCTCTTGGACCTGTTGCGTGACCTGCGCGGGCGGCGGGTGCGGCTGTACCTGAGCGATAGGCGATGGGCGATGGGCGGCAGGCCGGGAGGCGTACCACCAGCGCCGGATGCGCCCGGCGCGCAGCTGGAGAGCCCCCCTCCATCGCCCGCCGCCCATCGCCTATCACCCGTTGAGGGGGTCGTGCTCGGCGTGGATGTGGCGGAGGAGGAGCCGCTCAAGGCGCCGCTGGTGTCGCTCTACATCCCCGAGGAGCGCCAGGTGCGCCCACTGGGTGTGCGGCAGATCGAGCGCCTCGAGCTGCTGGACGAGCGCGCCGCCGAGGACCTGGCCTACTTCCTGCGTGCCTCGCAGAGCGAGGAGGACCGCCGCGCCGCCACGCTGCGCCTCTCCGAGGGCGACCACGACCTGCTGGTGGGCTACGTGGCCCCCGCGCCGGCCTGGCGGGTGAGCTACCGGGTGCTCTTCGAGCCGACGAACGACGAACGACCATCGACCAACGACCAGCAATCGATGACAAATGCAGAATCTCGCCCAGAGAGGGGGGCAGTACGTTCGTCGTTCGTCGTTGGTCGTTCGTCGGTGCTCCTCCAGGGCTGGGGCTTGTTCGACAACCAGCTCGACGAGGACCTGGAGGGGGTGGAGCTGACGCTGGTGGCCGGGATGCCGGTGTCGTTTCGCTACCGCCTGTACGAGCCGCACATCCCCGAGCGGCCGCTGGTGGCGGACGAGACGCGCACCGTGGCCGGGCCGATCGAGTTCGCCGGGATGGTGGCGGAGGCCGAGCCGCCCTCGCCGCTGCTCAGGATGGGTCCCCCGGCCATGGCGCGCGGCATGATGGTAGCGGACGCCGCGGCCGAGATGGCAGGCGCCCCTGCGCCGGCGGCGTTCTCCATGGAGGCTGCCGAGGCCTCGGCCCAGGCCGAGCTGGTGGGCGAGGAGCGCGGTGCGCTGTTCCAGTACCGCGTGGCCCACCCAGTGACGGTGGCGCGCGGCCAGTCCGCCATGGTGCCGATCGTCAGCCAGCGGCTGGAGGGGCACAAGGAGCTGCTCTACAACGGGGCCAAGCTGCCGCGCCACCCGGTGGCCTCGCTGCGGATGCGCAACGAGACCGGCCTGACGCTGGAGCGCGGCCCGGCCACGGTGGTAGAGGAAGGGGACTATGCCGGCGAGGCGGTGCTGCCCTTCACCCGCGCCGGCAGCGAGCTGATCCTACCCTACGCGGTGGAGTTGGGCATCAGCGTGGCCGAGGAGCACCGCAGCGAGCGCCAGCTCGCCGGGGTGAGCGTGCGGGACGAGTACCTGCTGCTGGAGGAGTGGGACGTGCAGCGCGCCGTGTACCGCATCGCCAGCACGCTCGCCGCGCCGGCCATCGTCACGGTGGAGCAGCCGCTGCTCCACGGCTATGAGTTGTTCGATACCCCGCCGCCTTCCGAGCAGTCCCAGGGGGTGGCGCGTTGGGAGGTGCGCTGCCCACCGGGGGCCGAGACCACCTTCGCCGTGTTGCAGCGTATGAAGACGGCGCGGCGCGAGCACGTGCGCGGGGTGAGCGGCCCACAGCTGCGCGACTACCTGCGGCGGCGCTTTTTGGACGAGGCCACCTTCCAGGCGCTCGCCAGGGTGCTGCACATCTACGCGCAGATCGGCCAGGCCCAGGCGCGGCTGCAGCAGATCGAGCAGGAGCGCCAGCGGATCTACCGCCGGCAGCAGCAGACCCAGCAGAGCCTCACACCGCTCGGCCGCGAGGGAGATGAGGGCGCGCTGCGCACCCGCTACGTCGCGCTGCTCGGCGAGCTGGAGGATCAGCTCGGCACGCTGGGGGCCGAGGAGGGGCGTCTGCAGCAGGAGATCCAGCGCCTCGAGGCCGCGGCGGCCCAGGCGCTCCAGGCGCTGTCGAAGCCCTGAGAGCTTGTTTGAAACGCCTCCCGGCTGGGGGCGCGGGGGCGGCGGCCGCCGCGATGTTTCCTGTTCGGCCGGGCTTCGCCCCTCCTTGTCCCCCTTCGAACTGGAAGCTGGCAGCCGCGTGATGAAAGGACACACTCAGAGACCATGGGCCTACTCTTATCGCGGCGGCGGCCTGCGGCCCCTTGGCCGAGACGGTGCTGACGCTCGCGGTGCGCGACGCGCACAACCCCGAGGCTAGGGCCACGTCAACGTCCATTGTGGCGTCCCGCGCCCGGCGCGTGGGGTGCCCTCTGGGCCCCGCGGGCTAGCTGTTGCGCAGGCCGCCTGCGCGGCCTGCAGCCCGCAGCGGCGGGCTTGGCA
>DATMBA010000769.1:0-2973 GCA_035559635.1 Roseiflexaceae bacterium
CGAGGACGGCCGCAGCCGGCTGGCCGGCCTCGCGGGCGCGCTGCGCCGCTACCCCGGCGTCCGCCTGCGCCACATCCCCAGCGCCTGGCGCTACGAGCACGCCTACCCGCAGATCGAGGTCGCCCTGCGCGCGTTCGGCGAGCCCCCCGACGCGATCTTCGGCCTGTCGGACTCGCTTGCGCTCGCGGCGCGGGACTGCGCCCGCCAGCTCGGGCTCTTCCGCCGCGGCACACCGGTGGTGGGTATCAACGGCGACCCGCAGGCGCTCGCGGCGATCGCCGAGGGCAGCATGACCGCCACGGTGGACACCTCGGCGGCCGAGTTCGGCGCCCGCGCGGTGGACCTGGCCTGCCAGGCGGCACGCGGTGAGCCGCTGCCGCAGCGCTTCCCCTACCACATGCACCTCATCACGGCCACCAACGTGGCCGAGGCGGCCCTGGAGAAGCTCACCGCCATCGCCAACCTGCCCAACCGCTTGGTGGGCGTCCACCGCCAGCGGGACCGGCAGCGGCTCACCCAGATCGAGACCAGCATGGCGATCAACCGGCTGGTGGGCACGCTGGACGACCGGCGGCGGCTGGGGCGGGAGATCGTGGCGATCATCCGCGCCAACTTCGGCTTCGACGCCGCCCAACTGTACTTCTGGTCTGAACTGGACCAGACGCTGGCGCTCAATACCCCCGAACCGGCGCCGCGCGTGCGCCGGCTGCCGCTGGCCGAGGCCGGCCTGCTGGGCCAGGTGATCGCGCGCGGCGAGCCGGTGTACATCCCGGACACGCGCCACAGCCACCGCTTCCCGCCGGACCCGGCGCTGCCGCAGGTGCGCTCGCGAGTGGTGCTGCCGGTGCGCGCCGGGCGCGCGCTGCAGGGTGTGCTGGACCTGCACAGCTATCAGCCGGCCCAGCGCACCGAGGAGGAGTTGGCCGGGCTGCAAGTGCTCGCGGACCAACTCGGCATCGCGCTGCGCAACGCGGACCTGGCCTTCGACGTGCGCGTGACGCGCGCCGAGAAGGGTCACCCGCCGGTCTCCCACACCGGCGAGTTGGTGGGCCGTGCCGTGACCTACATCCAGCAGCACCACGCCCGCGACCTCTCGCGCCACGAGATCGCCACGCACGTGGGTGTGAGCGAGAACTACCTCACCCAGATCTTCCACCGCGAGTTCGGCCTCGCCCCCTGGGAGTACCTCCACCGCTACCGCGTCGAGCGCGCCAAGGCCCTGCTGCGCGAGACCGACGCCACCATCACCGCCGTGGCCACGATGGTGGGATTTGGCGACCCGGCCTACTTTAGCCGCGTGTTCCGCAAACTGGAGGGGTGTGCCCCGCGCGACTACCGCGAGCGCGCGCAGCAACCGGCGAGTATTCTTTTGTCCAAATAAACTGCGCGCTTTTGTCCAAGACACGCGCCTCCATTTTATATAATCTATACCTGCGACCACAAGAACACCCGTAGCACGATCTTGCGTTTCTGGCATGGGTCAGAGGCGATAGGTGAGAGGCCATAGGAGATAGGTCATGGGAGTGTCACCGCCCATCGCCTATCGCCCATCGCCTGGCCTGGGGAAGCCCTATGACCGACACCGCCATCGCGCGCCGCATCCTGGAGATCAAGGATCTCAAGACCTTCTTTACCCTTGAGGCCGGCACCATCAAGGCGGTGAACGGTGTCGACCTGGCGCTGGACCGCGGCAGCACGCTCGGGGTGGTGGGTGAGAGCGGCTGCGGCAAGAGCGTGACCGCGATGTCCGTGATGCGGCTGGTGCGCAACCCACCGGGCAAGATCGTGGGCGGCCAGATCCTGCTGCACCAGGGCACCAACGGCGCGCACACCACGGTGGACCTGGCGCAGCTCGAGCCCAACGGCGCAAAGATGCGCAGCATCCGCGGCGGTGAGATCGCCATGATCTTCCAGGAGCCGATGACCTCGCTCAACCCGCTCTACACCGTCGGGGCACAGATCGCCGAGACGGTGCGCCTCCACCAACGGGTGGGCAGGCGGGAAGCGATGGACCGTGCGCTGGAGATGCTGCAGAAGGTGCAGATCGCAGACGCGAAGCGCCGCCTGCACGAGTACCCCCACCAACTCTCTGGCGGTATGCGCCAGCGGGTGATGATCGCGCTGGCCCTCTCGTGTAACCCGGCTATCCTGATCGCCGACGAGCCGACCACCGCGCTGGACGTGACGGTGCAGGCGCAGATCCTGGATCTGATGCGTCAACTCCAGGCGGACTTCGGCTCGGCGATCATGATGATCACCCACAACCTCGGTGTGGTCTCACAGATGGCGGACCACGTGGCGGTGATGTACCTGGGCAAAGTGGTGGAGGAGGCGCCGACGCGCGAGTTGTTTCACCACCCGCAGCACCCCTACACGGTGGGCCTGCTGAACTCGGTGCCGGTGCTGGGGCGCAAGGGGCGCAAGACGCTGGTGCCGATCAAGGGCATGGTGCCCAAGCTCACCGAGGATATCCGCGGCTGCCCGTTCGCGCCGCGCTGCCCGCACGCGATGAAGATCTGTCTCGAGGAGATGCCGGCCTTCAAAGAGGTCCGGCCCGGCCACAAGGCGGCATGCTGGCTGCACGCTCAGGCGTGATACGTGATGCGTGATGCGCACGCCATAATGCGTGATACGGAATGCGTGAGGTGTGATGCGTGATACGGAATGCGTAACGTGAGATGTGTGATATGTGATGGGTGATACGTCATGCCTGATCCGTGCGGTGTGACACGTGCTACAGAGCTGTAGTGCGTAAGGGCGCTGTCCATCGCCAATCTTCCGGGTAGTGGAGAGCGGCGCGGCCACGGCCATCCCCTGATCTGTCACCACCGCAGCGTTCGCATTTCGCATCTCGCATCTCGCATCTCGCATTCCGTATCACCCGTCAGGGATTATCGGTTCCAGATGCTCAAGGAGGGAACGATGTCTTCGGAAGATACCACACGCCTCAGCCGTCGCAAGTTCCTTCGGATG
>DATMBA010000770.1:0-19185 GCA_035559635.1 Roseiflexaceae bacterium
GCCCTCCCCTGCCCCCTCCCAAAGATATTCGGATAGGCACTAAGACAGGGTTCGCGCTTACTTTACAGTGCACACGAACACGCATTGGGGGGTGTGGGGGCCTCTGGCCCCCACACAAACGTTTGTCGGCGGGGCGAAGCCCCTCCGAGCCTCCCCAGACTGGACGGCTGGAGACCGCGCAGCGAACCCATGGCTAACAAATTAATCGGCGGGGCACCAACCCGTGTGCAGGTGGCCGCGTTGACACTGCCCGCCGCCCGTGCTATCTTCATCTCCTGCCGAGCCATGAGGTGATAGGTGATAGGTCAGAGGTGAGAGGAGATCGGCTTCAGCACTCCCTATCACCCATCGCCTGTGGCCTATCACCTGTAAGGAGCGCGCCATGCCCGATCACCCGATCGTCGATGCCCACCTGCACCTGTGGGACCCGCGCCGCTTCCGCATGACCTGGCTGGATGGCAACGAGTTGCTGGACCGCCCCTACGGCCTGGCCGAGTATCGCGCGCACACCGGCGGGCTGGATATCGCCGCGATGGTCTACCTGCAGGTGGATGTCGAGCCGGCCTACGGGCTGCTCGAGGCCCGTTGGGCGGCCGAGCAGGCCCGCGAGGACCCGCGCATCGGCGCGATCGTCGCCTACGCGCCCGTGGAGCATGGCGAGGTGGCCCGCTCCTACCTGGAGGCGCTCGTGGCGGTGGACCCACGGGTGCGCGGTGTGCGCCGCATCCTGCAAGGCGAGGCCGACCCGCAGTTCTGCCTGCGGCCGGGCTTCGTGCGCGGCGTCCAGATCCTGCCCGAGTACGGCCTCTCCTTCGACATCTGCATCTACCACCACCAGCTCCCCGCCGCCGTCGAGCTGGTGCGCCGCTGCCCGCAGACCAGCTTCATGCTGGACCACCTGGCCAAGCCGGATATCAGGGGCCGCGCGCTGGACCCGTGGCGCGAGCACATGCGCCAGATGGCGGCGCTGCCCAACGTGCTGTGCAAGATCAGCGGCGCCGTCACCGAGGCCGACCACCAGCGCTGGCAGGCCGAGGACCTGCGGCCGTACGTCGACCACGCGCTCGCCTGCTTCGGCGAGGACCGCGTCTGTTTCGGCGGCGACTGGCCGGTGGTGCTGCTGGCCTCCAGCTACCGCCGCTGGGTGGAGACGCTGGATGCGCTCACGGCGCACCTCTCGCCGGATGCGCGGCGCAAGCTGTGGGCCGAGAACGCACAGCGGTTCTACCGGCTCTGAAAGGGCCAGGTGACGTGGCCCTCCCTGGAATCACAAACGTCCTCCAGTACGGGGAGGGCCAGGGAGGGCGAAGCCCTCCCTGAAACTCGCCCATCAGACTGAAGGATGGGCATGGTATGAAACCTGAATCCGCCGAGATCCTCATAGCGGGGGCAGGAATCGCCGGCGTCGCCGCCGCATGGGCCTTGGCCGGGCGCGGCGCCGAGGTGCTGCTGGTGGACGAGCGCCCGCCGCTCTCGCTCACTAGCGACAAGTCCACCGAGTGTTACCGCAATTTCTGGCCCGGCCCGGACGACGCGATGGTGCGGCTCATGAACCGCAGCATCGACATCCTGGAACGCCTGGCGGACGAGAGCGGCGACGTCTTCGGCATGAACCGCCGCGGCTACCTGTATGCCACCGCCGATCCGGCGCGCGTGCCGCTGCTGCGCGCCGCCGCCGCGGAGTCCTGCTCTCTCGGCGCGGGCACCCTGCGTGTGCATGATCTCGGTCTGTACCCCGAAGGCACGAAGGCACGAGGGCACGAAGATGGGAGCTCCACGGCGGCGGCCGAGACACCAGGCGCGAACTCTTCGAGGCTTCGCGCCTTCGTGTCTTCGTGTACGCCTGAGACCTACCGGCCCGCCCCGCCGCACGGCTACCACGGCCAGCCGGACGGCGCGGACCTGATCCTGGATCGCGCGCTGATCCGCCGCCACTTCCCCTACCTCTCGGAGCGCGTGGTGGCGGTGCTGCATGCCCGGCGCTGCGGCTGGCTCAGCGCGCAGCAGCTCGGCGCCGAGCTGCTCTCGCAGGCCCGCGAGCGCGGCGTCCGCCTGCTGAGCGCCGCAGTCGAGGGGGTGGAGGTCCGCGACGGGGCGGTTCAGGCGGTGCATCTGCGCGGCGGCCCGGCGCCCACGGTGCGCGCCGGCTGCTTCGTGAACGCTGCCGGGCCGATGGTGCGGCAGGTGGGCCGGATGCTGGGGGCGGAGCTGCCGGTGTTCTCCGAGCGGCACCTCAAGCTGGCGTTCGAGGACCGGCTGGGCGCCATCCCGCGCGACGCGCCACTCCTGATCTGGGCCGACCCGGTGAACCTGCCGTGGAGCGAGGAGGAGCGCGCGCTGCTGGCCGAGGCGCCCAAGACGCGCCGGCTGCTGGAGACACTGCCGCCCGGCGCTCACGCCCGGCCCGAGGGAGGCGGGGCGAGCCGCTGGGTGCTGGCGCTGTGGGCCTACGACGCCGCTTCGGTGGAGGAGGTCTTCCCGCTGCCGGAGGACGAGCAGTTCGCCGAGGTGGCGCTGCGCGGCGTGGCCGAGATGATCCCCGGCCTGCGTCCCTACGTCGAGCGGCCGCCGCGCCCGGTGCTGGACGGCGGCTACTATACCAAGACGCGCGAGAACCGCCCGCTCATCGGCCCGCTGCCGGTGCGCGGCGCCCACGTCCTCGGGGCGCTCTCCGGCTTTGGCGTGATGGCGGCCTGCGGCGCCGCCGAGTTGCTGGCGGCCCACATCGAAGGTGTCCCCCTGCCGCCCTACGCCCCGGCCTTCCACCCCGCCCGCTACCAGGACCCGGCCTACCTGAAGCTGCTGGACGAGTGGCGGGAGACGGGCCAGCTCTGAAGGCTGAAGGCTAAAGACTAAAGGGTGCATCCGGCGAGTTTCTTGGCAGAAGGGGGAGGGCGAGGGAGGGCGCAGCCCCCCTCACACTCACCCCTTCCGGCAGATGTGTGTCAACACACGTGCTGGACGCACCACATAAAGGGGCCGGGCCAGGATCGAAGCAGCACGGCGCCGATCGCGCCCCAACTCCTCAGCGTTCAGTGTTTCTCCTTCAGCGTTGAGCGACAGTAGGCGTAGAGCGCCTCGTAGACGCGGAAGCCCGCCTCGCACACGGCATGGTCGTCGGCGTGCAGCAGCAGCAGGCCGTCGGTGATCGCCTTCAGCCCCGCACCCTCCGGCCGGCGATAGGGGCTGGTCTTGATGTCCGCGGTGTTGACGATCTGGCCGAGCAGCGCCAGCGCCGGGTCGGAGGCCAGGCCGTAGCGCTCCAGCACCACCTCGAAGGAGGAGATGTCGCCGCGGCGGGCCAGCTCCGAGCCGTGCTCGTGGAAGATCGTCGCCCCCAGGCGGGCCGCCTCGCTCGCCAGCTGCGGACCGGGTACGAAGTACAGCTCGGCCGCGGGGTCGATGAAGCGGGTGATCAGCCAGGCGCAGCCGATCCGCCCCACCCGCACCCGCTCACGTGTGATCCAGCGCACAGATCCCTCGCTTCTCAACACGAAGGCACGAAGACGCGACGATCGTACGATGTCATGCTTTTCAGCGCCGTGCCGCTACAGCATCTCCAGCGAAGCACGGCGTTGTTCTATCAATCATTTCTTCCGGCCTTCGTGCCTTTGCGCCTTCGGATCTTCGTGGTGCACTCACGGCAGCCGTTGGTAGATATCCGTCAGGTCGCGCAGGCGCCGGGCCACGGTGTCGTCCAGTGCGCCGGGCGGCAGCCGCCAGGTCCAGTTCGGCGGGCCAACCGTGCCGGGCAGGTTCAGGCGCGCCTCCGTGCCCAGGCTGAGCAGGTCCTGCGCCACGGTCATGGCGGTATCGGCCACGCTCATCCAGCAGATGCGGATGAAGTCCCAGGCGATGTCCGCGCCGTCCGTGCCGGTGTAGCGCAGCGCGTCCACACGCTCGGCCGGGGTGGAGCTGTGGGTGAACCAGCCGAGCGAGGTGTCGTTGTCGTGCGTGCCGGTGTAGACCACCGTGTTGCGCGGGTAGCGGTGCGGGAAGAAGCGGTCCCCCTCGCGCTTGTTGAAGGCGAACTGGAAGATGCGCATTCCTGGGAAGCCGAAGCGCGCCATTAGTGCGTCCAGCCCGGCGCGCGACTCGGCGGTGAAGTCCCCTAGGTCCTCGGCGATGATTGGGAGCCCCGGGCCGAGGGCGGCCTCCAACGCCGGGAACAGCGCCGCGCCGTGGCCGCGCACCCAGCGCCCGCTGATCGCGGTGGTGGCGCCGGCCGGAACCTCCCAGTAGTCGTAGAAGGCGCGGAAGTGGTCGATCCGCACCACGTCGGCGGTGGTGAGCGCCTGGCGGAAGCGGGCGATCCACCAGGCGTAGCCATCGGCGGCCATGGCCTCCCAGCGGTAGAGCGGGTGGCCCCAGAGCTGCCCCGTGGCGCTGAAGTAGTCCGGCGGCACGCCCGAGACCAGCGTCGGGCTGAGCGACTCGTCGAAGTGGAACAGCTGCGGGTTGGCCCACACGTCGGCGCTGTCCAGCGCGACGTAGATCGGGATGTCCCCCAGCACACGCACGCCGCGCGCGTTGGCGTAGCGCTTGAGCGCCTCCCATTGCTCGAAGAACACCCACTGGCGCCACTTGTGGGAGACGATCTGCTCCGCCAGGTCCGCGCGCCAGCGCTCGAGCGCCGCGGGGTCCCGCGCGGCGGCGCCCGGCTCCCACTCGCGCCAGGCGCGCTGCTCGTGGGCCTGCTTGAGCGCCGTGAACAGCGCGAAATCCTCCAGCCAGGCGGCCTGCGCGGCACAGAAGCGCTCGAAGGCCGCCTGGCGCTCAGGCGGCGCGCTGCTAAAGCGCGCGTAGGCCCGCTCCAGCAGGGCCCCCTTGTAGCCGATCACCGCGCCATAGTCCACTCGCTCGTCGGCGAAGGCTGGCGCCTCCGCCAGGTCCTCCGGGTCCAGCAGCCCGTCGGCCACCAGGCGCTCCGGGCTGATCAGCATCGGGTTGCCGGCGAAGGCTGAGGTGCCCTGGTAGGGCGAGTCGCCGTAGCCGGTGGGGCTGAGCGGCAGCACCTGCCAGTAGGTCTGGCCCGCGCGTGCCAGGAAGTCCACGAACGCGTAGGCCGGATCGCCCAGATCCCCAATGCCGAAGCGCCCGGGGAGCGACGTGGGGTGCAGCACAATGCCGCTGCGTCGCGGGAAGGCCATCGCTGCTCCATCAGTGCTGTTGCGGAAGAAGGCGCCGCTATTGTACCATGAAGGCACGCAGACACGCGGGCACGAAGCGTATCTGATGAGTTTTGACCATCACGTTCGCTAGGGCCCTCCCCCGGCTACGAGCCTTCAGGCGGCCTTGACCGGCGAAAGCCGCGAATCCAGCACCGATTGCGGTTGTCAACACTCATGAGGTCTCCGTCACCGTCGGGCTCCTCAACGGTGATGGAGCCTGTTAACGGGGCAGGCCTTCTCCATCCGCTATCCGTTCATCCGCTCCCTATCCGCTGCCCCCCTCCCGCGCCCCAGAGTCCTGCCGCTCGTCCTGCACGTTGTGGGCGCTCACCTGCTCGCCGAGGTGCAACTCCTTCAACCGCGGGTGCATGTCGGTCAGGTCGTCCTGCGGCGCGTAGCCCGGCAGCCGCGCGTCCGAGATGTCCAGCCGCTTGAAGCGATTGTCGCTCGGGCCGTTAAAGATCGCGAAGCGGATGTGCTCAGCGTCGATGCTGCGCTCGATCAGTTGCTGCAGGTCGGCCTCCACCACTTCGCCGAACACTCGCAGCCGCGTGGCGTCCTCGTCGCCGGGCCGCACCATCAGGCGCAGCGCGTAGCGCTTGCGGCCGTGCTCGCGAAGTACGACCCGATCGTGCCGGCCGCGCCGGTCACCAGCACGTGCCGCCGCATGCCGGCCGCCCCCCGTGCCTGCACGTCCAGCGGGCTGAGGGTGAATGAGAGCGCCATGGCGTCCTCCTCTCTGGCAGGGCTTGCGTGAGGGCCCCGCCCCCGCGGCGCGGCCGGATGGGCGCAGTCCCCCCACCAGAATCTATACCCGATCTTTTCGGGGGCCAGCGGCCCCCGTACTCCCATCTTGAGCGATGCACGCTACGTACCACACCGCCGCGCCGCCCGGCACCAACCCGCTCACGTGTCGATCCGGCATTGGTAACATTTCCTCGCCGGTTGTTGCTACGATCGGCCGTATGAACGGTATGCGCGTGTCGCTCAATCTTATCCAGAAGTTCATCGGCTTCCTCCTGCTCGCGAGCATCATCCCGCTCCTCGTCGTCGGGCTCTCGTCGTTCGAGGTGTCGCGCACGATCGTGCGCGAGGAGGCCGCGCGCTATACCGCCGAGCTGTCCTATGACCAGAAGCGCTACCTCGACCTCCAGCTCGAGCAGATCGCGAGCCTGATCGCCAGGCTCGCCAGCGTCGAGGAGATCACCGGCGCGATCGCGAGCGACGGCGCCGCGGCTGACACCTACACCAACCTCGCCACCCAGGCGCGCATCGGCTACATCCTGGACGGGTACGCCGACCTGCACGGCCTGGTCTCGATCGATATCTTCACCCTCCGCGGCGGCCACTACCACGTCGGCGACACGCTCAACATCTCCAACATCCGCGCCGATGCCCGCGACCGTATCTTCGCGGCGGCGCGCGCCGCAAGCCCGGGTGTCGCCTGGATAGGGATCGAGGACAACGTCAACGCCAGCTCCGGGTCCCGCAAGGTGATCGCCGCCGCGCGCATGCTGGCGACGATCGACCCCGGCACGCTCGAGTCGCGCGAGACGGGGGTGCTGGTGGTGAACTACAGCGCGGACTACCTGCACGAGTACTTCCGGCAGGTGGACTTCGGCGAAGACGCCTACCTCACGGTGATCGACGCCCACCGGCGGGTGATCTACCACCCCGACAAGCGGCTCTACGGCGCCGAGTTGAGCGCCGCGCTGGCCGGCCGGCTCGACGCCCGGCGTGGGACGTTCGTCCAGGCAGTGGACGGCCAGCCGATGCTGGTGACCTACGCCCGCTCCGACATCAGCGAGTGGACGGTGCTCAGCTTCGTGCCGCTCCGCACCCTGGAGGCGCGCGCCGCGCCGATCGGCGCGGCCATGATCATCGCGTTGTCGGCGGCCTTCGCCCTGGTGTTGGCCGCCACCTGGCTGGTGACATGCCACGTGGTCGCGCCGCTGCGCCAGCTCACGCGGCGCTTCCAGCTCTACCAGGCCGGCGAGCCGGGCTGGCAGGCACCGCTGGCGGTGCGCAGCCGGGACGAGATCGGTGAGCTGAGCCGCTGGTTCAACACCTTCCAGGAGAGCCTGGCGGCCAAGCACGCTGCGGAGGAGGCGCTGCGCGAGAGCGAGGAGCGCTACGCCCTGGCCCTCCAGGGTGCCAAGGACGGCATCTGGGATTGGGACTTGCGCAGCGGCGCGGTGCACTACTCGGCGCGCTGGAAGGCGCTGCTTGGCTACACCGACGCCGACATCGGCCATAGCCCGGAGGGCTGGCTCGGGCGCATCCACCCCGACGACATCGAGCGCGTGCGCGCGCAGATCGCCACCCACCTGGAAGGCCGCGCGCCGCATTTCGAGAGCGAGCACCGCATCCTGCGCGGCGACGGCCGCACCTACTCCTGGGTGCTGGCGCGTGGCCTGGCGATCTACGACGAGCAGGGCCGCCCGGTGCGCATGGCCGGCTCGTTCACCGATATCAACGCCCGCAAGGCGATCGAGGAGCGGCTGCGGCATGAAGCGCTGCATGACCCGCTCACCGACCTGCCCAACCGCGCCTACCTGATGGACCACCTGGAGTGGACTATCGCGCGCGCGCGGCGGCGCCCCGAGATCGCGGCTGCCGTCCTGTTCATGGACCTGGACCGCTTCAAGATCATCAACGACAGCCTCGGGCACGCCGCTGGCGACCAGTTGCTCACCACCGCCGCCCGCCGCCTCAGCGCGGCCCGGCGTGCCGGCGACTTCGTGGCGCGTCTCGGCGGCGACGAGTTCGCCGTGGTGCTCCATGACCTGCACGGCGTGGACGACGCCGCGCAGGTGGCCGCGCGCGTCCAGGCGCACCTGGCCGAGCCGCTCGACCTCGCGGGCGTGCAGGTCTCCATCCAGGCCAGCATCGGCATCACCATGGTGAGCGCCGCCTACGAGCGCGCCGAGGACCTGCTGCGCGACGCCGACACCGCGCTCTACCAGGCCAAGGCCAACGGGCGCGCCTGCTACGCCATCTTCGACGCCGCCATGCACGCTCGCACGCTCGGGCTGCTGCGCCTGGAGGCCGACCTGCGCCAGGCGATCGTGCACCAGGAGCTCGACGTCCACTACCAGCCGATCGCGCACCTGGGCAACGGTCGCATCCGCAGCTTCGAGGCGCTGGTGCGCTGGCGCCACCCCGAGCGTGGGCCGGTCTCGCCCGCGGTGTTCGTGCCCCTCGCCGAGGAGACCGGCCTGATCGGGGCGATCGATAGGTGGGTGCTGCGGCAGGCATGCGCGCAAGCCAGAGTCTGGATCGCGAGCGGCCACGCCGACATCATCGTCTCGGTGAACATCTCGGCGCGCAACCTGCATGACCCGCAGCTGCCGCACTTGATCCAGCAGGTGCTGGCCGAGACCGGGCTGGCGCCGCGCTCGCTGCAGCTGGAGATCACCGAGAGCACTGCTATGACGAGCGTCGAGCAGACCATCCACTCGCTCGGCCAACTCGCCGCCATGGGCGTGGAGACGGCGATCGACGACTTCGGCACCAGCTACTCGTCGCTCAGCTACCTGCGGCGCCTTCCGGCCCGCACGCTGAAGATCGACCGCTCGTTCATCCACGACATCACCGAGAACCACGACGCCGCCGCGATCACCAGCGCGATCATCGCCATGGGGCACATCCTCGGCCTGCACGTGGTGGCCGAGGGCGTGGAGACCGACGGGCAGCGAGCGTTCCTGCTCAGCCACGGCTGCGACGCCGTGCAGGGCTACCTGCTCAGCCACGCGCTCACCGCCGAGGCGGCCACGCAGCTGCTGCATCAGCACGCCGCGCCCGCTGGCGCCGGCGAGGTTGTGGCCGGGTAGCGCCGGAGAGATCCACCCGCCCGCCTCACTTCGTACATGTCAGTAGCCCCCGGACGACCAGGTGTGAAACAGCCGCTGACATGGCCTCAGCCTGCCCACGGGGGGCGGGCGGCGCCGGGCCGAAGGAGGAAGGCAATGAAGAAGGTGTCGCTGCTCCTGCTCGCACTGGCCGCAGCCCTCGCAGCCGCAGGCCCGGCCTTCGCCGACGACGGCGGCCGGCCGTTCAGCACCGCGCTCACCGGCGCTGCCGAGAGGCCCAACCCCGGCGACCCGGACGGCAGCGGGCACGCCAGCCTCACGCTCAACCAGGGCCAGGGCGAGATCTGCTACGAGCTGCACGTCGAGGACATCGCGCCGGCTACTGCCGCGCATATCCATGTGGGCACCGCCGATGTCGCTGGCCCGGTGGTCGTCCCCCTCGTGCCGCCGGCGAGCGGCTCGTCGAGTGCGTGTGCGACCGTCGCCCCCGAGCTGATCAAAGCCATCCGGCAGAACCCGGAGAACTACTACGTGAACGTCCACAATGCGGAGTTCCCGGCGGGCGCGCTGCGCGGGCAGCTCTCGAAATAGCGAACCGATCTCCGGCACCGGAACGGAGAGTCGGCAACGGAGCAGGAGCCGAGAGAACGGAATGTCCGTTCTCTCGGCTCCTGCTTTGTTGACCCGGATCCTTTGGCTGGCCTGAGGGTTCAGCGCGTCAGCGCGATCTTCAGCACCTCGTCCATGGACGACACCGGGATAAGCTGCAGCTCGTCGCGCACCTTCTTCGGCAGCTCGGCGATGTCCTTGGCGTTATCCTTCGGCAGGATGAAGGTCTTGATCCCGGCCCGGTGCGCGGCCAGCGTCTTCTCCTTCAGCCCGCCGATCGGCAGCACCTTGCCGCGCAGCGTCACCTCGCCGGTCATCGCGACGTCCCGCCGCACCGGCCGGCCGGTCATGGCCGAGATCAGCGCCGTGGTGAGCGTGATGCCCGCCGACGGCCCCTCCTTCGGCACCGCGCCCTCCGGCACGTGGATGTGGATGTTGTGCGTCTCGAAGTAGTTCGGATCCACTCCGAGTTGCTCGGCGCGGTAGCGCGCGTAGGAGAGCGCCGCCTGGGCCGACTCCTTCATCACCTCGCCGAGTTGCCCGGTGAGCTGCAGGTTGCCCTTGCCCTTCACCGGCAGCACCTCGATGCTCAGCACGTCCCCGCCGGTGGGCGACCACGTCACCCCGGTGGCTACGCCCACCTCGTCCTTCTCCTCGGCCAGGCCGAAGGTGAAGCGCTCCGGGCCGAGGTAGGTGACGATGTCCGCGGCGTCGATCACGATCTGCTTGCTCGTGTCGCCGTCGTCCGCGGCAGCGGCCACCTTGCGCGCCGTCTTGCGGCACAGGCTGGCGATCTCGCGCTCCAGATTGCGCACGCCGGCCTCGCGGGTGTACTCGCGCACCAACTTGATGATCGCCGCGTCGGTGATCTCCAACTGCTCGGGGGTCAGCCCGTGGAACTCGCGCTGCTTGCGCACCAGGAAGCCACGCGCGATGCCGAGCTTCTCGTCCTCGGTGTAGCCGCCGATCTCGATGATCTCCATGCGGTCGCGCAGCGGGCTAGGGATCGGGTCGAGTTGGTTGGCGGTGGCGATGAACACCACCTGAGAGAGGTCGTACGGGATCTCCAGGTAGTGGTCCGAGAAGGCCGCGTTCTGCTCCGGATCCAGCACTTCCAGCAGCGCCGAGGTTGGGTCGCCGCGGAAGTCCTGCCCCACCTTGTCGATCTCGTCCAGCACATACACCGGGTAGCGCGACTTGGCCGTCTTCATGCCCTGGATGATGCGGCCGGGCAGCGCACCGATGTAGGTGCGCCGGTGGCCACGGATCTCGGCCTCGTCCCGGATACCGCCCAGGCTGGTGCGCACGAACTGGCGCCCAAGGGCGCGGGCGATCGAGCGGCCCAGGCTCGTCTTACCCACGCCGGGTGGCCCGACGAAGCACAGGATCGGGCTGCGCATCTTGTTGCCGGCCAGCTTACGCACCGCCAGGTACTCCAGGATGCGCTCCTTAACCTTCTCCAGCCCGTAGTGGTCCTCGTCCAGCACCTTCTGAGCCTCGGCGATGCTGATCTCCGGCATCTGCTCCTCGGCCCACGGCAGGTTCAGGATCCAGTCCAGGTAGGTGCGGATCACGCCCGCCTCGGGGCTGTTCATGCCCTGCTGCGCCAGGCGCTTGACCTCGTGAGTGGCCTGCTCCTTGACATAGTCCGGCGCGTTGAGGCCGGCGATCTTGCGCTTCAGCTCGTCGATCGGATCGTCCAGTTCGTCGTCCTCGCCCAACTCGCGGCGGATGATGCGCATCTGCTCGCGCAGGTAGTACTCGCGCTGGCTCTGGTCCAGCACCTCCTTGGTGTCCTGCTGGATCTTCTGGCGCAGCTTCAAGAGCTCGAGCTGGCGCGCCAGCAGCAGGTAGGCCTTGCGCAGCCGCTCCACCGGGTCCAGCTCGTTGAGGATGTCCAGCCGCTCCTCGAACTCGAAGGCTGGCGCGTAGGTGACGATGTCCGCCAGGTGGCCGGGCTTGTCGATGCGGTGCACGAAGGCCACCGCATCCTGCGGCACCTCGCCCAGGTGGTCCACGAACTCGTCCACCTGCTGCTTCACCGTCTCCATCAGCGCCTCGACCTCCATGCCGTTCGGCTCGGGGTCGTGGATCTGGGCGCAGCGCACGCGGTAGAACGGCTCGCTCTGCACCGCGCCGCGCACGTGCGCGCGGGTGAGGCCCTCCAGGATGATGCGCACCGTGCCGTCCGGTAGCTTGATAAACTCCTCCAGGCGCGCGATCACGCCCACCGGCGGGAGCCGCTGCGGCTGGCCGCTCTTGTAGCTCTCGATCTCGCTCTCCGAGACGAAGATCAGCAGCACCTCGCGCTCACCGTCCCAGGCGTGCTCCATGGCGCGGTAGGACTTGCCCTGCCCCACCTGCAGCGGCACGGTCATGTGTGGCATGATCACCATCTCACCCAGCACCACCAGCGGCAGCTCGCGCTCGTGGGCGCCGGTGGCGGTCACGCTCGGGGACTCGGCCTTCTTCGGCATAGGTTATGATTCCTCACTTTCGCCGCGCCAGCGCGCGGGGTGGACGCCACCTGCGCGCCGCGCGGGCGGTTCTGGTAGTAACTCTGGTCATCAATCGCACTTCTTCTCATGCTCAGTGCATCATGGTAGCACAGATTGGCCGTCTGTGGTGTATGCGGGGTGCGACGTACTGTCGGGCCGGGGCGGCGCCCCCGCCTGGCCTGTGAAGCGGCGGGCGAGCTTGGGTCCAGGCCGTCTGCGCGACCGGCACCCAAGCCCGCGCCGGCGGGCTTTGCCGCGCCCCGCCGCGGGGTGCCCGCTGGTCCCGGCCGGGCGTGGGAGGGCGCCACGGAGCCGATGCGTTGGTAACAGTTCATCAGCCGCCAGGCGTGGTCGGTGCTCGCACGACTCGTCGTCACACCCATGAATGCGCCTGAGCGCGCTCGCCGTCACTCTATAGAACGAACCAGCACAGACGAAGTTGCGCCTCGGGCACGATTACAGCGCCGCCTACATTCCGATCATAACCTGCGCGCCATAAGGGTGCGGCCCCGAAGTATGATGGGCGTGCGAGCGACAGCGCTCATAGCAACGCATCTGGCGGGGAAAGCGATGTCTCCACGTTCCATCCTCATTGTCGACGACGAGGCGAACCAGCGCCTGATGCTCGAGCAAGCCCTTCGCTCGCTCGACGAACTCCAGCAGATCGTCACCGCCGCCTCGGTGCGCGAGGCGCTCGACTGGCTGGCGCAGCACACCCCCGACCTCATCATCACGGACTATCACATGCCGGGTGTCAACGGCCTGACGCTGATCGCGCACGTGCGCGAGCAGGCCATCCCGACCCGTATCATCCTGATCACGGCCTACAACTCGCCCGAGCTGCAGGAGGCGGCCCAGCGCCTGCAGGTGGCCCACTGCCTCACCAAGCCGGTACCGCTCGCGCTGCTGCGTACCCTGACCACCAGCGTGCTCGAGGGCCCGCCCGCCCACGCCAGCGCCGCCTGACGTCGGGAGGGTTCAGGGGCGAGCCAGGCCCGCCCCTGAACCCCCACCGCACCGCAGTGTTCCAGGGAGGGCGAAGCCTTCCCTGGAACCCCCACCCCCTCGCGGGAGGATCGAAGGGAGGGCGAAGCCCTCCCTGGAACCCCCCACAACCTCTGTAGCGAGCCGCTACCGGAAATGCACGATCCTGAGGAAGCTCTCCGCCTTGAGCGAGGCGCCGCCCACCAGCGCGCCGTCGATGTCCGGCTGGGCCATCAACTCGTCCACGTTGTCCGGCTTGACGCTGCCGCCGTACTGGATGCGCACGCCGTCCGCGGCCTGCGCGCCGTACAGCCCGGCCAGCGCGCTGCGGATGGATGCGTGCATGGCCTGCGCGTCCGCCGGGGTGGCGGTGTCCCCGGTGCCGATCGCCCAGACCGGCTCGTAGGCCACCACCACCGCGGGCAGCTCGGCGGCGCTCACGCCGGCCAGGGCGGCGCGCAGTTGGCCGAGTGTGACGTCCTCTGCCCGGCCCGCGTCGCGCTGCGGCTTCGTCTCGCCAACGCACAGGATCGGCCGCAGGCCGTAGGCCAGTGCCGCGCGCAGCTTCCTGCTGATCAGTTCGTCGCCCTCACCGAAGATCTGGCGCCGCTCGCTGTGGCCGACGATCACGTAGCTGCAGCCCAGCTCCTGCAGCATGGGTGGCGCCACCTCGCCGGTGAAGGCGCCCTGCGGCTCGGGGTAGAGGTTCTGCGCCCCCAGACGTACGGGGGTGCCCTGCAGCCGCGGGCCGAGGGCGTGCAGCGCGGTGAAGGGCGGGCAGATCAGCACCTCGCGGCCGCTCACCTCCCCCAGCCCGCGCAGCAGCCCCTCCACCAGCTCCACGGCCTCGGCCACGGTCTTGTACATCTTCCAGTTTCCGGCGATGAGTGGGATGCGTGTCATAGTGTTTGGTTCCTCCAGGCGGGGGCCGCAGGCCCCCGTATCTCCCCCGCCCGCCCGCCGCGCAGCGGCGGGCGGGCGGGGGATGGGTGAGGGGTTTCACCCCTCACCCATCCCCGTTTCAAACAGGCGCTCAGGCAGGGCACGGCTCACCCCCCCAGCAGGCCCAGGGCGAAGCCCCAGATCCTGGCCAGGGCGCTGGGGCTGGCGATCACGAAGGCCAGCAGCACGCCGACGCCGACCATGACGCCGAAGTAGAGCTGGCTCCAGGCCAGCACCTTCGCGCCATCGAAGGGCGGGGTGGGGATCATGTTGAACAGGCCGATCGCGGCGTTCAGCCCCACGCCGATGAAGAACAGGCGCTGCACCCAGGATGCATCGCTCACGAAGGCGAACACGAAGGGCGCGGTGAGCAGGAACAGCAGCGCGAAGGCCATGTTGGTGGCCGGGCCGGCGGCCGCCACCAGGCCGGCCTGACGCTCCGAGAGGTAGCCGCGGTGCCAGACGGCGCCGGGCGCGGCGAAGAAGAACCCGATCGGGAGGAGCGCGATCAGCAGCGAGATCACCAGCATCTGGTTGTTGGCCACGAAGTGCGCTTGTGCGCCGTAGCGCCGCGCCACCGCGCGGTGGGCCAGCTCGTGCAGCACCAGCGCCAGGCCGCACACCACGGCCGCGATGCCCAGGTTCACCAGCAGGCCGGAGAAGTTGCTCACCAGGTTCTGCGAGCCGGTGATGACGACCGCGTAGGCCAGCGTGGTGCCGGCCCAGGCCTTGAGCAACTCGGCGTTGTCGTTCGCCTGGCCACGGAAGATCGCCTCGTCGGGCGTGGAGAAGAGATGGCGCACGTCGATGATCGCTTTCTTATGTACTGGCAACTTCGGTTCGATAGGAGGGTTTCAGAGAGAGCGCAGCCCTCCCTGGCCCTTCCCTGAGACGGGGGTGTGGGGGCCGCAGGCCCCCACGAAACCATGTTTCGGAGGGGCGAAGCCCCCTCCGAGCCTCCCCCGACGGTCGAGCTGACAGCCGCGCAGCGAACCTGTAGCTTACCGCACGATCGACGCAGTGTGTCAGCGGTCCGGCGGCGAGTCCGCCTCCCAAGCGTGGCCGCCGATCAGCGGCACGAAGCGTACGTCGCACAGCCGCTCGCTGCGCGTCTCGTGGCCGCGGCGGGTGAGGCGCAGCAGCACCTGCTCGCTGTGGCCGCCCACCGGGATCACCAGGCGGCCACCCTCGGCCAGTTGCTCGCGCAGCGGGCGGGGCACCCAGGGCGCCGCCGCCGGCACTACGATGCCGTCGTACGGCGCGTAGGCCGGCAGCCCGCCTGTGCCATCGGCGGTGAAGACATAGACGTTGCGGTAGCCGAGCTCGCGCAGGCGCCGCGCGGCGCTCTCGGCCAGCGCGGCGTGCCGCTCGACGGTGTACACCTCGCCGGCCAGCAGGCTGATGACCGCGGCGGCGTAGCCCGAGCCGGTGCCGACCTCCAGCACGCGCTCGCCTGGTTGCACTCGCAGCGCCTCGGCCATGAGCGCCACGATGTACGGCTGCGAGATCGTCTGCCCGCCGGCGATCGGCAGCGCGCGGTCTTCGTAGGCGTGGGGGCGCGCCTCGGGCGGCACGAAAAGGTGCCGCGGCACGCGCGCCATCGCGTCCAGCACGCGTTGGTCCACGATGCCGCGGCTCGCCAGCAGCGCCAGCATCTCGCGTTGTGCCTCGCCGAGGTTCACCTCGCTCGCTCCCCCTTCTGGAGGACGTGCTCCCTCCAGGCCTCCCCGTTGCGGGGGGCCGGGGGCGCAGACCCCGCCAAACCGTGCGTTGGAACGCCGGGCGCTGTCCCCGCACGACTTCTGCCCATTATAGCACCCGCGGCCGGGCGGCCTCTACCGCACGAGCGGCGCGCTGGTTACGGCCTGGTACATGGCGGTTGCTATACTCGGCACAGTTCGAGATCGGGCGCTCGTGGCAGCCGCCAGGAAGCGGAAGGAACCACGCTCATGCAGTACAACCCTAGCGACAGCGAGCTGATCTACCGGGCCAAGGCCGGTGACCACGGCGCCGTCACGCAGATCTACGAGCGCTACGCGCCCGCGATCTACCGCTACATCTACTTTCGCGTCGGCGAGGTCGAGTTGGCCGAGGACCTGCAGGCCGATGTGTTCCTGCGCATGCTGGAGGGCATCCACCGCTACGAGGACCGCGGCTGGCCGATCTCGGCCTGGCTCTACCGCATCGCCCATGACCGCACGGTGGACACCATGCGCCGGCGGCGGGTGCGCCAGCATGTGCCGCTCGAGACCTGGGGCGGCGCGTGCGAGGGGCCGGAGAGCACGGTGGACGAGCGGCTGGACTACGAGGAGATCGGCCGGATGATGAACGAGTTGACGGATGACCAGCGCCAGGTGATCCACATGCGCTTCATGGCGGACATGTCGATCCAGGAGGTGGCGAGCAGGCTGGGGCGCACCGAGGGCTCGGTGAAGGCGCTGCAGCACCGCGGCCTGCAGTCGCTTGCCCGCCGCCTGGCCTCGAGCGCGGCCTGACCACGTGCCCGCCGTTCCCCCCGCCGCCCGCCGGCCGCCGCAAGGAGGCCGGCGGGTTTGCATTGCGGGGCCAGGCCGTTTCCACGCTCGGGCGGCGTCGACGTCGTCGGCACGCCACCACGCGCGGCCTGATGAACTTTGCCTCTTGATACGGGTCTGCTGGCGCCTCACCCCGCCCGGCGGGCCAACCCGGGGGTGTTGCCGGGGCTCGCCCGCCGCTGATGCACGTTGCGGATGGAATCGGGCATCCTGGCGGCGCACCACACCCCGGCCCGTGAACGGGCGGGCTATCCCTCGCAGGCCGCGCCGGCGGGCGTTGCCGGGGCTCGCCCGCCGCGGGGTGCCCGTTGGGGCCGGCCGGGCGTGGGACGCTGCCACATACCCGATTATTTGGTAAAAGTTCATGAGCCGGCATGGTGTGACAGCGTGGGCTTGAGCCATGGTGCGCCGCCTACGGTTTGACGCGCGCTAGCCGAGCGGCTAGAATGGCGCGGGTGCGGTCTGCCCGCGGGGGATTCCTCCGAGGAAGTGGGGTGCGGGGGAACCTGATGCCCGCGCAGTTTCTCTTCCATCGGGAAGTCTGGGGCGCAGCCCCACGCAAGGCAGTGGGGGCGTGGGAGGGGTGGGCCCTCCCCACAGCGCCGAGGTGCGTGAAGGGCATAGAGAGCATGGAGCGTCCGATCGAGATCGAAGCGGTGCGGGCGCGCGGCGGCGCGATGATGACCGAGCTGCTGCGCGCCATGCGCCCCAAGGAGTGGCTCAAGAACGTCTTCGTCTTCGGAGCGATCGCCTTCGCGCGGGACGGCGCCGGGCAGCGGCCGCTCTGGACCTACCCGGACCGGCTGCTGGTGGTGGTGCTGGCCTTCGCGCTGTTCTGCATGGCGGCCAGCGCGATCTACCTGATCAACGACCTGGTGGACATCGAGAAGGACCGCGCCCACCCGAGGAAGCGCACCCGCCCGCTGGCCTCCGGGCGCCTCAGCCCGGCGGTGGCGTTCGGTGCGGCCGTGCTGCTGCTCGGCGTGTCGCTCCCGGCGGCCTTCGCGCTGGACCTGCTGCCCACCGGCACGCAGGCGGATGTGGACTTCGGCCTGGCGTTGCTCTCTTACGTGCTGATCCAGGGCGTGGCCTACTCGTACGTTCTCAAGCACCTGGTCATCCTGGATGTCTTCACGATCGCCGCGGGCTTTGTGCTGCGGCCGGTGGCCGGCGGCATGGTGCTGGATATCAACATCACTGAGTGGCTGCTGATCTGCATGGGGCTGCTGGCGCTGTTCCTGGGTTTCTCCAAGCGGCGCGCCGAGTTGGTGCTGTTGCAGGGTGGCGCCGCTGAGCACCGCCGCATCCTGGACGAGTACTCGCTGCCGCTGATCGACCAGATGACGACGATCATCACGGCCGCCACGATCATCGCCTACACGCTGTTCACCTCCACCGCGCCCACTCTGCCCCACGAGCCATTCTCGGTGATGATGGTGACGGTGCCGTTCGTGGTGTACACCATCTTCCGCTACCTCTACCTGATCCACCGCCACGGCGGCGGGGGTAGCCCGGCCGACCTGGTGTTCCGTGACGTGCCGCTGGCCGTGGGCATCGCGCTCTGGGGTGTGACGGCGCTGGCGATCCTCGCGATGTATTAGGCGATGGGTGATAGGTGATAGGCCACCTATGACCTCTCACCTCCTGCTCCTATGCTCACCTTCGTGAAGCTCGGTGGATCGGTGATCACCGACAAGACCCGCCCGGAGACACCGGATCTGGTGGCGATCGCGCGGCTGGCGGAGGAGTTGCGCGCAGCGCTGGACGCGGAGCCGACGCTGCGGGTGATCCTGGGCCACGGCAGCGGCTCGTTCGGCCACGTCTACGCGCGCCGCTACGGCGTCCACCTGGGGTTAGCGCCGGGCGGGGACTGGCGCGGCTTCGCGCTCACCGCCGCGGCGGCGCTGCGGCTCAACCGCCACGTCGTGGACGCGCTGCTGGCGGCGGGGGTGCCGGCGCTGGCACTGCAGCCCTCGGCCTCGCTGCGGGCCGCGGGCGGGACGCTGGCGAGCTGGGACACCTGGGCGCTGGAGCGGGCGCTGGAGCACGGCCTGCTGCCGGTGGTGCACGGCGACGTGGCCTTCGACACATCCCAGGGCAGCGCGATCATCTCCACCGAGCAACTGCTGCTTCACCTGGCGGCCACCCCATCGCTGCGCCCGGCGCGCATCGTGCTGGTGGGCGAGGCGGGTGTGTTCACGGCTGACCCGCGGCTGGACCCGGCGGCCGTGCGCATCCCGCGCATCGACGCCACGAATATCGAGCGTGTGCTGGCAGGCGCCGGCGGCTCGCATGGCGTGGACGTGACGGGCGGCATGCGCGGTAAGGTGGAACTGATGTGGCAACTGGTGCGCGGCGCGCCGGGCCTGCGCGTGCAGTTGATCGGACCTGAGCCGGGGCTGCTGGCACGGGCGCTGCTCGGGCAGGCGGAGGGGGAGGGGACGACCATTGGGGCATAAGGGCCGCGCTTTTGATCCACGAAGGATCCGAAGGGCACGAAGGCTTTGGCGCTGAAGCCGCAGTAGCCGAGGAGCGGCGCCTAGAGATAGTATGGTGTTGTCCTTGGCTAAGGCGGCGGGCGCCCCCAACCTTCGTGCCCTTCGGATCCTTCGTGGTGAAGACTCACCCTCTTCTC